>NZ_JBWCCN010000004.1:0-381727 GCF_056279485.1 Pseudomonas sp. TE12508 | reverse complement strand
TCCACAAGCACCCACACGAATTGCTTGATTCAGTTGTTAAAGAGCGGTTGGTTAAGATCTTTCGTCTCAACCGAGGCGCGCATTCTACAGCAGCCTCTGTTGCTGTCAAGCGGTTATTTTCAGAAGTTTTCAAAGTTTCGCTTGGAAATCTTTAACAACTTCAACCACTTGCGCTTCCGATCTCTCGTTAGCGGGAGGCGAATTCTACAGCGTTACTCGCTGCTGTCAACACCTCTTTTTCTCCGCTTTCGACCGAGATGATCGAACCGTCAATAAGGCGAAAACACACTGCCTTACCAACTCCTTCTGGCTTCGATGAACTGAAGCGTAACCGCTGCCGAAAACTGCGTAACTCTTTGTTTACCAAGGAGTTTTCCGTTTCGACTGCGCCGGAAGTGGGGCGAATTATAGACTTCCAGAATCTGCCGTCAACCCCTGATTGCAGCTTTATTCGGATTTGAGCGTAATACGCGCAAATGCCTTCTTCCCGGCCTGGCAAACATGGGTCGCACCCAGTACGTATATAAAGGTGCGATCGACAACCTCACCATCTATACGCACACCACCAGAACCTAGAAGGTCGCGCGCCACTGCGGAGTTCTTCACCAACCCTGCTTTATTAAGGACCGCAGCGATCGGCATATCCTCGGCGGCAGTCAATTCGATCTCTGGCAGATCATCCGGCAGCTCACCGTCTTTCATACGGTTGCCCGCCGCACGATGAGCATTGGCCGCAGCCTCTTCACCATGGAAGCGCGCAACTATCTCTTCGGCCAGCTTGATCTTGATGTCACGCGGATTCGCACCCGCCTCGACGTCAGCCCGCAAAGTATTGATCTCTTCCATGGAGCGGAAGCTGAGCAATTCGAAGTAACGCCACATCAGCACATCCGGAATAGAGACCAGCTTGCCGTACATGACACCTGGCGCCTCCTGGATACCGACGTAGTTGCCCAGCGACTTGGACATCTTCTTCACGCCATCCAGACCTTCGAGCAACGGCATGGTCAGAATGCATTGAGCCTCCTGACCATAACTACGCTGCAGCTCGCGCCCCATCAGCAGGTTGAACTTCTGATCGGTACCACCCAGCTCGACATCCGCGCGCAACGCGACCGAGTCATAACCCTGAACCAGCGGATAGAGGAACTCATGGATGGCGATTGGCTGATTGGTCGTGTAGCGCTTGTCGAAATCGTCGCGCTCGAGCATGCGAGCCACGGTGTATTGCGAAGTCAGACGAATAAAGTCGGCCGGCCCCATCTGATCCATCCAGGTGGAGTTGAACGCCACTTCGGTCTTGGCCGGATCAAGAATCTTGAAGACTTGAGTCTTGTAGGTCTCGGCATTCTCGAGAACCTGCTCACGGGTGAGCGGAGGACGTGTCGCGCTCTTGCCGCTCGGATCACCGATCATCCCGGTGAAGTCACCTATAAGGAAGATCACCTGGTGCCCCAGATCCTGGAACTGACGCAGCTTATTAATAAGCACGGTGTGACCCAGGTGCAAATCCGGCGCGGTCGGATCGAAGCCTGCCTTAATACGCAGCGGCTGGCCACGCTTGAGTTTCTCGATCAGCTCGGACTCGACCAACAGTTCTTCTGCACCACGTTTGATCAGCGCTAGCTGCTCTTCAACCGACTTCATAACAGACCCGCAAGGCTCAGATTCAAAGGGGAACAACCATACAAGATCGCGCACCAAATACAAGTTTTGCCCGGCGCGCGGACGCCAATCCACAGACAGAGCGCTCGCAGACTTGCTTAAGAGATGATTTGGTTATATTTTATACAGTTATTTCGTCTTCATCATGTCATTCATCTTTTCCAATTCATCTTTTCAAAGTCAAAACTACCTATGACCACAGAACCGTCTAAAGCGCCGCCGCTTTACCCGAAGACTCACTTGCTCGCAGCAAGTGGCATCGCCGCCCTTCTCAGCCTGGCGCTTCTGGTATTCCCTTCCAGTGATGTTGAAGCCAAAAAGACGACCCTGAGTCTTGAACTGGAAAGCCCCGCAGAACAACTGACACAAGATCAAGACGCCGCCGACACCGTCCAAGCCACAAATGAGCCGGCAGCCTCCCCCTTCGCGCAGATCGAAAACAGCGCCGAAGAGACTCAGGAAACCGCCCAGGCCGCCCCCACCCCTGCTCCCGCGCCAGTCGTCGAAGAGAAGAAGGCGCCAGGTCATAAGGAAGTGATTGTCAGCAAAGGCGACACTCTCTCGACTTTGTTCGAGAAAGTCGGTCTTCCGGCCACTTCGGTGCATGAAGTACTGGCCAGCGACAAGCAGGCCAAGCAGTTCAGCCAGCTCAAACATGGCCAGAAGCTTGAGTTCGAACTGAGCCCTGATGGCCAGCTGACCAATTTGCACAGCAAAGTCAGCGACACGGAAAGCATCAGCCTGACCAAGAATGACAAGGGTTATACGTTCAATCGCATTACCGCCAAGCCTACAGTTCGCTCCGCCTATGTTCATGGCGTGATCAACAGCTCGCTGTCGCAATCTGCCGCCCGAGCCGGTTTGTCCCACAGCCTGACCATGGATATGGCCAGTGTGTTTGGCTATGACGTCGACTTCGCCCAGGATATTCGCCAGGGTGACGAGTTTGATGTGATTTACGAGCAGAAGGTCGTCAATGGCAAAGCTGTCGGCAACGGCCCGATCCTCTCCGCACGCTTCACCAACCGCGGCAAGACTTATACCGCGGTGCGCTACACCAACAAACAAGGCAACAGCAGCTACTACACGGCTGACGGCAACAGCATGCGCAAGGCGTTTATCCGCACCCCGGTAGACTTCGCCCGCATCAGCTCGAAATTCTCCATGGGCCGCAAGCACCCGATCCTGAACAAGATCCGCGCCCACAAAGGTGTCGATTACGCGGCACCACGCGGTACGCCGATCAAGGCTGCCGGTGACGGCAAGGTATTGTTGGCGGGTCGTCGTGGCGGTTATGGCAACACCGTGATCATCCAGCACGGTAATACCTACCGTACGCTGTACGGTCATATGCAGGGCTTCGCCAAAGGCATCAAGACTGGCGGCAGCGTCAAGCAAGGTCAGGTGATCGGTTACATCGGCACCACCGGCCTCTCCACCGGCCCGCACTTGCACTACGAGTTCCAGGTCAATGGCGTGCACGTCGATCCGCTGGGTCAGAAGGTGGCGATGGCCGATCCGATCTCCAAAGCTGAACGCTCACGCTTCCTCGCGCAAAGCCAACCGCTGATGGCGCGCATGGATCAAGAGAAAACCACTCAGCTGGCTTCGAAACGCTAAGTCATGGCGCTCTATATAGGTGTGATGTCCGGGACCAGCCTTGATGGCCTGGACATTGCGTTGATCGAGCAAACCCCGGCGATCAGGCTGATCGCCACCCATTACATCCCTATGCCTGATTCCCTGCGCGCCGAGCTGCTTGGCTTGTGCGCCAGCGGCCCGGACGAGATTGCCCGCTCCGCCATTGCCCAGCAGAACTGGGTGAAACTGGCCGCACAGGGCATTCACACCCTCCTCGACCAACAAAACCTGAAACCCGACGACATTCGCGCGATTGGCAGCCATGGCCAGACCATTCGCCACGAGCCGGCGCGCGGGTTCACGGTGCAAATCGGTAACCCTGCCTTACTCACCGAGCTGACCGGCATCACCGTGGTCAGCGATTTCCGCAGCCGCGATGTAGCCGCTGGCGGACAAGGTGCGCCACTGGTTCCAGCCTTTCACGAAGCCCTGTTTGAAGAACGGCCTGGCAACCGCGCGGTATTGAACGTCGGCGGGTTCAGCAACCTCAGCCTGATCGAACCCGGCAAGCCTGTTGCCGGGTTTGACTGCGGCCCCGGGAATGTCCTGCTGGATGCCTGGATTCACCAGCAACGCGGCGACAACTTTGATCGTGACGGCCATTGGGCTGCCAGCGGCAAAGTCGAATCAGTCCTGTTGAACGAGTTGCTCAGCGATCCGTTCTTTGTGACTCAAGGCCCGAAGAGCACTGGCCGCGAAGTGTTCAATCTGCCGTGGCTGATGCAGCATCTGTCGCAGCTACCGACCTTCGCTGCCGAAGACGTACAGGCCACGTTGCTTGAGCTGACTGCGCTGACCATTATCGAGTCATTGCAAAGCGCCCAATCGGATACTGATGAGCTGCTTGTCTGTGGTGGCGGCGCGCACAACAGCACATTGATGCGCCGCTTGGCCAGCCTGTTGCCGAATGCGAAAGTCAGCAGCACCGCTGCGTATGGTGTAGACCCGGACTGGGTCGAAGCCATGGCCTTCGCCTGGCTGGCTCATTGCTGCCTGGAAGGTATCGCAGCCAACCGTCCGAGTGTCACCGGTGCCCGCGGCCTGCGCGTACTCGGCGCCATCTACCCCGCCTGAGCCTGAACCCCTGACAGCAAAACGCCGCAGGGTCCTGAGACCTTGCGGCGCTTGGTAATACGGTGAGGGTGCGATCAGATCGAGAACGAAGAGCCGCAGCCACACGTGGTGGTAGCGTTCGGGTTCTTGATCACGAAACGCGAACCTTCCAGACCTTCCTGGTAATCCACTTCGGCACCTGCCAGGTACTGGAAGCTCATCGGATCGACCACCAGACTGACGCCTTCGCGCTCGACGATGGTGTCGTCATCGGCCACTTCTTCATCGAAGGTGAAGCCGTATTGAAACCCTGAACAACCGCCGCCCGTAACGAATACGCGCAGCTTCAAGCGATCATTCCCCTCTTCATCGACCAGGCTCTTCACCTTGTGCGCGGCACCGTGGGTGAATTGCAAAGCCGTGGGGGTGAAGGATTCGACGCTCATGCTGACTATCTCCCGGCGTTACGCCGCCATAATGCGTGATGACGCGCATTATCCGCTTCTCCCAGAAAATCGGTCAACTATTGTTACGGTATATCAATCAATCCAATTGTCAGACCAAAATGCAAAAAGGCCCGTTCGACGGGCCTTTTTGCTGAGCGGGGTAAAGCCTTACGGCAGCATGCCCGCATGGGACAGACCCAAGCGCTCATCCAGGCCGAACAGGATATTCAGGTTCTGCACCGCCTGACCCGACGCGCCTTTGACCAGGTTGTCGATCACCGACAATACCACCACCAGATCACCATCCTGCGGACGGTGCACGGCAATACGGCAAACGTTGGCACCGCGCACGCTGCGGGTTTCTGGATGGCTGCCGGCAGGCATCACATCGACGAACGGTTCATTGGCATAGCGTTTTTCGAACAACGCTTGCAGATCCACCGAGCGATCCACAACAGTTGCGTAGAGCGTCGAGTGGATGCCGCGAATCATTGGCGTCAGGTGCGGAACGAAGGTCAGCCCCACGTCCTTGCCCGCTGCACGACGCAGGCCCTGACGGATTTCCGGCAAGTGACGGTGCCCTTTGACGGCGTAAGCCTTCATGCTTTCCGACGTCTCGGAGTACAGCGAACCTACAGAAGCACCACGGCCGGCACCGCTGACGCCGGATTTGCAGTCTGCAATCAAACGAGTGGTATCTGCCAGACCGGCTTCAAGCAATGGCAGGAATCCCAATTGCGTGGCCGTCGGGTAGCAACCCGGCACAGCAATCAGGCGTGCTTGTTTGATTTGCTCGCGATTGACTTCCGGCAGGCCATAGACCGCCTCATCAAGCAGTTCCGGCGCGCCGTGCGGCTGACCGTACCATTTGGCCCATTCATCGGCGTCTTGCAGACGGAAGTCTGCCGACAGATCGATGACCTTGGTCCCGGCAGCCAGCAACTCACCCGCCAAGGCATGGGCGACACCGTGCGGCGTGGCGAAGAACACCACGTCGCAAGCCCCGAGGGTCTTGATGTCCGGAACGCTGAAAGCCAGGCCGTCGTAATGGCCTCGCAGGTTCGGGTACATGTCGGCCACGGCCAGGCCGGCCTCGGATCGGGAAGTGATCACTACCACTTCAGCTAGCGGATGCTGTGCCAACAGACGCAGCAGTTCGACACCGGTGTAACCCGTGCCGCCGACGATACCGACCTTGACCATAAACCTGCCCTCAACGAACCCACTGGAAAGCCGTCGATAATAGGGGCCGCGCGGCCCTGCGACAACCGTCAAGGTGACGTGCGGACGCTCTACCCCCTACTATCTTCGCTACCGTGAACCTTGGAATAACTAAAAATGCTTTATCTGTGGCTCAAAGCGCTTCATATCGTCAGCATGGTCTGCTGGTTTGCCGGCCTGTTTTATCTGCCGCGCCTGTTTGTCTATCACGCCCAAAGCGAAGACACCGTCAGCAAGGAACGCTTCAGTATCATGGAGCGCAAGCTGTACCGGGGCATCATGGGCCCGGCGATGATCGCCACCCTGGTGTTCGGCATCTGGCTGATCAGTCTCAACCCAAGCGCCTACTTCACCCAAGGTGCATGGATGCATGCCAAATTGACCCTGGTGGTGATTCTGATCGGCTACCACCACATGTGCGGCGCACAGGTAAAACGTTTTGCCCGTGGCGAAAACACCCGCAGCCATGTCTTTTATCGCTGGTTCAATGAAGTGCCGGTTCTGATATTGCTGGCGATCGTAATTCTGGTCGTCGTTCGGCCGTTTTAATCCAACCAGCATCATTCACCCGGGGTACTTCCAATGTCGCTGCCCGCTTTGCTCGAACAACGTTTGCGTCTGCCCGTTGTAGCAGCGCCGATGTTTCTGATTTCAAATCCTGAGCTGGTGCTCGCCTGCTGCCGCAATGGCGTGGTGGGCAGCTTTCCTGCGCTGAACCAACGTGAGAGCAGTGGTTTCAAGGCCTGGCTGGAAGAAATCGAAGCAGGGCTGGCGAAACTGGAAAACCCCGCGCCTTATGCAGTGAACCTGATCGTCCACAACAGCAACCCGCGATTGCAGGCGGATCTGGCGATCTGCATCGAACACAAAGTACCGATCGTGATCACCAGCCTCGGCGCCGTGAAGGAATTGGTCGACGCCGTGCACAGCTATGGCGGCTTGGTGTTTCACGATGTAACGACGCGCCGCCACGCGGAAAAAGCTGCCGAAGCCGGTGTGGACGGCTTGATCGCCGTGGCTGCGGGCGCCGGTGGACACGCCGGGACCTGGAGCCCGTTTTCGCTGATCGCCGAGATTCGCCAGTTTTTCGACAAAACCCTGTTGCTGGCCGGCTGCCTGAACCATGGCCATGAAATTCTTGCCGCGCAATTGCTCGGCGCGGATTTGGCCTACTTCGGTACGCGATTTATCGGCACCACGGAAAGTCATGCCCCTGACGCGTATAAGGAGATGCTCCTGACTTCCAGAGCCGCAGACATCGTCCATACTCCAGCGGTGTCGGGAGTACCGGCGAGTTTCATGCGACGGAGCCTTGAGGCCGCCGGTTTCGACATGGCAGCCCTGCAAGGCAAGGGCGAGGTGGACTTCGGCTCCAAGCTCAAGCCATTGAACGATGAAGCCAAAGCCTGGAAAACCGTGTGGTCTGCAGGCCAGGGCGTCGGGGAAATCGAGGACCTGCCGAGTGTCGATCAACTGGTCGCACGTCTCGATGCCGAATACCGCAAGGCGCTGGAACTGGCGGCGGCGTTGCCCAAGCGCTGGCCGCGCTGACAGAAAAACTTGGCCAGCCCAATCCGGCTGGCCCTACACTCCATATTTGCAACTCCGTCTATTACAAACTCTCGCGACAAGGATGCCTCGGCCATGAGCGAAAACCGTTTCAAGATCGTCTTCGATGGCGCTCTGCTGCCAGGTGTGGACGTCACCACCGCGAAGCTCAACCTCGCCGAGCTGTTCAAAAGCGACGTCGCGGCCATCGAACGCCTGTTCAGTGGCCGGCAGGTTGCGCTCAAACGCGACCTGTCCCACGCCGATGCGCAGACTTACCTTCAGGCGCTGACGAAAACCGGGATCGATGCCCGAATCGAAACAGAACCCTCGATCGAGCTGAACCTGTCCGACGTTCACGAACACGCTCCTGCCAGCAGCCAACCTGTCACGGCAGATCCCGATTCTCCCTATGCACCGCCCCGCGCCTCTGTCGGCGAAGCACTCCCGGAGTTTTCTGCACTCAAGGCCTTCAGTTTCGTTGGCCGCATCGGTCGCTTGCGCTTTCTGGCCTGGACGATGGCTCTTACGCTGGTGACGCTTGGCGTTGGCTCCGTGTTGGCTATTTTCGGCTTCGCGCTCATTAGCACAGACTCGACTGCCGGCTTGATTCTCGCTGGCCTGCTGGCCTTTATCCTGGTCGTGGTGCTCGCCTTCATCAGCATCCAGTTCAGTGTGCAGCGCTTGCACGATATCGGCTGGTCCGGCTGGCTTTGGCTGCTGAACCTTGTACCGGTCGTGGGCAGCGTTTTTCCGTTTGTAATAATGATCGTGCCGGGTAACAACACGGCCAACCGATATGGCGCACCACCACCGCCCAACAGCAACGCGGTCAGGGTGCTGGCTTCGCTGTGGCTGGTGTTTATCGCAATCATGTTTGTGGGCGGGCTGACTGGTGGCCTCACTGCGATCCAGGATGAGTATGAAAGCGCTACCGAGAGCACCTATCAAAACAGCTCGATGATCACCGATGAAGTTGAAGTCGAGCCGGCCGATGAGGCTGAACAAGCGCCAAATTCATCCGATGATGCAGCCGAAGCAGCCGAGCCCCCTGTAGACTCTGCGAAAGAATGAACAGCGCTCCCCGCCCGTGACACCTGCGTCGCCGGCGCGGAGCTGTTGCGATGGAGAACTGCATGACCCGTTACGCTCTGATCACTGGCGCTTCCAGCGGCATCGGCCTGGCGATGGCCGAAGCGCTGGCCCGGCGCGGCCGCAGCCTGATTCTGGTGGCCCGACAGCGTGATCAGCTGGAAAGCATTGCGATTGAACTGACTCAACGTTTTGGTGTGGAGGTGCTGTTTCGCGCCTGTGACCTGGGCGAGCCACTGAGACTGTCCGGTTTTTTGCTGGAACTGGAGGAAGGCGACCGGCAAATCGATTTGCTGGTCAACTGTGCCGGTCTCGGTACCTGCGGCCCGTTCCTGGCCCAGGACTGGATGACCGAGCAGGATTTGATCGAAGTGAACATCCTGGCCCTCACTCGCTTGTGCCATGCCATCGGCAACAGCATGGCCTTGCAGGGCGGCGGACAGATTCTGAACGTCGCCTCTGTCGCAGCGTTCCATCCCGGCCCCTGGATGAGCACTTACTACGCCAGCAAGGCTTACGTGCTGCATTTTTCCGAAGGTTTGCGCGTTGAACTGAAAAAGTGCGCGGTCAAGGTATCGGTGCTGTGCCCCGGCCCGACCCGCACGGCGTTTTTCCGCACCGCGCAACTGGACACCGACAAACTGGTCGAGAGCAATTTGCTGATGAGCCCAGAAGAAGTCGCGCTCTATACCGTGCGCGCGCTGGCGAAAAATCGCGCCATTATTATCCCCGGTCGCCTGAATCGCTGGTTCGCGTTCCTGCCGCGGCTCGGCTCACGCTGGCTGACCCGGACAATCGCGGGCATGGTCAACAAAGCCTATTGCCCGCGCTGATCAAATCCTCAAGGCAAAAGACTGGGCTCTGACCCTGCCCCATGGTTACACTCAGGCCAGCCCAAACAACGGAGAAAACAGCTGTGGATACTCTGTTCACCAAGATCATCAACCGGGAAATCCCGGCGAAGATCATTTACGAGGACGACCAGGTACTGGCCTTCCACGACATCGCGCCACAGGCACCGGTGCATTTTCTGGTGATCCCGAAAAAAGCGGTGCGCACGCTTAACGACCTGACCGAGGACGACAAGGCATTGGCTGGGCATATTCTGTTCACTGCCCAGCGTCTGGCCTTGGAACTGGGTTGCGAAGAGGGCTTCCGCGTGGTCATGAATTGCAATCCACTAGGTGGGCAGACCGTCTATCACATACATATGCATGTATTGGGTCAGCGCCAGATGCACTGGCCGCCGGGCTGATGTGGCAAGGGAGCTTGCTCCCGCTGGGCTGTGCCGCAGCCCCAATCCATGCGTCGTATTTTTCAGCCCGATCGATGGGCTGAATTTACGACCGCTTCGCGGCCGAGCGGGAGCAAGCTCCCTCGCCACAAATGACCCAACGCAAACCCTCCCCCGGCCGATTGGGTTAAACTGGCCGCCGAGATTCTTCCCGGAGGTCAGCATGACTACCCAACGTCACTACTCGCCAATTGACCGTCTTCTGCTGCAAGCCGACGCCGCGATGCGTACTTTGCTGCCCTTCAGTGGTCAGCCCTACCGTCCGTCGCCGGCCATCGTGCAGCCGGATGCGCAAATGAGCGACGAGGACACCCGACACGTCGCTGGTTTAATGCGCATCAACCATACCGGCGAAGTCTGCGCCCAGGCGCTGTATCAAGGCCAGGCCCTGACCGCCAAGCTGCCGAAAGTGCGCGCCGCCATGGAGCACGCCGCCGAAGAAGAAATCGACCATCTGGTGTGGTGCGAACAACGCATTCATCAGCTGGGCAGCCACACCAGCATCCTCAATCCGCTGTTCTACGGCATGTCGTTCGGGATTGGCGCGGTCGCCGGGTTGATCAGCGACAAAGTCAGCCTGGGTTTCGTTGCTGCCACCGAGCATCAGGTCTGCAAACACCTGAATGAACACCTTGAGCAACTGCCGGCCGAGGACGAAAAATCCCGGGCGATCCTCGAGCAGATGCGCATTGATGAGGAACACCACGCCGAAAGTGCGCTGGATGCCGGGGGGTTCCGTTTTCCTGCACCGGTGAAGTTCGGCATGAGTCTGTTGGCCAAGGTAATGACCAAGAGTACGTATCGGATCTAAGTATTGCAGCGCCCGCGACGTCCCCATCGCGGGCAAGCCCGCTCCCACAGGAGCCGCGTTTCGCAATAAAAAAGGCGACTACCTCGAGGTAGTCGCCTTTTTTTGTACTCGGAACTCTTAGTTCGGCATGTTGCGCGCGTAGAAAATTTGCATCACCTGAGTCTGCACGTCGATTCAACCGAGCTCGATGATTTCGTAGTCGTGGGTAATCGCCACGCCAGCCGCGCCGAGCATGATCGAGGCCGAGCAATACTTCTCGGCCGACAGCTCGATGGCGCGCTTGACCTGGGCTTCTTTCAGCCCGCGGCCCTTGACCACGAAGTGCATGTGGATTTTGGTGAAAACCTTCGGATCTTCGGTCGCACGCTCGGCTTCAAGGAACGCTTCGCAGCTTTCGACGGCCTGACGGGACTTCTTGAGGATGCTGACCACATCAAAATTGCTGCAGCCGCCAACACCCAGCAGGAGCATTTCCATCGGCCGGACACCCAGGTTACGACCGCCGGCTTCGGGCGGTCCGTCCATGACCACGACATGACCACTGCCGGATTCACCGAGGAACATGGCTTCGCCAGCCCATTGGATGCGTGCCTTCATCGCCAAGACTCCACTGTCTAAAAAAGGGTCGCCAGCTTAGCACAGGGCCCTTGATTGGCAGCGCTTCGCCTTCCTAGGACATAACCATCTGCGTCGTAGGCAAATTCTCGAATCTTGAAGGAATGCGTCTGTTAAGCTGACGCCAAACCAATGGCGCATCGCCAGCTTTGCAGCGAATAAAAAGGATCGCAGGCCTCGCCAGCTCCTACAAAAAAACAAACATACCGTGCAGTCTTTTCGGGATACAACCATGGTTGCTATTACCCCCACACCCAAAATCAAGAACCTCGACAAACTGTTGATGCACTGCCAGCGCCGTCGCTATGCAGCCAAGAGCAACATCATTTGTGCCGGTGACCGCTCGGACACGCTGTTTTTCATCATCAAAGGTTCGGTGACCATCCTGATTGAGGATGACGACGGCCGTGAAATGATCATTGCCTACCTCAATTCCGGCGACTTTTTCGGCGAGCTGGGTCTGTTTGAGCAAGCCGGCCAGGAACAGGAACGTAGCGCTTGGGTACGCGCCAAGGTCGAATGCGATGTCGCGGAAATCAGCTACGCGAAATTCCGCGAGCTGTCCCAACAAGATCCAGACATTCTTTACGTGCTCAGCGGACAAATCGCACAGCGCCTGCGCAATACCACGCGCAAGGTCGGTGACTTGGCATTCTTCGACGTGACCGGTCGCGTTGCACGCTGTCTGCTGGAACTGTGCAAGCAGCCTGACGCCATGACTCACCCGGACGGCATGCAGATCAAGGTGACCCGTCAGGAAATCGGCCGGATTGTCGGTTGTTCCCGTGAGATGGTCGGCCGCGTGCTCAAGGATCTGGAGGAGCGCAACCTGGTCGACGTCAAAGGCAAGACCATGGTGGTCTTCGGCACGCGCTAAGCTCGAAAACCAGGACCCGAGAATTTAAGCTCCGAGCATGTCTGCCAGCAACTGTCGGTATAGCGCATCGAGCCGTTCCAGTGCGTCAGGAGCGGCAAACTTTTCATGCAGAGCGATGTGGCTTTCAGCGCGAACCCGCTGCTCCAGGCCACAGGCCTCATTGAACCGATTGACCGCCGCGACCATCGACTCTCGCTCGTCATCGATCAACATCGCCCCGTGCACCAGGCCGACCGGACGCTGACCGCCCTTGCTCTGGCGCCACCGCTGGGCAGTGCCCACCATCTTTCGACCATCAAGGTTAACGTTGAAACGGCCGTCGCAGAACGCGCCCTCGATTTCGCCCAGGGACGAAGTGCCGCCCAGCTCATCCAGTAACTGACAGATCGGATCGCACAGACGCCGGTAGCCGGTTTCGATGCGGTTCAGATCGCCTTCACTGCGCGGAGGGGCATAAACCAGTGCGATGTTGATGGTCGAGGCCGATTGCGGTACCGGCTCACCGCCGGTTTCGCGCAGTAATACCGGCCAGCCGGCGGCAGCGGAGACTTCGCAGGCATCCTCGAACTGTGGCAGACGATTCAAGCGACGAGGCATGACCAATGCGCGGTCAGTGGGTTGCCAGAACAGCAGACCGAATTCCGACTCACCGGTGCACACATGGGCCAACAGGTCCTGCTCGGCGAGCAGGCCGGCTTCGATGGTCAGAGGAGTTGGTGAGGTCATAAGGTCTTCCATAGGACGGTCAGTCTGTGGTGCATCTTATGCCGCCTTCGCGAGCAAGCCCGCTCCCACAGTGGATTCGCGTTGTCTGGATGAACGCGGGCTAATGTGGGAGCGGGCTTGCTCGCGAAGGGAGCGCCCCGATTTTCAATCAGTCGAGCGTAGAACCGCTCACTGGAATGCCACGCTCGGGAAAGAACAGGCGCTGCAGTTCGGTACCCGGGCTTTCGGCGCGCATGAATGCTTCGCCGACCAGGAACGCATACACGTCGCTGATTTCCATCAGCTCGACATCGGCCCGGTTAAGAATGCCACTCTCGGTAATTACCAGACGATCACGCGGGATACGCGGCAACAGGTCGAGGGTGGTTTCCAGATTGACTTCGAAAGTGTGCAGGTTGCGGTTGTTCACGCCCACCAGTGGCGTGTCGAGTGTCTTCAAGGCCCGCTCCAGCTCATCGCCGTCGTGGACTTCCACCAGCACATCGAGACCGACGCTTTTGGCCACGGCCGCCAGTTCGGCCATTTTCACGTCATCCAGTGCGGAAACGATCAACAGCACGCAGTCAGCACCCAGGGCACGGGACTCGACGATCTGATACGGATCGATCATGAAATCCTTGCGGATCACCGGCAGCTTGCATGCCGCCCGAGCCTGTTGCAGATACGCATCGGCGCCCTGGAAGTAATCGATGTCGGTGAGCACCGACAGGCAAGTCGCCCCGCCCTTTTCGTAACTTTTGGCGATGTCGGCGGGAACGAAGTTCTCGCGAATCACGCCTTTGCTTGGCGAAGCCTTCTTGATTTCAGCAATGACCGCCGGCTGTTTCGTCTTGGCCTGATCGATCAATGCCTTGGCGAAACCACGGGGTGCATCGGCCGCCTTGGCCAGATTTTCCAGCTCCGCCAGGCTCACACGGGCGCTACGCTCGGCGACTTCCTGGACTTTGCGGGCCAGAATATTTTCCAGAACCGTCGGCACACTCATCCCTCATTCTCCACTTTGAATACCGCGGTAAATGCACCCAATTCCTCAAGTTTTTCCCGAGCGAGGCCTGTGTGCAGCGCATCGTGCGCCAGGGCAACGCCTTCTTTCAAACTGCTGGCATGGTCGGCGGCGTACAACGCGGCACCGGCGTTGAGTACGATCATCTCGGCGGCTTTCTGACCGTTCTCGGTCTTGCGCTTGCCCAAGGCATCGCGAATCAGCTCAAGGGAAGCCGCCGGGCTTTCCACCGCCAGACCGTGCAGGCTCTGGCTCTTCATCCCCAGGTCTTCGGGCTCGACCCAATACTCGGTGATCTGGTCATTCTTCAATTCAGCCACAAAGGTCGGAGCCGCCAGACTGAACTCGTCCAGGCCATCCTTCGAATGCACCACCAGTACGTGCTTGCTACCCAGACGCTGCAAAACTTCCGCCAATGGCCGGCACAACGCCTGACTGAACACACCCACCACCTGATGTTTCACACCGGCCGGATTCGTAAGCGGGCCGAGCATGTTGAACAAGGTGCGCAAGCCCAGCTCGCGGCGCGGGCCGGCGGCGTGCTTCATGGCGCTATGGTGAGTCTGGGCAAACATGAAACCGATGCCGACGTTGTCGATGCAACGCGCCACCTGAACCGGCGTCAGGTTCAGGTAGATACCGGCCGCCTCCAGCAGGTCGGCGCTGCCGCTTTTACCCGACACCGCACGGTTACCGTGCTTGGCCACGGTGCAACCGGCCGCGGCAACGACAAACGAAGAAGCGGTGGAAACGTTGAAAATGTTCGCACCGTCGCCGCCGGTGCCGACCACATCGACCACGCCGTCGAGGGTGTTGAGTTCAACCTTGTCCGCCAACTCGCGCATCGCCGTCACGGCGCCGACGATCTCATCGATGCTTTCGCTCTTCATGCGCATGGCCATCATGAACGCACCGATCTGCGCATCCGTGCATTGCCCGGTCATGATTTCGCGCATGACATCGCGCATCTCATCGGTACTGAGGTCGAGGTGGCCGACGATACGGCTCAGGGCTGTCTTGATATCCATGAAAAGTCCTTAGCGCGTGCCGCCGGTTTGTTTGAGGAAGTTGGCGAACAATTCGTGTCCCTGTTCGGTGAGGATAGACTCAGGGTGGAACTGCACACCTTCGATGTTCAGCGTCTTGTGGCGCAGGCCCATGATCTCGTCGACCGAGCCGTCTTCGAGCTGGGTCCAGGCGGTCAGCTCCAGGCAATCGGGCAGGGTTTCGCGCTTGACGATCAGCGAGTGGTAGCGGGTGACCGTCAGCGGGCGATTCAGGCCTTCGAATACGCCCTTGTCCTCGTGAAATACCGGGCTAGTCTTACCGTGCATGACCTGACGGGCACGGACCACATCACCACCAAAGGCTTGCCCGATGGATTGGTGCCCCAGGCAAACGCCGAGAATCGGCAGTTTGCCGGCGAAGTGCTTGATCGCTTCGATGGAAATACCGGCTTCGGTCGGAGTGCAAGGACCGGGCGACACGACGATGCGCTCAGGGTTGAGAGCTTCGATTTCGGCAATGGTGAGTTCATCGTTGCGCACGACCTTGACCTCGGAGCCCAGCTCGCCAAGGTATTGCACAACGTTGTAAGTAAAAGAGTCGTAGTTATCGATCATCAGCAACATGGCGTTAAGAACCTCTTGAATTCACTGACTTTTAAGACGGCCTTCGAATGATTTACCCGCAGTGCGCTGCGCTTTGTCAGGTGCTGGAGTGGCGCCAGCAAAGCGGCATTTCATACAGGTAAAGAAGGCAAAGCGGTACAGGTCCGGCCAGGCCGGCAGAAAAGATTCAGGCGCGCCAACGCCAACGGGCGTGTGCCTTGATGACTTGATCCAGGAGTTTACTGACGATCAACACGGGGAAGGTCTCATTCATACGTCTCGGCACAGTAACTTAGCTGGGCAGAGCGTGCAATATGGCCGGGGCGACAGCTCGCGAAACAATCAAAGGGTTCGCGACAGATGGCAAAGGGCCGGAAGTTTTTGGTACTGTCGTTTCGTTTACAACAACAATAAATAAACGGACTTGCTCATGATCAAACAGACGTTGTTTGTACCGCTCGCCGGATGCCTGCTCGCTGCTGCCTGTTCCCAGGCGATTGCCGCGCCCAACCCGTATTCGAATTTCGTCGTCTTTGGCGACAGCCTCAACGATGCCGGGCAGTTTACCGACACGGGTGGCCCTGCCGGTGCGACCCAGCGTTTTACCAACCGGACCGGGCCGGTTTACCTGGATGGCAGTGGTGAATTTCGCTCGCTGAACTCCACGCAATTGTTGGGTGGACGTCTCGGGTTCTCAGCAGACCAGACCGCCGCCTCGACTTCGGCAGTACGCGCCAATGAAGGACTGGTGGATGGCAACAACTGGGCCGTCGGCGGTTACCGCACCGACCAGATTCTGGATTCGATCACTACCGAATCCGCCACGGGCGAACGCACCCGACCAGGCTATCTGCCGACGAACAATTTCCGCGCCGATCCGAATGCGCTGTATTACATTTCCGGGGGCGGCAACGACTTCCTTCAAGGCCGCGTACTCAATACCGTCCAGGCCAACACCGCGGCAAATCAACTGGCCGACAGCGTGCAGACCCTGCAAACAGCCGGCGCCAAATACATCGTGGTCTGGCTGCTGCCCGACCTTGGATTGACGCCCGCCGTCAATGGCACTCCATTACAAGCCTCGATCTCGCAGCTGAGTACCGACTTTAATCAACAGTTGGTCACACGCCTGGCGGGGATCAATGCCGAAATTATCCCGCTGAACATTCCACTGCTGCTGCAGGAAACCTTCGCCGACCCGGCGCGTTTCGGCCTCGCCACCGGCCAGAACCTGACGGCCACCTGTTTTAGCGGCAGCGGTTGTACGGAGAACGCCGTGTATGGCATCAACAGTGCCACCCCGGACCCGAGCAAGCTGATTTATAACGACTCGGTTCACCCCACGGAAGCCGGGCAAAAGCTGATAGCCGATTACGCCTATTCCTTGCTGTCGGCACCTTGGGAACTGACGTTGCTGCCGGAAATGGCCCACGCCACCTTACGCGCCCATCAGGATGAACTGCGTAGCCAGTGGCAATCCGACTGGGAGAACTGGCAGGCCGTCGGCCAATGGCGCGCGATTGTCGCCGGCGGTGGCCAGCATCTGGATGTCGATAGCCAAAGCAGCGGCGCCAGCGCCGATGGCAGCGGCTACAACCTGAATATCGGCGGCAGCTATCGCCTCAATGAAGCCTGGCGCGTTGGTGTGGCAGCAGGCTTCTATCGTCAGAACCTGGACGCCGGTAGTAACGATTCGGACTACAAACTCAATAGCTATCTGGCGACCGCCTTCGCCCAGTTTCAGCAGAATCGCTGGTGGGCCGATGCCGCATTGACCGGTGGCAAACTGGATTACGACAACCTCGAACGCAAATTCGACCTGGGTGTCAGCGAAGGTGGGGAAAAGGGTGATACCGATGGCCACCTCTGGGCCTTCAGCACTCGCCTCGGCTATGACATTGCGCAACCGGGCAGCGAATGGCATCTGTCACCGTTCATCAGCGCCGATTACGCCAAAGTGGAAGTCGACGGCTACTCGGAAAACAGCAACCGCTCCACGGCGCTGACCTTTGATGATCAGACCCGAGACTCGAAACGCCTGGGTGTCGGCTTGCAAGGCAAATACAACTTCACACGTCAGACCCAGGTATTTGGCGAATATGCCTACGAACGCGAATACGAAGATGACGTTCAGAAGGTAAACATCGCCCTCAACAGCCTGCCGGCGAACGACTTTACGCTGGAAGGTTATACGCCGCAGAGTCACTTGAACCGCGTGAGCCTGGGGGTCAGCCACAAGTTGACCGCCGACCTGGCGCTGCGTGGTGGTTACACGTTCCGCAAGGATGATGACTTTACCCAACAGGGCATCAGCGTTGGGGTGGCGCTGGATTTCTAAACCGCAGGCAATAAAAAAACGCGGCGCCCTCACAGGCGCCGCGTTTTTTGGTGGTGAGATCCATGTGGGAGCGAGCCTGCTCGCGATAGCGATGAGCCAGGCAGCATCAATGTCAGCAGTGCTGGCCCCATCGCGAGCAGGCTCGCTCCCACAGGTATTGCATGAACTCAGGTGTCCGGCGTCTGCTCGGCCAGGGCTACTGCACGGAACATGGCGCGGCGCTTGTTCAGGGTTTCTTCCCATTCCAGTGCCGGCACAGAGTCGGCGACGATGCCGCCACCGGCCTGCACGTGCAGTTCGCCGTTCTTGATCACTGCGGTGCGGATTGCAATCGCGGTGTCCATGTTGCCGTTCCAGGCGAAGTAACCGACCGCGCCGCCGTAGACACCACGCTTGACCGGTTCCAGCTCATCAATGATTTCCATCGCGCGAATCTTCGGCGCGCCAGACAAGGTGCCGGCCGGCAGGATCGCCCGCAGTGCGTCCATCGCCGTCAGCCCGGCCTTCAATTGGCCAGTGACGTTGGACACGATGTGCATCACGTTGGAATAACGCTCGATCACCATCTTCTCGGTGAGTTTCACCGAACCGATTTCCGAAACCCGACCGGTGTCGTTGCGGCCCAGATCGATCAGCATCAAGTGCTCGGCGATTTCCTTGTCGTCCGACAGCAGGTCTTTTTCCAGCGCCACGTCAGCCTCTTCGTTGGCGCCTCGCGGACGAGTGCCGGCAATCGGGCGCACGGTGATCAGGTTGTCTTCGACCCGCACCAATACTTCCGGCGAACTGCCGACGACGTGGAAGTCGCCGAAGTTGAAGAAGTACATGTAAGGCGTCGGGTTGAAGCAGCGCAGCGCCCGATACAGATCGATAGGCGCAGCCTTGAAGTCGATCGACATACGCTGGGACGGCACGACCTGCATGCAGTCACCGGCCAGGATGTATTCCTTGATGGTGTCGACGGCTTTTTCGTAATCGTTCTGGGTGAAGCTCGAGCGGAACACCGGGTCAGCCGATTGCTGTTTGCTGAAGTCCAGGCCGCGGCGCGGGGTGATCGGCTGACGGAGTTGTTCGAGCAGCGCTTGCAGGCGCGCCTGACCTTGCTCGAAGGCTTCTTCCTGCGATGGATCGGCCAGGACAATCGCGTGCATTTTGCCGGCGAGGTTGTCGAACACCACCACCGCATCGGACACCATCAGCAGAATGTCCGGTACGCCCAGTGGATCCGGGTTCGGGCATTTGCCCAGACGCTTCTCCACATAGCGCACGCAGTCATAACCGAAGTAGCCCACCAGACCACCATTGAAGCGCGGCAGACCGGCGATGGTCGGCACGTTGTAACGCGCCTTGAAGGCTTCGACAAAGGCCAGCGGGTCTTCAACATCGTGGCTTTCGATCTCGACGCCGTCGTGGGTCACGCTGACGTGGTGATCGTGAACCCGCAGCACGGTGCGGCACGGCAGGCCAATGATCGAATAACGGCCCCATTTCTCGCCGCCCTGCACCGACTCCAGCAGGTAGGAGTTGGGCTCGTCGGCCAGTTTCAGGTAGATCGACAACGGCGTGTCGAAGTCGGCCAGGGTTTCGCAGGCAAGCGGGATGCGGTTGTAGCCGGCAGCGGCCAAACGCAGGAATTCTTCGCGGATCATGGGGTAGCCTCGTGGCTTGAGGGTCTAACAGTCAGGTATGCAAACGCGCCGGTATGCCGGCCAGGAACAAGTCAGGCGCGCCAACGCCAGCGGGCCAGGGCCTTGATGACTTTCATCCAGAGTTTGCGAGTGACCACCACGATGGCGTTTCCAGGAGGGGATTGAACAGCGTCGGGCAACGTTATCTCAGCGGCCGGATCCAGGCAACCGGGAATTAGTTTGCGCAGATCATCGATCACCAGCGCCGGCGATTCTTCGGCAATCGGCCGACCGTGGTTATAGCCATAACTGAGGGCCACGCATTTGACCCCCGCCGCTTTCGCCGCCAGCACATCGCTGCGCGAGTCGCCGACGAACAAAGATTGCGACGCCGGGATGTTGGTCATTTTCATCACGAAAAACAGCGCTGCCGGGTCCGGCTTTTTCTGTGGCAGGGTGTCGCCGCCGATGATCAAGCGGAAATAACGACCGATTTTCATCTGGTCCAACAGCGGCGCGACGAAGCGCTCCGGCTTGTTGGTGATCAGCGCCATCTCGACACCCTGCTTGTGCAGCCATTTCAGGGTGTCACGCACGCCGGGGTAAACCACCGTCAGTTCGTGACCATCTTCATAAAAGCCGTTGAACAATTCCAGGGCATGCTCGGCCTCGACCTCATCGACACCCTCGGCGTCGATGTGGTTGGCCAAGGCCCGGCGCACCAGCATGTGCACGCCGTTGCCGACCCACTCCCGTACCGGTTCGATACCGGCAGGTTGACGCCCGAGTTTGAGCAGCATGTTATCCACGGCCGCCGCGAGATCGGGGACCGAATCGACCAGCGTGCCATCCAGATCGAACATCACCAGCCGCGGCAGACGCCCGGGGAACAGCTGCTCAAAACCACTCATGGGCGAGCCAGCGCCAGTTCGGAGCGCATTTTTTCAATCACTTCCTGGTAGTTCGGCGCATTAAAGATCGCCGAACCGGCCACGAAGGTGTCGGCGCCAGCAGCAGCGATTTCGCGAATGTTGTTCACATTCACGCCACCGTCGATCTCCAGGCGGATATCACGACCGGAGGCATCGATCAGCGCCCGCGCTTCACGCAGCTTATCGAGAGTGCCGGGGATGAACTTCTGTCCGCCGAAACCCGGGTTGACGCTCATCAAGAGGATCATGTCGACCTTGTCCATCACGTACTTGAGCACGTCCAGCGGGGTCGCCGGGTTGAACACCAGGCCCGCCTTGCAGCCGCCCTCGCGGATCAGTTGCAGGGAACGGTCGACGTGCTGCGTGGCTTCCGGGTGGAAAGTAATGTAGGTCGCACCGGCTTCGATGAAGTCACCGACGATGCGGTCCACCGGGCTGACCATCAAGTGCGCATCGATCGGCGCGGTCACGCCGTACTTGCGCAGCGCGGCACACACCATCGGGCCGATGGTCAGGTTTGGCACGTAGTGGTTGTCCATGACATCGAAGTGCACGAAGTCGGCGCCGGCGGCCAGGACGTTGTCCACTTCCTCGCCCAGGCGGGCGAAGTCGGCGGAGAGAATCGACGGAGCAATGACGAAGGGCTGCATGACGCACCTTTTTTGAGCAGAATCACGATGGCGCGCATTGTATACCTCATGCTTTGACGCGCGCACCGTGCTGCGATGATTGGGTACTAATAGGCCGCTCGGTAGATCTTCTCGATATCGACGGTACTCAACTTGCGCGGATTGTTACGCATCAGGCGCTCAATCCCGGCGGCTTCCTCGGCCATGGCCGGGATCGCATCCTCGGGCACCCCGAAACTGCGCAGGCCCAGCGGGATTTCTACCGCTGCACACAGCTCGGTCATCGCCTCCACGGCTTTGTCCGCCGCTTCGTTGGCGCTCAGATGAGCGGTCTTCACCCCCATGGCCTCGGCAATATCCTGCATGCGCTCCACGCAAGCCATCTTGTTCCAGGTCATGACATACGGCAGCAGCAAGGCATTGCTGACGCCATGGGCAATGTTGAAACGCCCGCCCAGTGGATACGCCAACGCATGCACCGCGCCGACCCCGGCATTGCCGAACGCCATGCCGGCCATCAGGCTGGCGGTGGCCATGTCTTCGCGGGCTTGCAGATGGGATGGATTGGCGTAGGCCTTGGGCAGTGCTTTGGTAATCAGTTTGATCGCGCCAATAGCCAAGGCATCGGTGATTGGCGAGGCATTGAGCGACAGGTAGGACTCGATGGCGTGCACCAGCGCATCGACGCCACTGGCAGCGGTGACACTGCGCGGGCAGGTCAGGGTCATTTGCGGGCTGATCAGTGCCACGTCCGGCAACAGGTAATCGCTGACAATACCTTTCTTCAGTTGCGCGATCTTGTCGGAGAGGATGGCCACGTTGGTCACTTCCGAACCGGTGCCGGCAGTGGTCGGGATAGCAATCAGCGGCGGGCCTTTGCGCGGCACCTGATCGACGCCGAACAAGTCCTCCAGGGCGCCGTGGTAACCGGCATAAGCGGCAACACTCTTGGCGATGTCGATGGCACTGCCGCCACCGAGACCAATCAATCCGTCATGCCCGCCTTCACGGTAAACCCGCATGCAATCTTCGACGATGGCGATTTCCGGATCCGGCAGCACCCGGTCGAAAATCTCGTAACTGCGCTCGCCCAGCTGCGCCAGCGCCAGCTCTACCGTGCCGGACTTGACCAGTGCAGCATCGGTGACGATCAGCGGGTTATCGATGTCCAGACGTGTGAGCTCAGCCGCCAGTTGCTCGATGGCACCTGCGCCAGTGATCAGTTTGTGAGCGATTTTGAAAGAGGAAAGACTCATGTGCGCAGCCTCTTATAGATAGGGGAGCTGGGCACAATAGTAGCTGGGGATTGGGGGTTGTCTGCTATTCAGGTCATGAATAACCATGCCCGCAACCTACCGATCGTTCCCACGCTCCGCGTGGGAATGCCTCAACGGACGCTCCGCGTTCGGCTCTCGATGGGACGCGGAGCGTCCCGGGCTGCATTCCCACGCGGAGCGTGGGAACGATCATCTGGCCGTCAGACCTGCGCGGTGCGAAGTTTTTCGCTGCGCCCACGCAGCCATTCCAGTGTCAGCAGCAGGACCACCGAGAACGCAATCAGCAGCGTCGCGGCAGCGGCAATCGTCGGGCTGAGGTTTTCACGGATGCCGCTGAACATCTGCCGAGGCAAGGTCGCTTGTTCGGGACCGGCGAGGAACAGCGTCACCACCACTTCATCGAATGAGGTGGCAAAGGCAAACAGCGCACCGGAAATCACGCCCGGCGCAATCAACGGCAAGGTCACCCGACGGAACGCGGTCAGCGGCGAAGCCCCCAGGCTTGCAGCGGCCCGTACCAGGTTCTGGTTAAACCCCTGCAACGTCGCCGATACCGTGATGATCACAAACGGCACACCCAAGACGGCGTGCACGACGATCAGCGAGGTATAGCTGTTGCCAAATCCCAGTGGGGCAAAGGTCAGGTAACTGGCCACACCAATGATCACTACCGGCACCACCATCGGCGAAATCACCAGTGCCATCACCAGCGGTTTGCCCGGGAAATCGCCCCGGGTCAGGCCGATCGCTGCCAGCGTACCGAAGATCATCGCCAGCACGGTCGCCGCCGGAGCCACGATCATGCTGTTCTTCAACGAACGCATCCATTCCGCCGAAGCAAAGAAGTCCTGGTACCAGTGCAGTGAGAAGCCTTGCAGCGGATAGACCAGAAAACTCCCCGAGTTGAACGACAGCGGAATGATCACCAGCACCGGCAGGATCAGGAACAACAAAATCAAGCCGCAGAGAATCCGCAAGCTGTAGAACCACACCCGTTCGATGGGCGACATGTAAGGACTCAGCATTTCATTCTCCCCTTAGCTCAGGCGCAGGCGACTGGCGCCCACCAGCCAGCTGTAAATCAGATAAAGCACCACCGTCGCCAGCAGCAACAGCCCACCGAGCGCGGTCGCCATGCCCCAGTTGATGCTGGTGTTGGTGTAGAAGGCGACGAAATAACTGACCATCTGATCGTTCGGGCTGCCCAGCAACGCCGGGGTGATGTAGTAGCCGATGGCGAGGATGAACACCAACAGGCAACCGGCGCCGACACCGGCATAGGTCTGCGGGAAATACACCCGCCAGAAACTGGCGAACGGGTGGCAGCCGAGGGAAATCGCCGCACGCATGTAAGTCGGCGAGATGCCTTTCATTACGCTGTAGATCGGCAGAATCATGAATGGCAGCAGGATGTGCACCATCGAGATATAAACCCCGGTGCGGTTGAACACCAGCTCCAGCGGCTTATCGATAATGCCCATGGCCATCAGCCCGCTGTTGATCAAACCGCCCGACTGTAGCAACACGATCCACGCAGCGACCCGCACCAGAATCGAGGTCCAGAACGGCAACAGCACCAGAATCATCAACAGGTTGCTTTGCCGGGACGGCAGGTTCGCCAGCAGGTAGGCCAGTGGATAGGCAAGCACCAGGCAGATCACGGTGATGATCAGGCCCATCCAGAAGGTCCGGGCAAAGATATCGAGGTAGATCGCCTGATCGGGGGTGGCCGGGGCCAGCTCACCGAGGTCGTCGATACGATGATCGACAGCGGCCAGCAGGTAATAAGGCGTCACATTACTGGTATTGCGGCGCACGACCTGCCAATAGGCCGGATCGCCCCAACGCTCGTCCAGCGCTTCGAGCGCTTCCTTATAGGAAGTCGGCTCGGTGGCGAACGGCAAGGCGCGTGCGGTTTTGGTCAGCAGGCTGCGGTAGCCGGCCAACTCCATGTTCAAGCGCTTGGACAAGTCACCCAAGGTCTGATTCTTACGGGCTTCGGCGAGGTCTTCGCTGGCGGCCTTATACACAGGCTCTGCCGGCAGGCCTCGGCCATCCCAGCTGGTGATGGCTGCCACGGTGCGCGGCATGGCGCCAACCACTTCGGGGTTACCGACGCTTTTGTAGAGCAGCGCCACGATCGGTACCAGGAACACCAGCAACAGAAACAGCACCAACGGCGCGATCAAGGCTTGAGCTTTCCAGCGGTTGATCCGCTCGGCGTGCTTGAGCCGCTGCTTCAAGGTGGGGTCAGTGCCCGCGTTCACGGGAACGGCGATAGCCATGGCGTACTCCGGAAATCTTTGATCGTTACAGAGGCGAAAAACGCCGCCTCGAACTTTTGGTACTGATCGTTCCCACGCTCTGCGTGGGAACGCATCCAGTGACGCTCTGCGTCACAGGGACGCGGAGCGTCCCGGGCGGCATTCCCACGCAGAGCGTGGGAGCGATCATCCGGTGAACCGTCGTCCCGTATAGCGTGGTTACTTCGCAGCCCAGGAATTGAAACGCTGCTCCAGTTGCTCGCCGTTGTCAGCCCAGAAGCTGACGTCGATCTGCACCTGGTTGGCGATGTTTTCCGGGGTGGTCGGCATGTCTTTCAGGACATCCTTGGACAGCAACGGCACGGCTTGGGTGTTGGCCGGGCCGTAGGCGATGTTTTCCGAGTAGGTCTTCTGCTGCTGCGGAGCTACCGAGAACGCGATGAATTTCTTCGCCGCTTCAGCACGGGTCTTGTCCAGTCCTTTTGGAATCGCCCATGCGTCGAAGTCGTAGATACCGCCGTTCCACACCACTTTCAGGTTGCTTTCTTTCTGTACCGCCGCGATCCGGCCGTTGTAGGCCGAGCTCATGACCACGTCGCCGGAAGCGAGGTACTGCGGCGGTTGTGCGCCGGCTTCCCACCACTGAATGCTTGGTTTGAGCTCATCGAGTTTCTTGAACGCACGGTCCTGACCATCCTTGCCGGCCAGTACTTTGTAGACGTCTTTCGGCGCAACGCCGTCAGCCATCAGAGCGAATTCCAGGGTGTACTTGGCGCCTTTGCGCAGGCCACGTTTGCCCGGGAATTTCTTGGTATCCCAGAAATCAACCCAGCTGGTCGGTGCGGAAGCCAGTTTGTCGGCGTTGTAGGCCAGCACGGTCGACCACACGAAGAAGCCCACGCCGCATGGCTGGATGGCGCCTTTGACGTAGTCTTCGGTCTTGCCGAACAACTTCGGATCAAGCTGCTCGAACATGTCCTCGTCGCAACCACGGGACAGTTCTGGCGATTCAACTTCCACCAGGTCCCAGGACACGCTCTTGGTGTCGACCATGGCTTTGACCTTGGCCATCTCGCCGTTGTACTCGCCCGCCACGATCTTGCCGTTGCCCGCCGCTTCCCACGGTGCGTAGAAGGCTTTGACCTGCGCCGCCTTGTTCGCCCCGCCAAAGGACACCACGGTCAGGTCCGGGCCCGCCGCCATTGCTTGTGCCGCACCGATCATGCCCATGACCAAAGCGGTGAATTTCAGGGATCTCAACATTTATTGTTCTCTCCACGTGCAGGGTTGGTGTTGGTGAAGCAGGGGGCGATCAATGCGCCTCTAAAAGTGGGTCGAGCGCGCGAACGTGTTCGACCTGCCAGCCAAGCGGTACCACGTCGCCGACAGCGAGCGCGGGATCGAGCTCGGCAATCGGTTGTTTCACGAAGAAGTCGGTCTTGCCGCAGACTTCCAGACGAACCCGGACGTGGTCGCCCAGATAGATGAATTCCGCCACCCGCCCCGAGAAGCGGTTGACGCAGGATTCGCTCGAACCATTGAGACTCACGCGCTCCGGGCGAATCGACAGCGTGACGGGTTCGCCGGTCTTGCCAACATTGACCGCCAGCGCTTCAACCTTTTCACCGCGACCGAGCTCGACTACGCAGCGGTCGCCGGTGTGGCTATGCAAGCGACCATTGAGACGGTTGTTCTCGCCGATGAAGTTGGCGACGAAGGTGTTTTTCGGTTCTTCATAGAGGGAGCGCGGTGGTGCGATCTGCTGGATCTCGCCCTGGTGGAACACCGCCACACGGTCAGACATGGTGAGGGCTTCGCCCTGGTCGTGGGTCACGTAGACCACGGTCACACCGAGGCGCTGGTGCAGGTGTTTGATTTCCATCTGCATGTGTTCGCGCAGTTGTTTGTCCAGTGCGCCAAGAGGTTCATCCATCAGCACCAGTTGCGGTTCGAACACTAACGCACGGGCCAAGGCCACACGCTGTTGCTGGCCGCCGGACAGTTGCGCCGGATAACGCTGGGCGAAGGTGTCGAGCTGAACCATGCTCAAAACACGTTTGACCCGGTCACTGACATCATTCTTGTTCAAACCGCGCACGGTCAGCGGGAACGCCAGGTTCTCGGCGACCGTCATGTGCGGGAACAACGCGTAGTTCTGGAACACCATGCCGATGTCGCGTTTATGCGGCGGCACGTTGTTGATGGAGCGCCCGGCCAGTTGAATCTCGCCGGCGGTCGGTGTTTCGAAACCGGCGAGCATCATCAGACTGGTGGTCTTGCCGGAGCCGGACGGCCCGAGCAAGGTGAGGAATTCGCCTTTGCGAATATCCAGGTTGAGGTCTTTGACGATCAGGTTCTCGCCGTCGTAGCTCTTTTGCACTCCACGAAAGCTGACCAGAATATCGCTGGCCCCTGCGCTTGAATCAACCTGGCTCATACCCACACCTTTGTTATTGATGACTGCTGTGGACTAAGCCTAGTGGACGCTGGGAGGGGCGCAAATCGGGGCGCAGGAGAGAATCGCCTCAGCCGGATGGAAGATTGGGGGTAGGGATTGCCCTACAAGGATGGCGGGGATGGATATGTCGATTCGCGATCGCGACAAGCGGTGATCTGCAAGCCGCAAGAACAGGCAAAAGCGGCTTTGTGTGCATGTCGCAAATGGACATGCCACCGCTCCCACAGGGATTTGCAGTGAACCCGTGGATGGGGGGTGTCAGAGGAGTTTGTGCTCCATCGCGTACTTCACCAGTTCGGCCAGGGAGGTGATGTTGAGTTTCTGCATCAGTCGCGCTTTGTGGGTGCTGATGGTTTTGCTACTGAGGGCCAGTTGTTGGGCGATGTCGTTGACGTTGGCGCCTTGGGCCAGGCGTTCGAACACCGAGAACTCACGCTCCGACAGCAACGAGTGCAACGGCCGCGAATCAGTCAGGCCGACTTCGAAGACCATGCGGTCGGCCAGGTCCGGGTCGATGTATCGCCCCCCCGCCGCGACTTTGCGGATTGCCGTCAGCAGCAATGCCGGATCGCTGTCCTTGGTCGCATAGCCTGCGGCGCCGACCTTCAAGGCTCGAGCGGCCATTTGTGCTTCGTCGTGCATCGACAACACCAGAATCGCCGGGGGATTGTTCAAGGCGCGAATCCGCGGAATCGCTTCCAGGCCGTTGACCCCTGGCATGGAGATATCCAGCAACACCACTTCGCACGGAACATGACGCAAGGTCTCGAGCAACTGCTCGCCATTGCTCGCCTCCCCTACCACCAGCAAGTCCTTGGCCAGGCCGATCAATTGCTTGATGCCTTCGCGAACGATGGTATGGTCTTCGGCTACCAGTACACGGATCACTTGCCTCTCCTCAAAAATTGCCTTGTCGCCGAAAAGATCGCAGCCTTCGGCAGCTCCTACAGGGGTATGCGTTCGGCGTAGGAGCTGCCGAAGGCTGCGATCTTTTAGCGGTCCAACGGCACTCGCACGCTCAGGGTCGTACCCTCCCCCGGCTCACTTTCAAGCGATAACTGCCCGCCCATGATCAACACCCGCTCACGCATGCCGACCACTCCAAAGGATGTCGGCCTGCCGGTGACGGCGACAAATCCTACGCCATCATCGCTGACAGTCAGGCAGAGTTCATCGCCCTCAAGGGCCAGCGTCAGTTCAACAGTATGCGCCTGGGCGTGGCGCATGACATTGGTCAGCGCTTCCTGAAGGATCCGGAACAGCCCGATGGCCTTGGCATCGCTGAGCACCGGCAGGTTATCCGGCACTTGTACCAGGCACGGGATCTGCGTGCGCGCCTCGAACCGCCGGGCCTGCCATTCAATGGCCGAGGCAATCCCGGCATCGAGAATCGGCGGCCGTAGCGCCGTGGCCACATCGCGCACCAGTTGAAACAGCTGAGCAATCAGCCGCTTCATGCTGTTCAAGCGTTCATGCAGTCCCAGATCGAGCTGGGCGTAGGCCAATTCGCACATGGACGTTTCCAGCTTCAACACGGTCAGCATCTGACCCAATTCGTCGTGAACTTCCCGGGCGATGCGGGCCTTTTCCTCTTCCCGAACGCTCTCCAGGTGGGCGGACAACTCGCGCAATTGCTCGCGGGAGCTGGCCAGTTCCAGTTCGATGCGCTTGCTCTCGGTGATGTCCCAGACGATCCCGTCCCAGACATAGGCGCCGTCATCGAGGCGGCGAGTGATGGCCTTGATCTCGGCCCAGCGCTGTTCGCCCTGACGGGTCAGAATCCGGCCCTGCCACGACCAGTCACTGTCGGTGTCCAGCGCGTGATCCTGAGTCTGGTGATAACTGGCTTTGTCATCCGGATGCACCAGGCTGCGCAAGCCTTTGTCACGATGGGCCAGAGTCGCCGGCGAGTACCCCACCAGGCTCTCGCTGCCTTCACTGATGTAGGCAAAGTCGATCTGCCCGGTCACCGGCGCGCGCTCCAGACGAAAGACCAGGCCGGGGACGTTGGCGGCGATCCCTTGCAGGCGCGCTTCGCTTTCCTGCAACGCGGCCAGGGCGCGACGACGCTCGGTGACGTCATTGAGGTAAACCACCAGGTATTCACCATCGCGAAAACGCAAAAAGCTCAACGAAACATCTGCCGGCAGGATACTGCCGTCCGCTCGCACGCAATTGGTCTCGAAACTTTGCGGCGCTTCGTCACTGGTCCGGGCACGTTTCCACAGGCTCAGCCAGCGGTCCATGTGCAAGCCGGGCTCGAAGTCGATCAATGGCCGATCAATGATCCCGCCCACCGGGTAGCCGAGCATGGTTTCAGCTGCCCGGTTGGCATAGCGCACATGGCTGTCCCAGTTGACCCAGAGGATGCCGACGGTGCTCTGATCGATGGAAAACTGCGTGAGGCGCAAGGCCTCTTCACTGGCCTCGCGCAGGGCAATGTCTTCGCGCGCCGCCAGCAATCGCTGCTCCAGACTGTGTTGCTGGCGACGTTGCCAGAACACAATGGCCATGCTGCTCAGCAGCAACACCACCAAGAGCAGGCAGAGGTTTTGCCAGAAACCCGGCGACTCGGACAGCCGCGGATACTTGGGTTGCACCCATTGATTGTGCAGTTGCTCCAGATCCTTGGCCGGGATCGCCCGCAGCGCGCTTTCGACGATGCCGGCCAACTCCGGCCAATCCCGGCGCGTGGCCACTCGCAGCAGTTGCGGGAAACCGATATCGCCCACCACCGCCAGCCCGGAGAACTCAGGCTCGGCAGACAGACGCCCGAACTGCGCTTCATCGACCACGGCGTAGCCGGCCTGCTGACTCAACAACAGTTGCAGCGCCTGGCGCTCCAGAGGCACGCCCTGCAAGTTCAGATGGGGATAATTGCTGCGCAGATAATCGGCGGTGACGCTGGGCATGCGCACGGCGACGCGGGTCTGGCTGTCGAGTTTTTCCAGTTCTACCGCCCCGGTGCTTTTCTGGTCGCTGACCACCAGTTGCGACACCCGCATGTATGGGTCGGAAAATTGCCAGAGCCGCAAACCCACGGGGGTTTGCGTCAGACCTGGCGCGATATCGATGTCGCCTTCACGGGCGGCGGCTTCCAGTTGCGCAAGATCGGGATAATTACGCCAGCTCAGTTCGATCTTGAGCGCCTTGGCCAGCCACTTCATCAGCTCGATATTAACCCCGGACAGGCGCTGCAAGCGGCGATCGTATTGGGCATAAGGCGTTTGCAACACCACTCCGACCCGCAACTCGCCATGCTGCGCCAGCCATTGCTGTTGCGCTGGCAACAGCTGCACGACGTGCGCCGGTGGCGCGGGCGCCGCCCAGCCCATCAAGGGAAACCACAAACAGCCGATAACCCACAGGCAGCGAAAATGCATCATCGAAGTCTCACACACTGACAAATACTGACCAACCCATTAGGCTGCCGGAATAACTTCTGGCCTGGAATATCCGATGCCCCCTGTCTACCGCCTGGCACTGCCAGCATTGTGCCTGTCGTTGATCCTGCCTTGCGCGTTTTCCGTCGAAGCGGCTGACCCGGCACCTGCCGCCGCGGAAAAACCCGCAGAAGAAAAACCGGTTGAACGCCAGCGGCTGCTTGAGCGTAGTCAGGAAGAAGCGGCAGCACTTGAGCGAAAAATCCCTGCGCAGGAACAGCAACAACTGCAAGCCGGCACCGACAGCTTTCTCGCCTTGTGGAAACCGGCCAATACCGCCGAACCCAAAGGCGCGGTGATTATCATCCCGGGCGCCGGCGAAACCGTTGACTGGCCGCAAGCGATCAGCCCATTGCGCCGTAAATTGCCGGACGCCGAGTGGAGCAGCCTGAGTATCACCTTGCCGGACCTGCAAAGCGAAGCCATTGCGCCACGTATCGTCGAAGTGGCGCCAGCGCCCAAAACGCCTGATGCCGGCAGCAAAGACGCGACGACTGCGGCGCCCATCGAACAGGCGGCCGGCGGTGAAGCGGAGGTGACCGACAAGGCCATCGTCGAAACCACCGAAGAACAAGCCAAAGCTGACGCCGAGCGAATCTTCGCGCGCATCGATGCCGCCATCGCCTACGCCGAACAGCAAAGCGCTCGCAGTATCGTCGTGCTGGGCCATGGTACCGGCGCTTACTGGGCCGCGCGTTATCTGAGCGAGAAGCAGCCATCGCAAGTCGAGAAATTCGTGATGATTGCCGCCCAGACGCCTGTTGCAGCAAAACCGGGACTGGCTGAGCTCACACCCACCTTGAAGCTGCCTGCCGCAGACATCTTCTATATGGATAAGCCGGTGGATCGTAACGCGGCGCTGGAACGTTTGCAGGCCAGCAAGCGCTTGAAAACATCGGGGTTCAGTCAGGTGTCGCTCAAGGCTTTGCCGGGGAATGCCAAGGCCGAGCAAGAGCAGTTGGTGCGGCGGGTGCGCGGGTGGTTGAATCCGCAGCCGGCGGCGGACTGATAGACCGAGTCGTCCTCATCGCGGGCAAGCCTCGCTCCCACAGGTTTTATGTCGATAGCAAAAAATTGCGTACGATTCAAATCCTGTGGGAGCGAGGCTTGCCCGCGATGGCGGCATCACTAGCGACACAAACCTTTGGCTAACGAAAATCCCGCCGCTCACGAATCAACGTATAAGCGGTATGCAATTCACGAGTCTTGTCCGTTGCCTCACGAACCTGCAACGCCGTCGCACCGCTGCCGGCAATCTTGTCCGGATGATGCCGACTGAGCAGGCGTCGATAGGCGTGCTTGATCTGTGCCGGCTCACTCGTGGCAGACACTCCCAACAGTCGCAAGGCATCCTGATACGTGATCGCGCTGGTGACCAACGGTCGCTTCTGCGGCTCGTAATCGCTGGCCAGCGCCTGCACTTGATGCGACGTCCAGCCGAGCCATTTGCCCCACTGGGCTATCAGCTCGCGCTCATTGCTACCGGCGCGACCATCAGCCCAGACCATCCGCCAACAGGCACGCAACACACCTTCCGCCGCATGGGGTTGAGCACTCAGGCGTCGCAGATAACCGCGCAACCGGTCGTGCCCCGACTTACCGCGATTGAATGCTGCAATCGCCCGACGTTGCGCCGACTCGGTCATTTCCAGCGAACGCATTTCCTGCCGCGCCTGCTGAATGTGGCCATCCACTACCCGTCCATCGCTCTTGGCCAATCGGCCTAGCAACACGAACAGCAGCTCATCGTTGCGCAGCACCGAGCGACCACCGAACTTCTCCCATAAATGCGCCCAGCTTTGCAGGTGCAAGCGCCGGTCCAGCGCCTGTCCCAATAAAGCGCCGAGCATGGCCCCCGGAATGCTGGCTATAGCAAAGCCCGCTCCGGCTCCAATCAGAGTCCCTGGCCACAACATGTCAGCGTCTCGCTTCTATCAGAGTGTCTACTTCAGCCAGGCGCTCGTGGGTGCCGACATCCACCCAATGCCCATTCAGGCGTTCACCGGTCACTTGCCCGTCAGCCATGGCTTTGCGCAGCAGCGGTGCAAGCTTGAAGGCACCGGCCGAGCACCCGTCAAACAGCTGCGGGTGCAGCACGGCAATGCCGCTATAGGTCAGGGTTGATGTGTCCGGTTGACCGTCCTGCACCAGGCCATCGAGCAGGGTGAAATCCCCGCTCGGATGATGAGCCGGGTTGTCCGCCAGCACCAAATGAGCGAGCCCGGCGATGGGCTGATGCAACATACTGAAATCGTAGTCGGTCCAGATGTCACCATTGACCACCACAAAGGCCTCGTCACCCAACAGCGGCAACGCACGGAAAATACCGCCACCGGTCTCCAGCGGCTCACCTTCCGCCGAGTACTGGATGCTCACGCCGTACCGCGAACCATCGCCCAGATAATCTTCGATCTGCTGACCGAGCCAGGCATGGTTGATCACGATCTCGCTAAACCCTGCAGCCGCCAAGGCGCGCAGGTGATATTCGATCAGGGGCACTCCGCCAGCGCGAACCAGTGGTTTTGGCGTGGTCAGGGTCAGCGGACGCATGCGCTCGCCTTTACCCGCGGCCAGAATCATTGCCTTCATGCAGTCGCTCCAGCACGCAGACTGGCCAGCAACTCACCCAACTCCGCCAGTTCAGGGCGACGGGCGATGACGGCGTCTATATAAGCAAAGAAGCGCGGCACGTCGCCGAGGTAGCGCGGCTTGCCGTCGCGATGGCAGATCCGGGCGAAAATGCCGATGACTTTCAGGTGGCGTTGCACGCCCATCAGGTCGCTGGCGCGCAAGAAGTCTTCAAAGTCAGGCTGCACCGGGATGTCGAGCGCGCCCGCTTGCTGCCAGTAATCCTCCAACCAGCCACGCACGCGCTCCTCAGGCCAACTGAGGAAGGCATCCTTGAACAGGCAGGTCACGTCATAAGTCACCGGCCCGTAAACCGCATCCTGGAAATCCAGCACGCCGGGATTCGGTTCGCTGAGCATCAGGTTGCGCGGCATGTAGTCGCGATGCACCAGGACTTTGGGCTGAGCCAGAGCGCTGTCGATCAGCAGGTCGCTGACCTGCTGCCAAAGTGTTTGCTGCGCCGAGTCGAACTCGATGCCCAGCTCACGTTTCACATACCACTCAGGGAACAGTTCCAGCTCGCGACGCAGCAGCGCCACGTCATAACTCGGCAGCGGCGCCACCATCGGCAACTGCTGGAAAGCCAGCAGTGCTTGCAGGGCATCCTTGAACAATTCGTCGGCGTTTTCGCTGTCGATCACGTCCAGGTAAGTCTTGTTGCCCAGGTCATTGAGCAAAAGAAAACCACGATCGAGGTCTTCGGCATAAATTTTCGGCACGTTTATTCCGGATTTCGCCAACAAAAAAGCGATATCCACGAAAGGTTTGCAGTTTTCCTGGGGCGGCGGCGCGTCCATCACGACGAAACTTCGGCCTGCGCCTTCCCAGCGGAAATAGCGCCGAAAACTCGCGTCGCTACTGGCCGCAGTCAACGTGGCCGGGGGCACGGAGCCCCAGCCTTGTTCTGCAAAGAGGATAGCCAACTGTTCATCGAGCCAAACTTTCAGGTGTTGCAAACGTACATCTTGGTCAGGCATTGCAAGGGTCTCCGACGGCGCTAGCCGTCAAGCGGGTCATGCTTTATTATCCAGCATCTTTTTCAGACCATCGAGAGGCGTGCGGCCCACACCGCGGGCAGATGGCACGCAGGAAGCCCGGACTAATAAGATGGCATTGAAATCCCCCGCGTTTCGTAAAAAATTTCCGTTGTTGGTCACCGGCAGTCTGCTGGCCCTGCAACCTCTAGCCACTTCGTTCGTGGTCGCCGCGGAACAGTATGACTGCTCAGTCTCTGCTTCGGGTGCCTGGGACTGTGCGCCAAAGGCACCGGCTGCTGCATTGCCGCCACGCCCCGTCCATGACGGCAGCGCAGTTTCCGCCACTGGCGAAGCTGCGGCAGACACCGGCTCCAGCGCAGACACCGGCGCCAAGCCTGTCCTGGTTACCGAGTCCAAGGGCCGTGGCCTGAAGTCGCGTAGTGAAGACTACAGTCACCTCGACTGGGTTCCGCGCGAGAAGCTCACCGCAGCGCAATTGGCCGAAACCGGTCCTTACTGCTCTGGTTCCTATATCGAACCGATTCGTCCTGGCATGAATGACAAGACGAGTAAAAGTGACGCTCCGACCTTTCTCGGTGCCAAAGCCTCTCGCTATAAGCAGGATGAGCAGGTCGCTACTCTGGCCGGTGACGTCGTTATGCGTCAGGGCAGCATGCAGGTAGAAGCCGACGAAGCGAACCTGTACCAGGCCGAGAGCCGTGGCGAACTGAGCGGCAACGTGCGTGTTCGCGACAACGGCGCACTGATCGTGGGCGACCACGCCGACGTGCAGCTCGACACGGGTGAAGCCAAAGTCGACAACGCCGAATACGTGATGCACAAATCGCGTATCCGCGGTAACGCGCTATATGCCAAACGGGCCGAGAACGCGATCATCCGCCTCAAGGACGGTACGTACACCACGTGCGAACCGGACAGCAACGCTTGGCAACTCAAGGGCAACAACATCACCTTGAACCCGGCGACCGGTTTCGGTACTGCGACCAACGTGACGCTGCGGGTCAAGGACATTCCGGTTCTGTACACGCCGTACATCTATTTCCCGATCGACGACCGTCGCCAGTCCGGCTTCCTGCCACCGACCATTGGCACCGGCAGCGATACCGGCTTCCTGCTGGTCACCCCGTATTACTTCAACCTGGCACCGAACTACGATGCCACGTTGTACCCACGCTACATGAGCAAGCGTGGCCTGTTGATGGAAGGCGAGTTCCGCTACCTGACCGAATCCAGCGAAGGTCAGTTCGGCGCCGCATACCTCAACGACGAGAACGACGATCGCAAGCTGCAGAGCGACTACGATAAAACCCGCTACATGTACAACTGGCAGCACAAGGGTGGTCTGGACTCGCGCGTAATGACTCAGGTCGATTACACCAAGATCAGCGATCCGTATTACTTCCAGGATCTGCAGACTGACCAGATTGGTGTGAAGAGCTCCGATTACGTGAACCAGCAGGGTTCTGTCACCTATCGTGGCGACAGCTACACCGCTCGTTTGAATGCCCAGGCTTATCAGCTGGCGACCGTTTCGAACATCACACCGTATGATCGATTGCCGCAAATCACCTTCAATGGTCAGCTGCCGTACCATCCGGAAGGTTTGAACTTCGATTACGAGACCGAGATCGTTCGCTTTGATCGCGACCTGAAGAGTGGAACATTCGTCCAGGAGGACGGGATTACCACCGAGCCACGTCTGGATAACAACATCTTTGGTCTGGCACGCGCCAACGGCGAGCGTTTGAATCTCAAACCAGGTGTCAGTCTGCCGCTGAACTGGACGTATGGCTTCCTCAAGCCATCGCTCAAGTACCAGTACACGCAGTATCAACTGGATCTGGACGGCAGGGGCAAAAGCGACATCGCTTCGCAAAGCGCGGAGCAGGACAGGGTCAACGGCACGTTCAGCAGCAACCAGAACCGTGGCGTACCGATCGCCAGCATCGACAGCGGCCTGTACTTTGACCGCAACACTTCCTGGTTCGGAAAAAACTACCGTCAAACCCTGGAACCGCGCCTGTTCTACCTCTATGTACCTGAGGAAGACCAGAAGGATATTCCGGTGTTCGACACCAGCGAATACACCTTCAACTACGCCTCGCTGTTCCGCGACAACCGCTTCTCCGGCTCCGACCGTGTCGGCGACGAGAACAAGCTGTCGCTGGGCGTGACCAACCGCTGGATTGAAGACAACGGCTTCGAACGTCAACGCATCAGCGTCGGCCAGGCCTTGTACTTCAAGGACCGCGAAGTACAGTTGCCAGGTATCGATGCGAAAACCCGCGATGATGCAAAATCCAGTGTTTCGCCTTATGCGCTGGAATACGAATACCGCTGGAACCGCGATTGGCGCACCACCGCCGATTACAACTGGGACCCGGACAGCCGCAGCCCTCGCTCGGGCAGCGCGATGTTCCACTACCAGCCTGAAGACAACCCGAACAAGGTCATCAACGCCGGTTATCGCTATCGCAATGACCAGGTCCGTTATGACCAGAACACCGGTAAATGGTCGGTAGGCGGTGGTGACTACGGTACTCCGGGCACTCCTGGCTATGTGAAGGACTACTACAAGATCAAGCAGCACGACTTCTCGGTGATCTGGCCGATCGTGCCGCAGTGGAACGCCATCAGCCGCTGGCAGTATGACTACAACCGCAACCGTACTCTGGAAGCCTTCGGTGGTTTCGAATACGACAACTGCTGCTGGAAATTGCGCCTGATCAACCGTTACTGGGTCAGCTATGACGAGTTCAGTCAGAACGCCCCGGAAAACGAAAAAGGCGACCACGGCGTCTTCCTCCAAATTGTTCTGAAGGGACTCGGCGGCCTCACTGGCGCCAAGGTAGAGAGCTTCCTCGACAAAGGCATCCAAGGTTATCGTGAACGTGAAGACCAAGCTTTCTGATTGTCTGCGCCCGCTGATACTGGGCGCGCTGTTCCTGGGTACCGCGGCCAACGCCGCGGTACAATCCATCGATAAAGTGGTGGCTATCGTCGACAACGACGTGGTCATGCAGAGCCAACTGGACCAGCGCGTTCACGAAGTTCAGCAAACCATCGCCAAACGCGGTGCTGCCGTACCGCCTGCCGGCGTGCTGGATCAGCAGGTGCTCGAACGTCTGATCGTCGAAAACCTGCAACTGCAGATCGGCGAGCGTTCCGGCATCCGCATTACCGATGAAGAACTGAACCAGGCCGTCGGCACCATTGCCCAGCGCAACAACATGTCTATTGAGCAATTCCGCTCCGCTTTGTCTCGCGACGGCCTGTCTTATGACGACGCTCGTGACCAGATTCGCCGCGAAATGATCATCAGCCGTGTACGTCAGCGCCGTGTGGCTGAACGCATCCAGGTGTCCGAGCAGGAAGTGAAGAACTTCCTGGCGTCCGACCTGGGCAAGATGCAGCTGTCCGAAGAGTTCCGTCTGGCCAACATCCTGATTCCTACGCCGGAAAGCGCCAACTCCGACGCGATTCAGAATGCAGCCAAACAAGCCGACGCGGTTTACCAGCAACTCAAGCAAGGCGCTGACTTCGGTCAGTTGGCAATCGCCAAATCCGCCAGCGAAACCGCACTGGAAGGCGGCGACATGGGCTGGCGTAAAGCCGCTCAACTGCCACCTCCGTTCGATCGCCTGCTGGGCACCATGGCAGTGGGTGACGTGACCCAGCCTATGCGTACCCCGGGCGGCTTCATCATTTTGAAGATCCTCGACAAGCGTGGCGGCGAAGCCCAGGTGCGTGACGAAGTGCATGTGCGTCACATCCTGGTCAAACCAAGCCCGATCCGCGACGAAGCAAAAACCAAGGCTCTGGCTGATTCGCTCTATTCCCGTATCGAAGCGGGCGAAGATTTCGGCGAGCTGGCGAAAAGCTTCTCGGAAGACCCGGGTTCCGCCCTCAACGGTGGCGACCTGAACTGGATCGACCCGAATGCACTGGTGCCTGAGTTCCGCGAAGTGATGGCCAAGACCCCACAAGGTCAGCTGTCCAAGCCGTTCCAGACTCAATATGGCTGGCACGTTCTGGAAGTCCTTGGCCGCCGCGCCACCGACAGCACCAGCCAGGCCCGCGAACAGCAAGCGATGACCGTACTGCGTAACCGCAAATACGATGAAGAGCTGCAAACCTGGCTGCGTCAGATCCGTGACGAAGCGTATGTAGAAATCAAGCTCCCTGGTGCAGACCAGGCAACGCAGTGAAACCCAAGCGTTTCGCGTTGACCCCCGGCGAACCGGCCGGCATAGGTCCTGACCTGTGCCTGCTGCTCGCCTCGCAAGCCCAGCCACACCCCCTGATTGCCATTACCAGCCGCGACCTGCTCATCGAGCGGGCCGCGCAGCTGGGCGTGGTTGTCGATCTGCTGCCGGTAACGCCCGACAGCTGGCCGGATACTCCCGCACCTGCCAACAGCCTGTATGTGTGGGATACGCCGCTTAACGCCAAGGTCATCGCCGGGCAACTGGACAAAGCCAATGCGGCTTTCGTCCTGGAAACCCTGACGCGTGCTGGCCAGGGCTGCCTGGACGGGCATTTCGCCGGCATGATCACCGCCCCAGTGCATAAAGGCGTGATCAATGAATCCGGAATCGCCTTTTCCGGGCACACGGAATTTCTCGCGGACCTGACTCATACCGCGCAAGTGGTGATGATGCTCGCCACTCGCGGCTTGCGCGTAGCGCTGGTTACAACTCACCTGCCCCTTCGCGAGATTGCTGATGCAATCACGCCGGAGCGTCTGGAACGGGTCACGCGGATTCTGCACGCCGACCTGCAAGAAAAATTCGGCATCGCCCAGCCACGCATCCTGGTTTGCGGGCTCAACCCGCACGCCGGTGAAGGCGGTCACCTGGGCCATGAAGAAATCGACATCATCGAACCTACATTAGAGCGCCTGCGCGGCGAGGGCATGGACCTTCGCGGTCCCCTGCCCGCCGACACTCTGTTTACCCCCAAATATCTGGAGCACTGCGACGCGGTGCTGGCGATGTACCACGACCAGGGCCTGCCCGTGCTGAAATACAAAGGCTTCGGCGCGGCAGTCAACGTGACCCTTGGCTTGCCGATCATCCGCACTTCGGTCGACCACGGCACCGCCCTGGATCTGGCCGGCAGCGGCAAAATTGATACCGGCAGCCTGCAAGTCGCCCTGGAAACCGCCTACCAGATGGCCGAGACCCGTTTATGACCGAGCATTACCAACACCGGGCGCGCAAGCGCTTCGGCCAGAACTTCCTGCACGATGCCGGCGTTATCGACCGTATCCTGCGTTCCATTCATGCCAAACCTGAAGACCGTCTGCTGGAAATCGGCCCGGGCCAGGGTGCATTGACCAAAGGCCTGCTCGACAGCGGCGCCCAGCTGGACGTAGTAGAGCTGGACAAGGACCTGATCCCGATCCTCAACCAGCAGTTCGCCGGCAAGAGCAATTTCCACCTGCATCAAGGCGACGCGCTGAAGTTCGACTTCAACAGCCTGAACGCCGCGCCGAACAGCCTGCGAGTGGTCGGCAACCTGCCGTACAACATCTCTACGCCGCTGATTTTTCATCTGTTGCACAACGCAAGCCTGATTCGTGACATGCACTTCATGCTGCAAAAAGAAGTGGTCGAGCGTCTGGCGGCGGGGCCTGGTGGCGGTGACTGGGGTCGCCTGTCGATCATGGTTCAGTACCATTGCCGGGTCGAACATCTGTTCAACGTCGGCCCGGGCGCATTCAATCCGCCGCCGAAAGTCGATTCGGCCATCGTGCGGCTGGTGCCTCACGCGGTACTCCCGCATCCAGCCAAAGATCACAAACTGCTGGAGCGCGTCGTGCGCGAAGCCTTCAACCAGCGCCGTAAAACCCTGCGCAACACGCTGAAATTGTTGCTGAGCAACGCTGAAATCGAAGCTGCCGGCGTCGATGGCAGCCTACGCCCCGAGCAGCTCGATCTGGCGGCCTTCGTTCGTCTGGCCGACAAGCTCAGCGAACAAGTCCTACACAAGCCTGCCACCGACTGAAAGGCGATGAGCGCTATCGGGTAGGACGCCACTCTGGTTTACTACCCGATACTTGGCCTAGACTGAGTTCTATCAGCTATGCCCCGCGTCCCGCTTCGTTTCTAAGGCCTTTTGCATGTCCGATCCTCGTTATCAGGTCGACGTCAGCGTCGTCACCCGCTATCTGGCAGAACAATCGCAACCCGAGCAAAATCGCTTTGCCTTCGCCTACACCATCACCGTGCAGAACAATGGCCTGGTGCCCGCCAAACTGCTTTCACGGCATTGGGTGATCACCGACGGTGACGGGCATGTCGAGGAGGTTCGTGGTGCAGGCGTCGTCGGCCAGCAGCCGTTGATCGACGTGGGCGAGAGCCATACTTACAGCAGCGGCACCGTCATGACGTCCAAGGTCGGTACGATGCAGGGCACTTATGAGATGGTCGCCGACGACGGTAAGCACTTCGATGCCATCATCGCTCCATTCCGTCTGGCGGTACCCGGAGCCCTGCACTGATGGCGACGTATGCCGTCGGCGATTTGCAAGGTTGCCTTGAGCCGCTGCAATGCCTGCTCAAGCAAGTCTCTTTCGACCCGGCAAAGGATCGCTTGTGGCTGGTGGGTGACCTCATCAACCGTGGCCCACAGTCGCTGGACACCTTGCGCTTCCTTTATAGCCTCCGCGAGTCGCTGGTGTGCGTACTCGGCAACCACGACCTGCACTTGCTGGCGGTCGGGCAAAACATCGAACGCCTGAAGAAGGCCGACACGCTTCGCGAGATTCTTGAAGCACCCGATTGCGCGGAGCTTCTGGAGTGGGTTCGGCAACAAAAGCTCATGCATTACGACGAACAGCGCGATATCGCCCTGGTCCATGCGGGCATTCCGCCGCAATGGTCGCTGCGCAAAGCCTTGAAGTGCGCCGCCGAAGTCGAAGAAGCCCTGCACGACGACAACCGCTTCGCGCCTTACCTCGACGGTATGTACGGCAACGAGCCGGTGAAATGGGACAACGACCTCAAAGGCGCAGCGCGCTTGCGAGTCATCACCAACTATTTCACCCGGATGCGCTTTTGCACCAGCGACGGCAAACTCGATCTCAAGGGCAAGGAAGGCATCGACACCGCGCCGCCGGGTTATGCGCCATGGTTTGCCCACAAGGAGCGCAAGACCAAAGGCCTGAAGATCATCTTCGGCCATTGGGCGGCGCTCGAAGGCCAGTGCAACGAGCCAGGTCTGTTTGCGCTCGACACCGGTTGCGTCTGGGGTGGCGCCATGACCCTGATGAACGTCGACACCGGTGAGCGCCTGCAATGTAAATGCGACGCCAGAGGTAAAACCCGGCCGCCAGTCGCCACCTCTATCCCCGAACAAACGTCAGCCAGCGCCCCGCGCTAGACTGCGCTTTCAGCCGAGCCACAGGAGCCCGCCATGAGCGAATTCAAACGTATCCCCCCAGAACAGGCCCAGGCCCTGCGCGAACAAGGCGCGGTAGTGGTCGATGTCCGCGATCCGGCAACGTTTGCCGCGCTGCACATTGCCGGCTCCAAGCATCTGGACAATCATTCTCTGCATGCTTTCATTCAGGGCGCTGACCTGGACGCGCCGACGGTAGTGGTCTGCTATCACGGCAATTCCAGCCAGGGCGCGGCTGCGTATCTAGTCAGCCAAGGCTTCTCCGACGTCTATAGCATGGATGGCGGTTTCGAGTTGTGGCGTACGACCTATCCTTCGGAAACGGCGCAAGGCACTTCCGAATAATTATTTTCAACGCGCGCAAGCCCCGGTCCCCGCGGGCTAGCGCGGTGACAGACGAACGGTCTGCCACAACTTATTACGCATCTTGCATTTACCTTCCAAATTCCCAACTATCCTTAAGCGCAGGCCATCCAAAACAGGGGAGAGCCGGTACACCGGCGCGCGGGTCATCGGGAGTAGCTTTCGGAGTCGTCAGCTCCGGGAGAGTTCTGGGGGGTAAACAGCAACTGCCTGTTCGGTTGCTGCCAGCATCGACTGAGTGATCCGGCGTCGGCTCCACGTATCGAGCGAGGTGACGTCATGAGTATCTTTAGCCACTTCCAACAACGCTTCGAGTCCACGCGCCAGGAAGAACTCTCTCTGCAGGAGTACCTGGAGCTGTGCAAAAAGGACCGCAGCGCCTACGTTTCCGCCGCCGAGCGTCTCTTGCTGGCCATCGGAGAACCGGAGCTGCTCGACACCTCGACCAACTCGAGGCTGTCGCGAATCTTTTCCAACAAGGTGATCCGCCGCTATCCGGCCTTTGAAGACTTCCATGGGATGGAAGAATGCATCGACCAGATCGTGTCGTATTTCCGCCATGCGGCCCAGGGTCTGGAAGAGAAGAAACAAATCCTCTACCTGCTGGGCCCTGTCGGTGGCGGTAAGTCGTCCCTGGCCGAAAAGCTCAAACAACTGATCGAGAAAGTGCCCTTCTACGCAATCAAGGGCTCGCCGGTTTTCGAGTCGCCCCTGGGTCTGTTCAACGCCACCGAAGATGGCGCGATCCTCGAGGAAGACTTCGGCATTCCCCGGCGCTATCTCAATACCATCATGTCGCCATGGGCCACCAAGCGCCTGGCCGAATTCGGCGGCGACATCAGCCAGTTCCGCGTGGTGAAACTCTATCCATCGATCCTCAACCAGATCGCAGTCGCGAAAACCGAGCCGGGAGATGAAAACAACCAGGACATCTCGGCACTGGTGGGCAAGGTCGATATTCGCAAACTGGAAGAGTTCCCGCAGAACGACGCCGATGCCTATAGCTACTCGGGGGCGCTGTGCCGGGCCAACCAGGGCTTGATGGAGTTCGTCGAAATGTTCAAGGCACCGATCAAGGTGCTGCACCCATTGCTGACGGCCACCCAGGAAGGCAACTACAACAGCACCGAAGGTTTGGGGGCGATTCCGTTTACCGGGATCCTGCTGGCCCACTCCAACGAATCGGAATGGCACACCTTCCGCAACAACAAGAACAACGAAGCATTCATCGACCGGATCTATATCGTCAAAGTGCCGTACTGCCTGCGCGTCAGCGACGAGGTGAAGATCTACGACAAGCTTCTGTTCAACAGCTCGCTGGCCAAGGCCCATTGCGCGCCCGACACGCTGAAAATGCTCGCTCAGTTCACCGTGCTCTCGCGCCTCAAGGAACCGGAAAACTCCAACATCTACTCCAAGATGCGCGTGTATGACGGCGAAAATCTCAAGGACACCGATCCGAAGGCCAAGTCGATCCAGGAATACCGCGACGCAGCGGGTGTCGACGAAGGCATGAACGGTCTGTCGACCCGCTTCGCCTTCAAGATTCTTTCGAAGGTCTTCAACTTCGATCCGCACGAAATCGCCGCCAACCCGGTACATCTGCTCTACGTACTGGAACAGCAGATCGAACAGGAACAGTTCCAGGCCGAGACCCGGGAACGCTATCTGCGCTTCCTGAAAGAGTACCTGGCGCCGCGTTATATCGAATTCATCGGCAAGGAGATCCAGACTGCCTACCTTGAGTCTTACAGCGAGTACGGTCAGAACATCTTCGATCGCTACGTGCTGTACGCCGACTTCTGGATTCAGGATCAGGAATACCGCGACCCGGAAACCGGCGAGATCCTCAACCGCGTAGCCCTGAACGAAGAACTGGAGAAAATCGAAAAACCGGCCGGCATCAGCAATCCGAAGGATTTCCGCAACGAAATCGTCAACTTCGTACTGCGCGCCCGAGCCAACAACAACGGCAAGAACCCAACCTGGCTCAGCTACGAAAAACTGCGGGTGGTCATCGAGAAGAAAATGTTCTCCAACACCGAGGATTTGCTGCCGGTCATCAGCTTCAACGCCAAGGCCAGCAAAGAGGACCAGCAGAAGCACAACGACTTCGTCACACGGATGGTCGAGCGGGGCTACACCGACAAACAGGTACGACTGCTGTCCGAGTGGTACTTGCGGGTCAGAAAATCACAGTAACCCGCTGCCGGTCAGACCGGTTGTCGTTAGCCCGAGGCCTGTTTACGCTTTTTCTGTTACACAGGCCTCTGGAGGTGTCCGAAATGCGGTAGCGAGGTTCAGGCAGCATCAAAGCGCTTGGGGGAGCGTGTACACCCTCCGGCACTGGCCTTATGCTGCGTTAACGCTCGCCCCTTTCAGGACAGCTTCTAAGGAGCAGTCATGAGCTATGTGATCGACCGACGTCTCAATGGCAAGAACAAGAGCACGGTGAACCGCCAGCGGTTTCTGCGGCGCTACCGTGATCACATCAAAAAGGCCGTCGAAGAGGCGGTCAGCCGACGCTCCATTACCGATATGGAACACGGCGAGCAGATCAGCATTCCCGGCCGCGACATCGACGAGCCGGTGCTTCACCACGGTCGTGGCGGCAAGCAAACCATCGTGCATCCCGGCAACAAGGAATTCACCAGCGGCGAGCACATTGCCCGCCCGCCAGGAGGTGGCGGCGGCAGAGGCCCTGGCAAGGCCGGTAACACGGGTGAAGGGATGGACGAGTTCGTCTTCCAGATTACCCAGGAGGAATTCCTCGAATTCATGTTCGAGGACCTTGAACTGCCTAACCTGGTAAAACGCCACCTGACCGGCACCGACACCTTCAAGACCGTACGCGCCGGTATCAGCAACGAGGGCAACCCGTCACGGATCAACATTATCCGCACGCTGCGTTCGGCCCATGCCCGACGCATTGCCTTGTCCGGCAGCAGCCGGGCGAAATTGCGCGAAGTCAAAGAGGAACTGCTGCGACTTAAACGGGAAGAACCGGACAACTTCGGCGATATCCAGGAGCTCGAAGCAGAAATCGAGAAGCTCAGCGCGCGCATTCACCGAGTGCCGTTTCTCGACACCTTCGACCTCAAGTACAACCTGCTGATCAAACAGCCGAACCCCAGCTCCAAAGCCGTAATGTTCTGCTTGATGGACGTGTCCGGCTCCATGACCCAGGCGACCAAGGACATCGCCAAACGCTTCTTCATCCTGCTGTACCTGTTTCTCAAGCGCAACTACGACAAAATCGACGTCGTGTTCATTCGCCACCACACCAGCGCCCGTGAAGTGGATGAGGAGGAGTTTTTCTATTCCCGGGAAACCGGCGGCACGATCGTCTCCAGCGCCCTGAAATTGATGCAAGAGATCATGGCCGAGCGTTATCCGAGCAACGAATGGAATATCTATGCCGCTCAGGCGTCCGACGGCGACAACTGGAACGACGATTCGCCGATCTGCCGCGACATCCTGATCAATCAGATCATGCCGTTCGTGCAGTACTACACTTATGTTGAGATTACCCCGCGCGAACACCAGGCCTTGTGGTTCGAGTACGAACGCATCGCCGAAGCCTTCTCTGACACTTTTGCCCAGCAGCAACTGGTCTCGGCCGGGGATATCTATCCGGTCTTTCGTGAACTCTTCCAGCGCAGGTTAGTGACATGACCGCCAAAGAGCAGAAGCGCCAACCCATTTCCACCGGCTCCGAATGGACATTCGAGCTGATCCAGGCCTACGACCGCGAAATCAGTCGTCTCGCGGCCCGCTACGCGCTGGATACGTATCCCAACCAGATCGAAGTGATCACCGCCGAGCAGATGATGGACGCTTATGCCTCTGTCGGCATGCCCTTGGGTTATCACCATTGGTCCTATGGCAAACACTTCCTCAGCACCGAAAAATCCTACAGTCGCGGCCAGATGGGGCTGGCCTACGAGATTGTGATCAACTCGGACCCCTGCATCGCCTATCTGATGGAAGAAAATACCATCTGCATGCAGGCGCTGGTGGTGGCTCACGCCTGCTATGGCCATAACAGTTTCTTCAAAGGCAACTACCTGTTCCGCACCTGGACCGACGCCAGCTCGATCATCGATTACCTGGTGTTTGCCAAGCAGTACATCATGCAGTGCGAAGAACGCCACGGCATCGACGCGGTAGAGGATTTGCTCGACTCCTGCCATGCGCTGATGAATTACGGGGTCGACCGGTACAAACGCCCGTATCCGATTTCCGCCGAAGAAGAACGCCGTCGGCAGAAGGATCGGGAAGAGCATCTGCAGAAGCAGATCAACGATTTGTGGCGGACCATTCCAAAAGGCGCGGACAAGTACAGCGACAAGGACAATGCACGCTTCCCCGCCGAACCTCAGGAAAACATCCTGTATTTCATCGAAAAACATGCGCCGTTGCTGGAGCCCTGGCAACGCGAAATCGTGCGGATCGTACGCAAGATCGCCCAGTATTTTTATCCACAGCGCCAGACCCAGGTGATGAACGAAGGCTGGGCCACGTTCTGGCACTACACCTTGATGAACGACTTGTATGACGAAGGCCTCGTCACCGATGGCTTCATGATGGAGTTTCTGACCTCCCATACCAGCGTGGTCTTCCAGCCCGGTTTCGACAGCCCCTATTACAGCGGAATCAACCCCTACACCCTGGGTTTTGCCATGTATCGTGATATCCGCCGGATATGCGAACACCCCACCGAAGAGGACTATCGCTGGTTTCCGGAAATCGCCGGAACCGACTGGTTGTCCAGTATCAAATTTGCCATGAGCAGCTTCAAGGACGAGAGTTTCATCCTGCAGTACCTGTCACCCAAAGTGATCCGTGACCTCAAGCTGTTCAGCATCCTCGATGACGATCAGAAGGACGATCTGCTGGTTCCGGCGATACACGACGAAGACGGCTATCGAACCATTCGTGAAACCCTGGCGGCGCAATACAACCTGGGCAATCGCGAACCCAACATACAGATCTACAGCATCGACCGACGTGGCGACCGCTCCCTGACCTTGCGCCACCAACAACACGACCGCAAACCGCTGGGCGATTCCACTGATGAAGTGCTCAAGCACCTGCACCGCCTCTGGGGCTTCGACATCCACCTGGAAACCCTGCAAGGGGATCAGGTGATGAAAACCCACCATGTTCCGCCCAGAAGCGAGCATGGCGAGGGGGATTACGGCCGGCTGGACTTGGCAGTCATTCATCTTTGATCCTGTTTTCTGCCTCCGGAAGTTCGACGCAAAGGTTATTCTGTCGGGCTAACGGAGGTTTTTTATGCAGATTTATAAAGTCGGCGGTGCGGTCCGCGATCGCCTGCTGGGCAAACCTGTCACCGATATCGACTGGGTCGTTGTAGGCGCCACCACCGAAGAAATGCTCGCCAAGGGCTTTCGTCCGGTGGGCGCGGACTTCCCGGTGTTTCTTCACCCCAAAAGCGGTGAGGAATACGCCCTCGCCCGCACCGAACGCAAAAATGGACGCGGCTACGGCGGCTTCATCTTCCACGCCAGCCCCGACGTCACCCTCGAAGAAGATCTGATTCGTCGCGACCTGACGATCAACGCCATGGCCGAGGACGATCAACAGAACCTGACCGACCCTTACCACGGTCAACAGGACCTCGTGGCTCGCTTGCTGCGTCACGTTTCCCCCGCGTTCGCCGAAGATCCTCTCCGAGTTCTACGCGTTGCTCGCTTTGCCGCGCGTTATGCGGAACTGGGTTTCACCGTCGCCCCCGAGACATTGGAGCTGATGCGTCAACTCAGCGAATCCGGTGAATTGGAGGCGTTGACGCCCGAACGCAGTTGGAAAGAAATCGCCCGCGCGCTGATGGAAGACCAACCCCAAGTCTTCATCGAGGTGTTGCGCGAGTGCGGCGCGCTCAAGGTACTGATGCCGGAAGTCGACGCGCTGTTCGGTGTACCGCAACCCGAAGCCCATCACCCGGAAATCGATACGGGCGTGCATACCCTGAGCGTGCTGGAGCAAGCGGCGCTGCACAAACAACCGCTGACCGTACGCTGGGCCTGCTTGCTGCATGACTTGGGCAAAGGTTTGACGCCCGAGGAAGAATGGCCCCGCCACATAGCCCACGAGCACAAAGGCCTGAAGCTGATCAAAGCGGTCAATGAGCGCTTCAAGGCACCGAAAGACTGTCAGGAGCTGGCACTGCTAGTGGGCAAGTATCACACCCATGGCCATCGTGCTCTGGAGCTGAAACCGTCGACCTTGCTGGAGTTGCTGCAGAGTTTCGACGTCTATCGTCGACCTCAGCGCTTTGAAGAATTTATCGCGGCGTGCGAGATGGACGCTCGAGGGCGTAAAGGCCTGGAGCAGAGAAGTTATCCACAGGCGGATTATTTACGGGGCGCGGCAACTGCAGCGCGAAGTGTTGCCGTTCAGCCGTTGCTGGAGAAGGGATTCAAGGGACCGGAATTGGGCGAGGCGATCAAGGGCGAGCGGCTCAAGACGTTGAAGGCTTACAAAGCGGCGGCGCCTGCTTGAAAAGCATCGCGGGCAAGCCCGCTCCCACAGGTGCGAGTCGTTTGTCGATTATGTAAACGACGCTAACTTGTGGGAGCGGGCTTGCCCGCGATGGCGTCATCCGCCTCACAACAAATTCAAAGGAGTCAGCTGCTCGCCGCGCCACTCAAAAGCCACCGGTGCTAACACCTGATCGATCTGCGCCTCATCCCACAGGGTTGCAAAGCTCTTGCCTACGCCCGGATGCACTCTATCCGGCGCAATCAGCGACAACGGCCACAGCACGAAGGCATTTTTCAGAATCTCTGCCCGCGGCAAGATCAAGCCATCGAAATTGCCCACCAGATCGCCGAAGAGCAGCACGTCGATATCCAGCGGCAAGCCCTTGCGGTCCGGCGCGTAACGGCCGTTATCCGCCTCGATGAATTTCAACCGTCGATCCAGCTCCATCAGCGGCAGATCGGTGAAGGCCGAGACCACAAAGTTGAAAAACGGCCCGCTCTTGATCCCCACCGGCTGGCTTTCGAATACCGCCGAGCAGCGCATATCCACCAGGAAACCCGCCAGGGCGTCCAGGCCTGCCTGCAAATGGGCTTCGCGCTCGATGTTGCTACCGAGCCCGAGATACACCTGAGTCAGCGACATCCGCGCTCGATCTCCACGCCAACACCACCCGTGGCAGCCGGAATGGCACCTGGCTTGGTCAGCTTGAGGCGCATCCAGGTGATATTGAATTCGCTCATCAGCACTTGCGCCAGGCGCTCGGCAAAGGTCTCCACCAGCTGAAACTGCGCCTGCTCGGCAAACGCCTGAATGCGCGACGAAACGCTCGCGTAGTCGAGCGCCAGGGTCAAGTCATCACCGGCGGCGGCCGGACGATTGTCCCAGGCGAAGCTCAGATCAAGTCGAAGACACTGTCGGATGCCTCGTTCCCAGTCGTAGGCACCGATCACGGTGTCGACTTCCAGGCCCTCGATAAACACTCTGTCCAAGCACTTCTCTCCACTGCACGACAAGGGCGCAATGCGCCGTTAGAATCAGGGCGTCCTCGCCCGGAATAGTTAGCATGTTTTGGTTACTGGCGATCCTCGCCTACCTGCTCGGCTCTCTGTCCTTCGCCATTTTGCTCAGCCGCCTGACCGGTAACCCCGATCCGCGAATGAGTGGCTCGGGCAATGCCGGCGCCACCAATATGTTGCGTCTGGCCGGCAAAAAACTCGCCATTCTGACCTTGCTCGGCGACCTGAACAAAGGTCTGCTGCCCGTATTGATCGCAGGTGCAGTGGGCCTTTCACTACAAGAACAGGCCTGGATCGGCGTCTGCGCCGTTATCGGTCACCTGTTTCCGCTGTACTTCCGCTTTCGCGGTGGCAAGGGTGTCGCCACCGCGGCTGGCATGCTGCTAGGGCTCTACCCGCCCGCCGCGCTGCTGGCGGTCTGCGCCTGGCTGCTGACGTTCTACCTGACCCGCACCAGCTCACTCGCAGCCCTGATTGCCACACCATTGACCCTGCCACTGCTCGCCTGGCAAGAACCAGCGGCATTACTGCCCATGAGCGCGCTCACAGGCCTGATCGTCTGGCGTCATCGCGGCAATCTACGCGACCTGTTTGCCGGGCGCGAACGGCATTTTTAAATACCGCACGTGAGCGCCGCTCATCACAGCGCCGACAATTGCTCCATCGGCCAGCGCGCCTGCACGCTGATCGCCAGGCTTTCATGCTGGCCGGCCTGCAAGCGCTGGCAACCGGCAAACGCAATCATCGCGCCATTATCGGTGCAGAACTCCGGACGGGCATAAAACACATCGCCCTTCATGTCGCCGAGCATTTTTTCCAGTGAAACCCGCAGTGCTTTGTTGGCGCTGACGCCCCCTGCGATCACCAGACGCTTGAGACCCGCCTGTTTCAGGGCACGCTTGCACTTGATGGTCAAAGTCTCCACCACGGCCTGCTGGAACGCCAGCGAGATGTCGCAACGGGCTTGCTCGCTGTCGTCCCCGGCGCTGACGCTCTGCTGCCAGGTGTTCAGGGCGAAAGTTTTCAGGCCGCTGAAGCTGAAAGCCAAGCCTGGACGATCACACATCGGACGCGGAAAAGTGAAACGTCCTTCAACGCCCTGCTCCGCCAGACGCGCGATCTCCGGGCCGCCCGGATAATTCAGGCCCATCATCTTCGCGGTCTTGTCGAACGCTTCGCCGGCCGCATCGTCGAGGGTCTCGCCCAAGAGCGTGTATTGGCCGATCCCATCGACCTGAACCAGCTGCGTATGACCACCCGACACCAACAAAGCGACGAACGGGAACTCCGGTGGTTGCGGCTCCAGCATCGGCGCCAGCAAGTGACCTTCCATGTGATGCACGCCCAAGGCCGGAATGCCCCAGGCAAAGGCCAGCGCCTGGGCGCAGGAAGCCCCCACCAGCAAGGCTCCGACCAGGCCAGGACCCGCGGTATAAGCGATGGCGTCGATCTCGGTCGGCACACAGCCGGCCTCGGCCAGAACCTGACGAATCAAGGGCAGCATGCGTTTGACGTGATCACGCGACGCCAGCTCCGGCACCACGCCACCATAGGCACGATGCAGATCGATCTGACTGAACAGCGCGTCGGCCAACAACCCGCGTTCACTGTCGTAAAGTGCGACACCGGTTTCGTCGCAAGAGGTTTCTAATCCCAGTACTAGCATGGGTTTGCGCCTTGTAGAGGCTGAATTCGAAGGCGCGCATAATAGTCGTCGCGTGATGCCCCGACCAGCGGTTTTCGATCAGAGGCTTTGCATTCCGAGCGATGAGGGGTTAACATCCGCAACCCTTAAAAACCGACGTCTTCAAGTGCTCTTTTGCCGCGAGGATGTTGACCCCGGTAATGAATGAAGGTAGCTCTGGATGCCAGCCGTCAAAGTAAAAGAGAACGAACCCTTCGACGTAGCTCTGCGTCGTTTCAAGCGCTCCTGCGAAAAAGCCGGTGTACTGGCTGAAGTTCGTAGCCGCGAATTTTACGAGAAGCCAACTTCTGAGCGTAAGCGTAAAGCAGCAGCCGCTGTTAAGCGTCACGCCAAGAAAGTTCAGCGCGAACAGCGCCGCGCCGTTCGTCTGTACTAATACACAGACGATCGTAGCAAGCTTCTGCCAAGCCCGGCCCCAAGCCGGGCTAATGGCATTTGCGGACAACGCTTGATGCTTCACCGTCAAAGCCGCAGACGCGACCGAGACAAATCTGCTTCACAGCGTCAGACCTGGCTCTTTTGCCAGCGGTGCACGTCTTTTCTGACGAGCCTTCCAAGGCTACTGACGAGCACACCCACTGATTCCTCTCACGACGATCAGCCCAAGGCACCTTCTTGCGTGCCCGCTTATGAGCTATCCGAGGCCAACGACTGGCCGTCGCCGGATTCAGCGAAACACTTTCAAATAGTCGAATACTGATTGGTATTAACGTCAGTGGATTTTCGGCAGATACACTTCCCGACAGCGATACGCAGACGACACAGGTCGAGCCGCACACCCTGCGTGCCTCGAACAACGACCCGCGTTTGGCCGCCCTTCGTTTTGGGTCCATTTCAGCGCAGATGACGAGAACGCCATGGCCGGGCTAATTCCCCAGAGCTTCATTGACGACCTTCTGAACCGCACCGACATCGTCGACGTGGTCAGCTCGCGCCTGCAAATGAAAAAAGCCGGCAAGAACTACACTGCCTGCTGCCCGTTTCACAAAGAGAAAACCCCCTCCTTCAGCGTCAGCCCCGACAAACAGTTCTATTACTGTTTCGGCTGCGGCGCTGGCGGTAACGCCCTCGGCTTCATGATGGACCACGACAATCTGGATTTCGTCCAGGCTGTCGAAGAACTGGCCAAAGCCGCCGGCATGGAAATTCCCCGCGAAGAAAGCGGTCGGGCGCACAAACCGCGCCAGCCTACTGATTCGCCGCTGTATCCGCTACTCACCGCCGCCGCCGACTTTTATCGTCAAGCCCTGAAAAGCCATCCGTCGCGCAAAGCCGCCGTGGATTATTTGAAGGGTCGTGGACTAACGGGTGAAATCGCCCGGGACTTCGGTCTCGGTTTTGCCCCGCCTGGCTGGGACAATCTGTACAAGCACTTGAGCAGCGATACCCTGCAGCAAAAAGCCATGATCGATGCCGGCCTGTTGATCGAGAACGCCGAAACCGGCAAGCGCTATGACCGCTTCCGCGATCGCGTGATGTTCCCGATCCGCGACAGTCGCGGGCGCATCATTGCCTTTGGCGGCCGGGTACTGGGCGACGACAAGCCGAAATACCTGAATTCACCTGAAACTCCGGTTTTCCATAAGGGCCAGGAACTCTACGGCCTTTATGAAGCACGCAAGAACAATCGCAACCTCGACGAAATCATCGTCGTCGAAGGCTACATGGACGTCATCGCCCTCGCCCAGCAAGGCCTGCGCAATGCCGTCGCAACACTGGGCACCGCCACCAGCGAAGAACACATGAAGCGCCTGTTTCGCGTCGTGCCCAGCGTGCTGTTCTGCTTTGATGGCGACCAGGCGGGCCGAAATGCCGCCTGGCGGGCACTGGAGGCAACCCTGCCATGCCTGCAAGACGGACGTCGGGCGCGCTTTCTGTTCCTGCCTGAAGGCGAAGATCCGGATACCCTGGTTCGCTCCGAGGGCACTGACGCCTTCCGCGCACGGATCAATCAGCACGCCCAGCCGTTGGCCGATTACTTTTTTCAACAGCTGACCGAGGAATCGGACCCGCGCTCCCTCGAAGGCAAGGCCCATATGGCCACCCTCGCCGCGCCGCTGATCGACAAAGTCCCGGGCGCCAACCTGCGCATCTTGATGCGCCAGCGCCTGAGCGAAATTACCGGGCTTAGTGGTGAAGCCGTGAGCCAACTGGTGCAAAGCACGCCTCAGCCTCAGGAAGCGCCACCCGCTTACGATCCAGGCATCGATTACGACGCCATGCCGGATTACAGCGACTACCATCAGCCGCAGGCACAAGAGATGTACGCGCCGCAGCAGGAGTGGACGCCGAAGAAGCCTGGCGCAGGCGGCAAAAAATGGGACAAGAAGCCGTGGGACAAGAATGGCAAACGCGGCGGTGATCGCGATCAACCGCGCGCGCCACGGATTCCGGCCGCTGTAGAGCCGCCTACCCTGGCCGCCTTGCGCACGCTGCTGCATCATCCGCAACTGGCTGAGAAAGTCGAGGATGCCGGGCACTTCGCTGCCGAGGACCATACCAACACGCAACTGCTGGTCGCCCTGCTCGAAGCCGTACAGAAGAATCCCAAGCTAAACTCATTTCAACTGATTGCGCGCTGGCACGGCACCGAACAAGGCCGACTGCTCAAAGCGCTGGCAGAAAAGGAATGGCTGATTGATGGAGATAACCTTGAACAACAGTTTTTCGACACCATTACTAGCTTGTCAGCCCGCCAACGCGAGCGAAACCTGGAACAACTTCTTCGAAAAGCACGTCAAAGTGAATTGAGTGCCGAAGAGAAAAATCAACTGCGCGACCTTTTAAGTCGCAATGTTTCCGCATCAAGCCCGACCTCAACTGGCGCGTGAGGTCATAGCTCAGGTATAATCCTCGGCTTGTTTTTTGCCCGCCAAGACCTTCAGTGGATAGGGTGTTATGTCCGGAAAAGCGCAACAGCAGTCTCGTATCAAAGAGTTGATCACACTTGGTCGTGAGCAGGGCTACCTGACTTACGCGGAGGTCAACGACCACCTGCCGGAGGATATTTCAGATCCGGAACAGGTGGAAGACATCATCCGCATGATTAATGACATGGGGATCAACGTATTCGAGGTTGCGCCAGATAAGGATTCCCTTATGCTGGCCGACGCCGATACCGACGAAGCCGCGGCCGAAGAGGCAGCAGCAGCGTTGGCAGCGGTCGAGACCGACATTGGTCGCACCACCGACCCAGTGCGCATGTACATGCGTGAAATGGGTACGGTAGAGCTCCTCACACGTGAAGGCGAAATCGAAATCGCCAAGCGTATTGAAGAGGGCATCCGCGAAGTGATGGGCGCAATCGCGCACTTCCCTGGCACGGTTGACCATATTCTCTCCGAGTACACTCGCGTCACCACCGAAGGTGGCCGCCTGTCCGACGTCCTGAGCGGTTATATCGACCCGGACGACGGCATTGCGCCGCCTGCAGCCGAAGTGCCACCGCCTGTCGACCCGAAAGCCGTGAAAGCGGACGACGACACCGACGACGATGACGCCGAAGCGAGCGATGACGAAGAAGAAGCCGAAAGCGGTCCGGATCCGGTCATCGCCGCACAGCGCTTTGGCGCTGTCGCCGATCAGATGGAAATCACCCGCAAGGCCCTGAAAAAGCACGGTCGTGGCAACAAGCTGGCAATTGCCGAGCTGGTAGTCCTGGCTGAGCTGTTCATGCCAATCAAACTGGTGCCGAAGCAATTCGAAGGCCTGGTTGAGCGTGTTCGCAGCGCCCTGGATCGTCTGCGTCAGCAAGAGCGCGCGATCATGCAACTGTGCGTTCGTGATGCCCGTATGCCGCGTGCCGACTTCCTGCGCCAGTTCCCGGGCAATGAAGTCGACGAAAGCTGGACCGATGCACTGGCCAAAGGCAAAAGCAAATACGCAGAAGCCATTGGTCGCCTGCAACCGGACATCATTCGTTGCCAGCAGAAGCTGACCGCGCTGGAAACCGAAACCGGTTTGACGATCGCCGAGATCAAGGACATCAACCGTCGCATGTCGATCGGTGAGGCCAAGGCCCGCCGCGCGAAGAAAGAGATGGTCGAAGCGAACTTGCGTCTGGTGATCTCCATCGCCAAGAAGTACACCAACCGTGGCCTGCAATTCCTCGATCTGATCCAGGAAGGCAACATCGGTCTGATGAAAGCGGTAGACAAGTTCGAATACCGCCGCGGCTACAAATTCTCGACTTATGCCACCTGGTGGATCCGTCAGGCGATCACTCGCTCGATCGCCGACCAGGCCCGCACCATCCGTATTCCGGTGCACATGATCGAGACGATCAACAAGCTCAACCGTATTTCCCGGCAGATGCTGCAGGAAATGGGTCGCGAACCGACCCCGGAAGAGCTGGGCGAACGCATGGAAATGCCTGAGGACAAGATCCGCAAGGTATTGAAGATCGCTAAAGAGCCGATCTCCATGGAAACCCCGATCGGTGATGACGAAGATTCTCATCTGGGTGACTTCATCGAAGACTCGACCATGCAGTCGCCAATCGATGTCGCCACTGTTGAGAGCCTTAAAGAAGCGACTCGCGAAGTCCTGTCCGGCCTCACTGCCCGTGAAGCCAAGGTTCTGCGCATGCGCTTCGGTATCGACATGAATACCGACCACACCCTTGAAGAGGTTGGTAAGCAGTTCGACGTGACCCGTGAACGGATTCGTCAGATCGAAGCCAAGGCGCTGCGCAAGCTGCGCCACCCGACGAGAAGCGAGCATTTGCGCTCCTTCCTCGACGAGTGATCACAGAACCCCCGGCCCAGGCCGGGGGTTTTGCTTTATGCAGATTAAATGCCCCGTACATCCCCCCCGCCGCATAGCCCGTCTACACTCGAAGCATTCCCCCAAGCCGTAACGAGACCGTTATGCCCAGATGGCCGACCGTGTTTTTTTTGCTGTCGCTGATGACCTGGACCGCAACGGCTGGCGCGTTGACTCTGACCGACGAAGAACGTAGCTGGCTAACGGCTCACCCGGAATTGCGCCTGGGCGTGGACGCGTCCTGGCCGCCGTTTGAGTTTCGCGACGAGCACGGGCGTTATCAGGGCTTGGCAGCGGACTACATCAACGTCATCCGTCAACGGCTGGCCATCAAACTCACGCCCATCGAGCCGGTCAGCTGGACTGAAGTCTTGCAGCAGGCCAAACAAGGCAAGCTAGACATCTTGCCGGGCATTATGTCGACTCCCGAGCGTCAGACGTATCTGTCGTTCACCCGCCCCTATCTCGACTTTCCGATTGTCATTCTGGCTCACGTCGGAGGCCCCCAACCGCGCAAACTCGAAGACCTCTACGGGCTGAAGATCGCCGTGGTGGAAAACTACGCCCCCCATGAACTATTGCGCACCCGCCATCCCGACCTGAATCTGGTGGCGATGCCCAACGTCAGCTCGGCGCTGCAAGCGCTCGCCACCGACGCCGTGGACGCCGTAGTAGGCGATCTCGCCTCCAGTGTCTGGAGCCTGCGCCAGCTCAAGCTCGACGGACTTTACGTCAGCGGTGAAACGCCCTATCGCTACCAATTGGCGATGGCCGTGCCACCGAACAACAAACTGTTGGTCAGCATCCTGGACAAAGTCCTGGCAGACATGACCCCAAGTGAAATCAGTGCGATCCAGGAACATTGGGTCGGTAACGTCCTGGACCATCGAACCATCTGGCTCGACGTGCTGATTTACGGCCTGCCTGGATTACTGTTTCTGATGATCGTGCTGGCAGTGGTTATCCGGATCAACCGCCGACTCAGTTCGGAAATTGCCCGACGGGTCGCTCTGGAACAGGAGCTGCGCAGCAGCGAATACCATTATCGCGGGCTGGTAGAGAGTCTTTCGGCCATCGCCTGGGAAGCCCGGATCAGCGATTACACCTACAGCTACGTGTCACCTCATGCTGAGGAGCTCCTTGGTTACCCATTGCCCCACTGGCTGATTCCAGGCTTCTGGCGCAACATCATCCACCCGGCGGATCTGACCCGGGCCCAAACCTTCTGCGACCGTGAAGTGGCAGCCGGGCGCGATCACAGCGTCGATTACCGGGTCATCACCGCCGACGGCCGCTGCCTGTGGGTCCGCGATATCGTCAGCCTGATCGAGCACGCCCATGAACCGGTACTGCGCGGGCTGATGATCGACATCAGCGAAGCCAAGCGCACCGAAGAGGCGTTGCGCCTGTCGGAACAGAAGTTCGCTTCAGTGTTCCAGCAATGCCCGGATATTCTGGTGATCGCGCGGCTTTCCGACGGTTGTCTGCTGGAAGTCAATGAAGCGTTCGAGGAACAGATCGGCCTCAAGGCCGAAGACGTCATAGGCCAGACCGCCACCGACCTGAACATCTGGGGCGTACCCGGCGTGGGGCCAGGTTTGTTGCAGCGTTTGCAGGCCGGCAGCATCCGCAACCTGGAGATGCCCTTTCGCCGCAGCAATGGCCAGGTGTTTACCGGCCTGATTTCCGCCGAGCCTTTCGATCTCGATACGACCCCGGCCCTGGTGGTCGTCGTGCGGGACATCAGTCAGCTCAAAGAAACCCAGCAACAACTGCAAACCTCCGAAGAAAAATTCGCCAAGGCCTTTCATGCCTCCCCCGATGGCTTGCTGCTGTCCCGGCAGAGCGACGGTTTGCTGTTGGAAGTCAACGAAGGCTTCAGCCGTATTACCGGTTTCAACAGCGCGATGTCCGTGGATCGGTCGGCCCTGGACCTGGGGATCTGGGTCAATCTCAACGAACGCAAGCAGATGCTCGAGTTGCTGCACCGGGATGGTTTCGTGCGCGACTTCAGTTGCCACATCCGTCGCAAAGACGGGCAGATCCGGCTCTGTGAGGTTTCAAGCCGGCCGTTGCCCATCGGCGATGAAGACTGCATGTTGACCATTGCCCGGGACATTACCGAGCGGCATCTGATGCAGGAGAAACTGCAGCAGGCCGCCACGGTGTTCGAGAGCACTGCCGAGGGTGTATTGATCACCGACACCCAGCAGCACATCAGTGCAGTCAATCGTGCGTTCACCGAAATTACCGGCTACAGCGAGAGCGAAGCTCTGGGCCATACTCCTCGCCTGCTCGCCTCGGGCCTGCATGACAGCGCATTTTATGCGGCGATGTGGCATCAGTTGACCGCCGACGGTCATTGGCAGGGCGAGATTTCCAACCGGCGCAAGAATGGCGAGCTTTACCCGAGCTGGCTGACCATCAGTGCAGTGCGCAACCGGGAAAAATTCATAACCCACTTTGTTGCGGTGTTCGCGGACATTTCCAGCCTCAAGCACGCTCAGGCCAAACTCGACTACCAGGCGCACCACGACCCGCTGACCGGCCTGCCAAACCGCACATTGTTCGAGAGTCGGCTGCTGACCGCACTGAACAGCCAGCAGGAAAACGGCGGCCAAGGCGCAGTGCTGTTCCTCGACCTGGACCGCTTCAAGCACATCAACGACAGCCTCGGCCACCCGGTCGGCGACCTGTTGCTCAAAGGCATCGCCGTGCGCCTCAAGGAGCAGCTACGCGATATCGATACCGTGGCACGGCTCGGTGGCGACGAATTCATCATCCTGCTCCCGGGCCTGCAACAGTCCAGCGATGCCGACAACATAGCCACCAAGCTGTTGAACTGCTTCGCCGCCCCTTTCCAGGCCGGTGAACACGAGTTTTTCATCAGCGCCAGCATCGGCACCAGCCTGTATCCCAAGGACGGCTGCGACGTCGCCACGCTGGTCAAGAACGCCGATGCCGCGATGTATCGCTCCAAGGCCAAGGGTCGTAACCGGGTTGAAAGCTACACCCGCGACCTCACCGCCCAAGCCAGTGAGCGCGTGGCGCTAGAACATGAACTGCGGCGCGCCATCGAGCGCAATGAGCTGTTTTTGTACTACCAGCCCAAAATCAGTCTGAATGACCATCGAGTGGTGGGTGCCGAAGCGCTGATCCGCTGGCATCACCCCACCTTTGGCGATGTACCTCCCGAGCACTTCATTCCCCTGGCTGAAGAAAACGGCATGATCCTGCAAATCGGAGATTGGGTACTTGAGACCGCCTGCCGACAGATGTACGAGTGGAATCAGGTCTATGAGTGCCTGGGCCCACTCTCAGTCAACCTCGCAGGCGCGCAACTGCGCCAGCCGAACCTGCTCGGCCGGATCGAGCAATTGCTCAAAGACAACCACCTCAATCCCGGCTTCCTGCAACTGGAAATCACTGAAAACTTCATCATGAGCCAGGCCGAAGAAGCGCTGGCGGTGCTGCATCAACTCAAACGCCTGGGTGTGCAACTGGCGATCGATGATTTCGGTACTGGCTATTCGTCCCTGAGCTACCTCAAACGCCTGCCGCTGGACATCCTCAAGATCGACCAATCCTTCGTCCGCGGCCTGCCGGACGACCCACACGACGCGGCCATTGTTCGCGCAATCATCGCCCTGGGCCGCAGCATGCAATTCACCGTCATCGCCGAGGGCGTCGAAACCCAGGCGCAGCAGCAATTTCTCACCGCCGAAGGCTGCGAACAGATCCAGGGTTACATCGTCAGCCTGCCACTTCCCCCCGACGAATTCGCCGCGACGTTTCTTCGTACAGCCATATTGGATTTTTCGGATAGCACAGCCGAGAAACCATCGCTATAATCCGCGGCCTACTGAGGGCCTATAGCTCAGTTGGTTAGAGCAGGGGACTCATAATCCCTTGGTCGTAGGTTCGAGTCCTACTGGGCCCACCAAACACGAAAGCCGCGCAAATGCGCGGCTTTTTCGTGTCTGTCACTCAGGTTTTCCTAACGCTTTTGTTTTTTCAACGCAGCTGAAACGTCCACAAAGGTCGCAGACACACAATAGAATTTGACAAACCAATCTTGCACTTCAGGATGGCACAACCTATAAATACTATAGAAAACTAATGACCATCCTTCTCCCCTTTCCACTGCCAAAAAAGAAAGCTCTTGAAATAATACGTGAGCTTTCGGAGGTATCGGAACGCATCTTCTACTCGCCGCACGCCAAGGCGCGGATGATTGAGCGAGGCGTGAGCATGCCGGATGTAATGGACTGTTTAGGTAAGGGGCAGATCACCGAAGGGCCGTTTCAGCAGCCTGGGGGTGATTGGAGGTTTACTATTTCTTGGTTTAGAGCTGGGTCACCTCTCCAGGTCGTCGGCGCAATCGACATCGATGACGACGGGACATTTCTCGTCATAGTGACCACGATACAAAAGAAGGGGTGAGTTTTATGTACCACTACGTAGAAAGCGGCCTACCAAACGTATGGCTTAGCAATGGCTTCGTGGTGAAAGAGACCGCATATGGCGAGTCTGTTGCCATCACGGATGTGAAAGGCCTACATGACGTAATCGGCAAGGCCATCGCGGAGAAGCCTTCATTACTGACAGGCGCCGAGTTCAGATTTTTGAGAAAAGAGCTTGGGCTGTCCCAGGAAAGCCTCGCCGAGATCGTAGGTTTGACGAGCCAGGCCGTCGCGATCTGGGAAAAAACCGATAAAATCCCGATGGTGAACGACCGGTACCTGCGGGGTCTTTATCTTGAAGCCAAAACTGGCGAAGCGGATCTGATGGCCGCTATCAATACCATCAACAAATTGGACCACGACCTTTACAAACTCAATCTGGAGTTTGCAGGTGAATGGCACAATCAAGACAAAGCATGCGCTTGAGCCTGAATGCTGCGATAGAGCCCGGCAAAAACGCCGGGCTTTTTTAGGCACTTTTCAGCCCCAGACACTCAACAATGGAATGGCCTGCACAGGCCGCAACCGCTCAAGCATTTCCCTCGTCAACACGACCTCATAAGTATCCGCCGGCCTACCCCATTGCTCCACAATGACCATGCCGTCTACCAGCGCCGCGCCCAGTCCGGTAATCGTATCGGCCAATGCCTCTACGATTTGTTGGGTCCGCAACCACACACGATCAGTGATTTCTTTAAGCTCGGCAGTTATGCGCTCGGACGACGCAGGATCCGTAGCAGGGTAGGATATATTTCGCAGCAAGTGCCGTAACTCCCTTACTTTTGCGTAATCCTGTTCTGCCCCGAGCTCTCCATTCAGGATGGCTGTCGCTTTCAATTTATCGACAAGTTTCCTGGCCGAATGCTTTGCAGGTAAGGTCTGACTCATGGCTCCTGCAAAGAGGACGATCAGCCGACCTTCCAGATGCTCCTTCATTTCTTCTATCGAGGAAATTGGCCGCGTCAAGATAATGGAAGCCCCGGCCTGATGCCTCAGGTCCATGGTGACTTTCAAGGTCACATCACCCGTTTCAAATCCCAAGGCTCGGGCAACCACGTAGTGCCCCATTTCGTGATTCGCGATCTGCAATGCATGTTCCCGTATAGCGGGAGGCATTTTCTTCATCATTCCCATCATCTCCCGTCACAGCCCTCCGTTGCGTATTCGACTATGAGAGTAACGGCTCGTGTCCATGCTATCGACCAGTGTTTAGCCAACCTAAATCAATCATTAACCATTTCGTTACATCAGTGTCCTGGTAAACCGACCGAGACGCATCTGATGATCCGGAAAAGGAATTTTTATGGTCGATATCACGCGTCGTTCAATCATGGGGTTTGCTGCCGCCCTGCCGTTTTTGGCGCACACACCGTGGGTTCGGGCGCAGAGTCCGACGGTCGCCGCGCCCGTTCCGTCCGATGAAATACTGATCAACTTCAATGAAAGCCCATGGGGGCCTACGCCTGCTGCCCGGCAAGCGATGGAACGAGGGATCGCCTTATGCGGGCGCTACCCCTATAAAACCCAATACAAACTCAATGCCCTGTTCGCCCGCCAACAAGGCGTGCCGCAAGAGTACGTTCAGACCTATAGCGGCTCCAAAGCGGCCTTGCAGCACGCGGTGCATGCCTTTACACAGAACGCCAGTCTGGTGGTCGCTACGCCCTCCTATGAAGATCCCGTTGAAGCGGCGCGCGGTATAAAAGTCCCGGTGCATGAAGTGCCGCTCAATGCTCAACACGCCCACGACGTTCAAGGAATGCTGGCAGCTGACTCGAATGCCGGATTGATCTACCTGTGCAATCCGAATAATCCGACAGGCACAATTACCCCGCGCGCGGACATCGAACGGGTGCTCGCCGGGAAACCCAAGGGCTCGATCCTGCTGGTTGATGAGGCCTACCTCGACTTTTCGGATGTGCCGACCTGCATTCCGCTGGTCAAGGATCATCCAGAGCTGCTGGTGCTGCGCACGTTCTCCAAGATCTACGGCATGGCCGGCGCCCGCCTCGGCGTGGCGGTGGGTCATCCGGCATTGCTTGAGCAACTGGAAGTATTCGGCAATTACAACGTGCCTGCCGTCTCGACGCTGCTCGGCGGGATTGCCAGCCTTGAAGACGCCGAACTGTTGCCCCAGCGAAAGCACAACAATGCCCGACTGCGTGATGAGACCATCGCCTGGCTGAAAACACGCGGCTTTCGCTGCACAGCGTCGCAGGCGAACTGCTTCATGATTGATGTCGGGCGCCCGGGGGATGAAGTCGTGAAGGCACTGGCCGATCGTGGCGTGCGGATTGGTCGGGTCTGGCAGAGCTGGCCGACCTGGGTTCGGGTCAGTGTGGGGACCGACGCGCAAATGCGACGGTTTCGCGAGGCGTTTGGTCAGGTCATCCAAGGCTAGTCCAGACAACCGCCACGAGCACCGTGCAGGATGTGCCTGTAACATGCCTGCCCATTGATCTGTGCCGCTGGAGATGCCCCTTTGCCTGACACCCGCCCGCCCGTCCTTGACGAAATCGACCGCCAATTGATCGCGGCCTTGCAAATCAACGCGCGCGAAAGTGTCGCCATGCTCGCCCGTCAACTGGGCATCGCCCGCACCACCGTCACGTCGCGCCTGGCGCGGCTGGAAAAGACCAAGGTGATCACCGGTTACGGTGTGCGCCTGGGACAGCGCGTGGTGGATGGGGGATTGCAGGCGTACGTCGGGATTACCGTGCAACCGCGGTCCGGCAAGGAAGTGCTGCGTCGTCTCAGCGCCATGGCGCAGGTGCAGCAACTGTGTGCGGTGAGTGGCGAATTCGATTATGTAGCGTGGTTGCGCACCGACTCGCCGGAGCAGCTGGATCAGTTGCTGGATCAGATTGGCAGTGTGGATGGGGTGGAGAAAACGACGACTTCGATCATCCTGAGTAGCAAGATTGATCGGGGGCAGCCGGTTTGAGTTTCAACCGATAATTCTTCATTGCCTGATCGAGCCTCATCGCGAGCAGGCTCGCTCCCACATTGAACAGTGTGTAGCGATACGTCGTCATATTGATCAAGTAATTAGCAAAATGACGACACATTGCGTCTTATTAACGTGTTCTACGCTCTCTAGAATGGCTGCCATCTTTTCCTATACTCAGACGCGCACTCTGCGTCAGGTCGCCAGCAAGGTCAGCCATGAACAAGAACAATCGCCATCCTGCAGACGGTAAAAAACCGGTCACCGTTTTCGGCCCGGACTTTCCTTTCGCTTTCGACGACTGGATCGAGCACCCGGCCGGGCTGGGCAGCATTCCGGCACACAATCACGGCGCCGAAGTGGCGATTGTCGGCGCCGGCATTGCAGGCCTGGTGGCCGCCTACGAATTGATGAAGCTGGGCCTTAAACCCGTCGTCTACGAAGCCTCGAAGATGGGCGGCCGTCTGCGCTCGCAGGCCTTCAATGGCGCTGAAGGCATCATCGCCGAGCTCGGCGGTATGCGTTTCCCGGTGTCGTCCACTGCGTTTTATCACTACGTCGACAAGCTCGGCCTCCAGACCAAACCCTTCCCGAACCCGCTGACGCCTGCGTCGGGCAGCACGGTAATCGATCTGGAAGGTAAAACTCATTACGCACAGAAACTGGCGGATCTTCCTGCACTGTTCCAGGAAGTCGCTGACGCCTGGGCCGATGCTCTGGAAGCCGGCTCGCAGTTCTCCGATATCCAGCAAGCGATCCGTGACCGCGACGTGCCGCGCCTCAAGGAACTGTGGAACACCTTGGTGCCGCTGTGGGACGACCGCACGTTCTATGATTTCGTCGCCACCTCCGAAGCCTTCGCCAAGCTCTCGTTCCATCATCGCGAAGTATTCGGCCAAGTCGGTTTCGGTACTGGCGGCTGGGACTCGGACTTCCCCAACTCGATGCTGGAAATCTTCCGCGTAGTGATGACCAACTGCGACGATCACCAGCACTTGGTAGTCGGCGGCGTGGAACAAGTGCCGCTGGGCATCTGGCGCCATGTGCCGGAGCGTTGCGTGCATTGGCCTGAAGGCACCAGTCTCAGTTCGTTGCACAGCGGCGCGCCACGCTCCGGCGTGAAAAAAATCGCCCACGCACCGAACGGGCGTTTTACCGTCACCGACAACTACGGCGACACACGCGAATACGCGGCCGTACTGACTACCTGCCAGAGCTGGCTGCTGACCACCCAGATCGAATGCGACGAAAGCCTGTTCTCGCAAAAGATGTGGATGGCCCTGGACCGCACACGCTACATGCAATCGTCGAAAACCTTCGTGATGGTCGATCGCCCATTCTGGAAGGACAAGGACCCGGAAACAGGCCGCGACCTGATGAGCATGACCCTCACTGATCGCCTGACCCGCGGCACATACCTGTTCGATAACGGCGACGACAAGCCAGGGGTGATTTGCCTGTCGTACTCGTGGATGAGCGACGCCCTGAAAATGCTCCCGCACCCGGTGGAAAAACGCGTGAAGCTGGCGCTGGATGCATTGAAGAAGATCTACCCGAAAGTCGATATCGCCGCGCGGATCATCGGCGATCCGATCACCGTGTCCTGGGAAGCCGACCCGCATTTCCTCGGAGCGTTCAAAGGCGCCCTGCCCGGCCACTACCGCTACAATCAGCGCATGTACGCGCACTTCATGCAGGACGACATGCCGGCCGAGCAGCGCGGGATTTTCATCGCCGGCGACGACGTTTCGTGGACGCCGGCATGGGTCGAAGGCGCGGTGCAGACGTCGCTCAACGCGGTGTGGGGGATCATGAAACACTTCGGCGGTGAAACTCACGCCGAAAACCCGGGTCCAGGAGATGTGTTCAACGAAATCGGTCCGATCGCCCTGCCCGAGTAAGAGGAATCCGAAATGCGCGTAGCCCTTTACCAATGTCCACCGCTGCCCCTGGATGTCGCAGGTAATCTGCAACGCCTGCATCAACTGGCGCTGGAGGCCAAGGGCGCAGACTTGCTGGTGCTGCCGGAGATGTTCCTGACCGGCTACAACATCGGCATCGATGCGGTCAGCGTGCTGGCGGAGGTGCACAACGGTGAATCGGCGCAGCAAATCGCGCGCATTGCCAAAACGACAGGGATCGCCATTTTGTATGGCTACCCGGAGCGTACCGAAGACGGGCAGATCTACAACGCCGTGCAGTTGATCGACGCCAATGGCGAGCGGTTGTGCAACTACCGCAAGACTCACTTGTTCGGCGACCTCGACCACTCAATGTTCAGCCCCGGGCCGGACGAGTTTCCGCTGGTTGAACTCAACGGCTGGAAGCTTGGCTTTTTGATCTGCTACGACCTGGAGTTCCCGGAAAACGCCCGGCGCCTGGCATTGGCCGGTGCAGAGCTGATCCTGGTACCGACGGCGAACATGATTCCCTACGATTTCATTGCCGACGTCACCGTCCGCGCACGGGCCTTCGAAAACCAGTGTTATGTGGCTTACGCCAACTATTGCGGGCACGAAGACGAGATCCAGTATTGCGGCCAAAGCAGCATCGCCGCTCCGGATGGTAGCCGCATCGCCCAGGCCGGACTTGATGAAGCGCTGATTGTCGGTGAACTGGATCGTCAGCTGATGATCGATTCCCGCGCCGCCAATCGCTACTTCCTCGACCGCCGTCCCGAGCTATACGGCGAGCTGAACAAGCCCTAATCCGCTAGCATTAGCGCTTCTCTGTTCTGGAAGTGCTCATGCCTGCGCTGAATCACCCTCGCCTTCATACTGAAACCCTCGCCAACGGCCTGCGGGTGACGTTGCGTCATGCGCCGGATTTGAAGCGCTGCGCCGCTGCGTTGCGGGTCGCTGCAGGCAGTCACGACGTGCCACTGGCCTGGCCGGGGCTGGCGCACTTTCTTGAGCATTTGCTGTTCCTGGGTACAGAGCGCTTTCCTGCAGGGCAAGGGTTGATGGCCTACGTGCAAGGTCATGGCGGGCAAGTGAATGCGCGAACCAGCGAACGTACGACGGACTTATTTTTCGAGCTGCCGCCTCAGGCGTTTAACGGTGGGCTGGAGCGTTTGTCAGACATGCTCGCTCATCCGCGTATGAATCCAGACGATCAGCGGCGAGAACGGGAAGTGCTGCACGCCGAATTTGTCGCTTGGTCGCGGGATGCGGCGGCCCAACAACAGTTCGCGCTGTACGATGGACTCTCGGCGGCTCATCCGTTGCGGGCATTCCATGCTGGTAACCGTTACAGCTTGCCGGTGCCGCACCCGGAATTTCAGCAAGCGTTGAAGGGCTTTTATCAGCAGTTTTACCAGACCGGGCAGATGACCCTAAGTTTGGCCGGGCCACAGAGTCTCGATGAGTTGAAGGAGATGGCACAGGCGTTTGCCGATGCTATTCCCTCCGGCGAGAAAGTCCCTCAGACAAAACCCACCCTGTTGATGGATTCTTCAGACAATAGTTATCAACAGGCTGGAGAACGTCGGCTGGATCTGCTGTTCACCTTCGAAACACTGCCCGACTCATCGCCCGAAGCGCTGGCGTTCCTGTGCCACTGGCTGAACGCCAAAAAACCCGGAGGCCTATTGGCGCAGCTGCGAGAGCATGGGCTGGCGGACAACCTGAAAGCCACGCCGCTCTATCACTACGCTGGCCAAGCCTTGCTGCACATCGAACTCACACGGCCCGCCCACGCTACGCAACCGGACAATGTGATCCGCGAACGGCTTCTGGATTGGCTGGGCTTTTTTGCCTCCCATCAGGATTGGGCCGAATTGCGCGAAGAGTACGCCGCCCTGCTGCAGCGCCAACAGCAAGTCAGCAGCGCCCTGCAACTGGCCCAACGAGACAGCGAACAGCTTGAACTCGGATTATCCGAACAGGGCGTTGTCGCCCTCAAGGCAATCCTCAAACAAATCGGCGCTGTGGATAACTTCACCGACCAGTGGCAACTGCCGACCCCCAACCCGTTTTTGCGCGCCGAGACGCCAGCCCCGAATGCCGGATTGATTCGCGGCCAGACCAGCGCCCATCGCGGCCTGCGGACTTTTGCCCAGGATCGCTCACGCAGTCGGCGCGAACGTTCGCCGATGCAGTTCAGTCAGGCGTTGCCGGATAACACGGATGAAGGTGCGGTTTATCTGCGCTGGCGTCTGGGATTCGCTCCTCACAGCCGACTTCAGTCGAATTTGGAAAACAACCTGCGGATGTTGCGTGAAGATGCGCGTCAGGCCGGTGTCGACTTTTCCTTCAGTGCTTCGGGCAACGAGTGGCTGTTGAAAATGACGGGGCTGCAGGAACCGATGCCGACAGTCCTCGAACATGCGCTGGAAGAACTGACAAAACCTGATGCCGATTTCTCACAGGAAGAGCCGGCGGCCGTTGCATTGATGCCGATTCGACAATTGCTCAAGGCACTGCCCGATCTATGCCTTGAGCACACCGTAGTCTCAGATGACCTACAGCAACTCTGGTCGGGCGCACGCTGGGACGGTCTGGCAACAAGCCTGTCTGCCCAGACACAAGCGGCGATGGGGCTTGCCTTGAGTCGTATTCCCGGCACTGCGGACAGTCAACTGACGCCGCCTCCGTCGATTCGGTCGCAGCATCTCTGGAACTCCGTCGATACCGCCTCCAGCGAACACGCGCTGTTGCTCTTTTGTCCGACAGCAACCCATGACATCGCCGATGAGGCCGCCTGGCGTTTGCTCGCACACGTATGTCAGACGCCGTTCTACCAGCGCCTGCGGGTGGAGCTGCAGCTCGGTTACGCCGTATTCAGTGGACTACGCCAGCTAAACGGTCAGACCGGGCTGCTGTTCGGCGTGCAATCGCCGAGCGTCGCGCCCATGAATTTACTGGAACACATCGAACAGTTCCTCAGCGAACTGGAAGGGATGATCGAACGCATCGATGACGCGACCTTCATCGCTCAGCGCCAAGCCCTGGCCGATCAATTCGACAGCATCGCCCTGCCCAACGCCCAGGCCGCCGAGCTGCTCTGGCAAGGCAAACTGGCCGGCCACTCGTCTGATTACCTGCAGCGTCTGCCTCAGGCGATTCTGATGGTCGACCGTGAAGCCTTGCTGGCAGCGGCACAACGACTGAACCGAGCCGACGGCGGATGGCGCTGCCTGGCCAATGAACCTTGCCCGACTACGCTTTGGCAAGTGGCAAAATGATCATTACCGGCGCTGCAATTAGCTTTCTCAAAGATTCGTGGCCAATCGCTCTGTAATTTTGAGTAACATAGCCACCTAACTATCTGAACATCTCCAGCTGGAGGTGGACTATATGTATAGGTCTCAACTGTCCCATCCACCTGAAGGAGCGCTTCTATGTCCTGGTCCAAACCTGCTTACACCGACCTGCGTATCGGCTTCGAAGTCACCATGTACTTCGCAAGCCGCTAAGCTCTGCCGTCTGGTAGAGAATGCAGTGCTACGCCTCGGCTCGCCGGGGCGTTTTTATTTTCAGCTTTCAATGATGGAGCGGCCATGTTTGTCCAGATTCTAGGTTCCGCCGCCGGCGGCGGTTTCCCCCAGTGGAACTGCAACTGCGTGAACTGCGCAGGTTTTCGCGACGGCAGCCTGCGGGCCGAGGCGCGCACCCAGTCGTCCATCGCGATTTCCGATGACGGCGTGAACTGGGTGCTGTGCAATGCTTCACCGGACATCCGCGCCCAGCTCCAGAGTTTTGCGCCAATGCAGCCGGGCCGCGCGCTGCGTGACACCGGCATCAGCGCAATCATCCTGATGGACAGCCAGATCGATCACACCACCGGCCTGCTCAGCCTGCGCGAAGGTTGCCCGCATCAGGTCTGGTGCACCGACATGGTCCACGAAGACCTGAGCACCGGTTTCCCTCTGTTCACCATGCTGACTCACTGGAATGGCGGGTTGAACTGGAACCGTATCGAACTCGATCAGAGCTTCACCGTCCCGGCCTGCCCGAACCTGCGCTTCACCCCGCTGCCCCTGCGTAGCGCTGCACCACCGTACTCGCCGCATCGGTTCGACCCGCACCCGGGCGACAACATCGGCCTGATCGTCGAAGATCTGAGCACCGGCGGCAAACTGTTCTATGCACCGGGCCTGGGCAAGGTCGACGTATCGCTGCTGAAGATCATGGCCAGCAGCGATTGCCTGTTGGTGGATGGCACGATGTGGGACGACGACGAAATGCAGCGCCGTGGCGTCGGCACGCGCACTGGCCGGGAAATGGGCCACTTGGCGCAGAACGGCCCTGGCGGCATGCTCGAAGTGCTGGAACAGCTGCCCAAGCAACGCAAAGTGCTTATCCACATCAACAACACCAACCCGATTCTCGATGAAGATTCGCCGGAGCGTGCGGAGCTGGTTCGGCGCGAGGTTGAAGTGGCGTATGACGGCATGAGTATTGTGTTGTAGGAAACCGAGACCGCTGCGCGGTCTATCGCGAGCAGGCTCGCTCCCACACTGGATGGGGTTGCCACGCGAAACCCTGTGGGAGCGAGCCTGCTCGCGATGAGGCCCGCACAAGCGCTACACATCTAGGTTTGTTTCCCGGAGAACCGCAATGACTGACACCGCAATGTCCCCCGCCGAATTCGAAGCGGCCCTGCGCGCCAAGGGTGCCTACTACCATATCTATCACCCGTATCACGTGGCGATGTATGAAGGCCGGGCGACGCGCGAGCAGATCCAGGGTTGGGTCGCTAACCGTTTCTATTACCAGGTGAACATTCCACTCAAGGATGCCGCGATTCTGGCCAACTGCCCGGACCGGGAGATTCGTCGCGAGTGGATTCAGCGTTTGCTGGACCATGACGGCGCCCCCGGCGAAGAGGGTGGTATCGAAGCCTGGCTGCGCCTCGGCCAAGCCGTCGGCCTCGACCCGGATCAACTGCGCTCTCAGGAACTGGTGCTGCCTGGCGTGCGTTTCGCCGTCGACGCCTACGTCAACTTCGCCCGCCGGGCCCGTTGGCAGGAAGCCGCCAGCAGTTCGCTGACCGAGCTGTTCGCGCCGCAGATCCACCAATCGCGCCTCGACAGCTGGCCGCAGCATTACCCGTGGATCGACCCGGCCGGCTACGAGTATTTCCGCACTCGCCTAGGCCAGGCGCGCCGGGATGTGGAGCATGGTCTGGCGATCACTTTGCAGCACTACACTACCCGGGAAGGCCAGGAGCGCATGCTGGAAATTCTCCAGTTCAAACTGGACATTCTTTGGAGCATGCTCGATGCCATGAGCATGGCCTACGAACTGAACCGCCCGCCGTACCACAGCGTGACCGAACAGCGGGTCTGGCATAAAGGAATCACCTTATGAGTTTCGATCGCAGCAAAACCCCGACCTGGCGTCCCGGCTACCGTTTCCAGTACGAACCGGCGCAAAAAGGCCATGTGCTGCTCTACCCGGAAGGCATGATCAAACTCAACGACAGCGCCGCGCTGATTGGCGGCTTGATCGATGGCCAGCGGGACGTCGCAGCGATCATCGCCGCACTGGACGCGCAGTTCCCCGACGTGCCCGAGCTTGGTGAAGACATCGAGCAATTCATGGAGGTTGCCCGTGCTCAGCACTGGATCGAACTTGCCTGACTCCACGTCAATCAAGTTACCGCCCAAGCCTGAAATCGGCCTGCCACTGTGGTTGCTGGCCGAGCTGACCTATCGCTGCCCGTTGCAATGCCCGTACTGCTCCAATCCGCTGGATTTCGCCGAGCAGGGCAAAGAGTTGACCACCGAGCAGTGGATCAAAGTCTTTCGCGAAGCCCGGGAGATGGGTGCGGCGCAGCTGGGTTTTTCCGGCGGTGAGCCGCTGGTGCGCCAAGACCTCGCCGAGTTGATCTTTGAAGCGCGCAAGCTGGGTTTTTATACCAACCTGATCACCTCCGGCATCGGCCTCACTGAACAGAAAATCAGCGACTTCAAGAAGGCCGGTCTGGACCACATCCAGATCAGTTTTCAGGCCAGCGACGAGCAAGTGAATAACCTGCTGGCCGGCTCAAAAAAGGCCTTCGCGCAAAAGCTCGAAATGGCTCGCGCGGTGAAGGCTCACGGCTACCCGATGGTGCTGAACTTCGTCACCCATCGGCACAACATCGACAAGATCGACCGGATCATCGAGCTGTGCATTGCCCTTGAAGCGGACTTCGTCGAACTCGCGACGTGCCAGTTCTACGGCTGGGCCCAGCTCAATCGGGTTGGCCTGTTGCCGACTAAAGAACAATTGGTTCGCGCCGAACGCATCACCAATGAATACCGCGCCAAACTGGAAGCCGAAGGGCATCCGTGCAAGCTGATTTTCGTGACGCCGGACTATTACGAAGAACGCCCGAAAGCCTGCATGAATGGCTGGGGCAGTATTTTTCTGACAGTCACCCCGGACGGAACCGCCCTGCCTTGTCATGGTGCCCGACAGATGCCGGTGCAGTTTCCCAACGTGCGCGACCACAGCATGCAGCACATCTGGTACGACTCGTTCGGTTTCAACCGCTTTCGCGGTTACGACTGGATGCCCGAGCCGTGCCGCTCCTGTGACGAGAAAGAAAAAGACTTCGGCGGCTGTCGCTGTCAGGCGTTCATGCTCACGGGTGACGCGAGCAACGCCGACCCGGTGTGCAGCAAGTCGGAACATCACGGCGTGATTCTCAAGGCCCGCGAAGAAGCCGAACACGCGACCCAGACCATTGAACAACTGGCCTTTCGCAATGAACGAAACTCACGCCTCATCGCCAAAAGCTGAACCCTTGAGCGCCGCCAGGGCTGTCGCGTCCGGCATCGACTTCGCCGAGTTACAGGTCGGGCAACATGGCCTGTTCTGGAACGAATACCGCCCCGAGGACGCCGCCTGCCGGATCTGGCAGTGGCGCGACGGCCAGGCTCGTTGCCTGACGCCGCCCACCTTCAGTGTGCGCAGCCGGGTGTACGAATATGGCGGCGGCGCGTTTTGTCTGACCGATGACGGGCTGGTTTTCGTCAACGAGGCCGATCAGCAGCTGTATCGGCAATCGCTGACGGGTGAGGCACCTGAGGCCCTGACTTCAAATGAATGCCGTTACGGCGATCTGCAATTCGCCGACGGGCAGGTGCTGGCGGTGGAAGAGAACCGCGATCAACATCGCCTGGTGGCTCTCGATCTGGTTGACGGCCAACGTCATCTGCTGGCCGAAGGTGCCGATTTCTACTCGGCACCGACCGTGAGCCCTGACGGGCAGCGTCTGGCCTGGATCGAGTGGAATCGCCCGGATCAGCCCTGGACCGTTACCCGCCTGATGGTTGCCGAACGCCAGAGCGATCGCAGTTTTGCGCAACCTCGATGTGTGGCCGGCGATAGTGCCCAGGAGTCACTGCAACAACCTCGATTCGATAACAGCAGCCGCCTGTATTGTCTGACGGATCGCGGTGGTCTCTGGCAGCCGTGGGTGGAGTCGAGCAACGGTCTGAGTCCACTTCCAAGCGCTGCCGCCGACCATGGACCCGCGCCTTGGCAACTGGGTGGTTGCACCTGGTTACCGTTGAGCGAAGACACTTATCTGGCGAGTTGGACCGAAGGTGGTTTTGGTCGACTGGGGCTTTGTCATGGCGATGGTTCCCGTGACGATTTCACTGGCGACTACAGCCGCTTCCGCCATCTCGCACAGGATGAGCACTTCATCTACTGCATCGCCGCTTCACCGGTCAGTTCATCGGCAATCATTGCCATCGACCGTGAAACACGCCAGGTCAACGTTCTGGCCGGCGGTATCTCACCGCTGCCCGCCGAACAGATCAGTCGCCCGCAAACCCTGCGTTATCCAAGCGGTTCGGGCGAGGCCCACGGTTTCTTCTACCCGGCAATGACCAACGACACGAAACCGCCGTTGGTGGTGTTTATTCACGGCGGCCCGACTTCAGCCTGTTACCCGATGTTCGACCCGCGAATCCAGTATTGGGCGCAACGCGGCTTCGCCGTGGCCGACCTCAATTACCGAGGCAGCAGCGGCTATGGCCGCGCTTATCGCCAGGCGCTGCATTTGAGCTGGGGCGAGGTGGATGTGGAAGATGCCTGTGCGGTGGTGGCCTACCTCGCCGATCAGGGACTGATCGACGGCGACAAAGCGTTTATTCGTGGAGGCAGCGCCGGTGGCTACACCACGTTGTGCGCACTGGCCTTTCACAAGGTCTTTCGTGCGGGTGCCAGCCTGTATGGCGTCAGCGATCCTGTTGCGCTAGGCCGTGCTACGCACAAGTTCGAAGGTGATTATCTGGATTGGTTGATCGGCGACCCTGAACAAGACGCCGAACGCTACGCCGCACGTACGCCATTGCTGCACGCGAATGACATCAGCGTTCCGGTGATTTTCTTTCAGGGCGAACTGGACGCCGTGGTGGTGCCGCAACAGACCCGCGACATGGTCACTGCGCTACAGGACAACGGCCTTCTGGTCGAAGCGCATTATTACGCCGACGAGCGCCATGGCTTTCGCAAGGCCGGCAATCAGGCCCATGCGCTGGAGCAGGAGTGGCTGTTTTATCGGCGGGTGATGGAGTTGGCGGACTGAAGCCTGCGCTCAGTGCAGGTGTTTGCGGTGCCCATTTGTGAGCAAGCCCGCTCCCACACTGGACCTTCTGTGAACACATTATGTGTGAACAGCAGAGATCAAATGTGGGAGCGGGCTTGCTCGCGAATGCGATCTAATCGGCGCGGCCAGACTCAGCGCTTGGCGATGATATACACCGCATGCACGATCCCCGGAATGTAACCGCACAACGTCAGCAGAATGTTCAGCCAGAATGCCCCGGCGAAACCGACTTGCAGAAACACACCCAGTGGCGGCAACAGAATGGCGATGATGATGCGAATAAAATCCATGGGGAAGCTCCTGATTGATGTTGGCTCTATGGGCCATACAGTTTATCGACACTGCGGTGTTCTTCAGGGTTCAGTGTGGATTCGGATTGCAGCCCTTAGTTGCGGACTTTGCTGGAGGAAATAGAAGTCTGGAGGAATACCTGAGCAGGCCGGGGATACTGGACGGGTTGAGCTGAGCACTTTTTTCCAGGCAAAAGAAAACCCCGCCGAAGCGGGGCTTTGCAGACTGTTTCCCTGACATCCATTTCACTCCGCCGTCCTGGCAGAATCCTACGTGTCCGTGTTGTTGCTTTGCGCTTCCTGCGCGACGTCCATGTGAAGTAGATTAGCTCTGGATCCAATCTTCGCCTATGGGAAAACAGCAGCACGTTATGTAAGAGAATGCTTACATAACGTTAAAGGGTCAGAATTGTCCTGCGTCCAGCAGGAACAGCGATTCGCTGCCCGCCTTTACCGACGCGCTCAACGAGTGAATACGCGGCAGCAGACGTGCGAAATAGAACCGCGCCGTACCGAGTTTGCTCGCGTAGAAATCGTCCTCCGCTTCCTTACCGAAAGCTGCCTTGGCCATCAGTGCCCACATGTAGGCGTAGGCCATGTAGCCGAATGCCTGCAGATACTCGACCGACGCCGCGCCGATCTCGTTCGGGTTATTTTTTGCACGATCCAGCAACCACGCGGTCAGTTCGTCGAGGGTGTCCACTGCATCATTCAGCGGCTGGGTGAACTCCGCCAGGTCAGCATTGGCTGTCGCGGTGAAGTGACGAATCTCGTCGGCGAACAGTGTGTAGAACGCCCCGCCGCTGCCGACGATCTTGCGTCCTACAAGGTCCAGCGCCTGAATACCGTTGGTGCCTTCGTAGATTTGCGTAATGCGAACATCGCGCACCAGTTGCTCCTGGCCCCATTCACGGATGTAGCCGTGACCGCCAAACACCTGCTGGCCGTGAACCGTGGTTTCCAGACCCAGGTCGGTCAGGAATGCCTTGGCCACCGGGGTCAGCAATGCAACCAGGTCTTCTGCGCGCTTGCGGGTGGTGGCGTCTTCGCTGAACTTGGCGGTGTCCAGCTGCATCGCCACGTAAGTCGAGAAAGCACGGCCGCCTTCGTTCGAGGCTTTCATGGTCAGCAGCATGCGACGCACGTCCGGGTGGACGATGATCGGGTCAGCGACCTTGTCTTTGTTTTGCGCGCCGGTCGGCGAGCGGCTTTGCAGACGGTCGCGAGCATACTCGATAGCGTTTTGGTACGAACGCTCGCCAGTGGCTAGGCCCTGGATGCCGACGCCCAGACGCTCGTAGTTCATCATGGTGAACATCGCCGCCAGGCCTTTGTTCGGCTCGCCGACCAGGTAACCCACGGCTTCGTCGAAGTTCATCACGCAGGTCGCGGACGCCTGGATGCCCATCTTGTGTTCGATCGAACCGCAGTTTGCCGGGTTGCGTGCACCCAGGCTGCCATCGGCATTGACCATGAACTTCGGCACCAGGAACAAAGAGATGCCTTTCGGCCCCGCTGGTGCGTCTGGCAGTTTGGCCAGTACCAGGTGAATGATGTTCTCGGTCAGGTCGTGCTCGCCGCCGGTGATGAAGATTTTGGTGCCGCTGACTTTGTAGGAACCGTCGGCCTGAGGCTCGGCCTTGGTGCGGATGATCCCCAGATCGGTACCGGCGTGCGGCTCGGTCAGGCACATAGAGCCGGCCCAAACGCCGGCGTACATGTTTGGCAGGTACGCCGCTTTCAACTCTTCGCTGGCATGGGCATTGATCGACAGGCAGGCGCCGGCGGTCAGCATTGGATACAGACCGAACGACAGGCTCGCGGAGTTGACCATTTCTTCGACCTGCGCCGAAACCGCCTTGGGCATGCCCATGCCGCCATAGGTCGGATCGCCACCGACACCGACCCAACCGCCTTCAGCATAAGTCTGATAAGCCTGTGGGAAACCGGACGGGGTGGTGACGGCACCGTCGGCCCAGTGGCAACCTTCTTCGTCAGCTGCACGGCTCAGGGGCGCGATGCTTTTGCTGGTGACCTTGCCGGCTTCTTCGAGAATGGCTTCGACCGTTTCAGCATCGACAGTCTCGGCCAGCGCAGGCAGTTCGGCCCAGAGTTTGGCGACCTCGAAAACTTCATTGAGGACGAAGCGCATATCGCGCAGGGGCGCTTTGTAGTCAGCCATGGCAAACCTCGCAAGATCTAAACAGGTGGTTCGTAGAATAGTGATTTCGTTGTGTCCGAGTGTACCTCAACAACTTTTACGACACATAGGGTCAACTCATGACTGTTTTGTTATTTTTAGTCACCAGCATTTCAGCGGAGATAGTTATCGCCTGCCAGAACGCATTCGCGGGCAAGCCTCGCTCCTACAGGTTGTGTCGCATGCATTTCACATGGACGACATAAAACCGTAGGAGCGAGGCTTACCCGCGAAGCTTTTCGGGTAACCGTCAGAGCGCAAACAACTCCGCCGGCAGCTTCATCAGGCAATCGCTGCCCGCCTCGATGGCCGCCCGATGAGCAGCCGTACGCGGCAGCAAACGCTTGAAGTAAAACTCGCTGGTCGCCAGTTTGCCTTTGCAGTAATCGGCATCGCCGCCGCTCGCATCCAACTGCGCCTGAGCCACCAACGCCATGCGTAGCCACAGGTAGCCGAGGATGATATAGCCGCTGTACATCAGGTAATCCACCGAGGCAGCGCCGACTTCATCCGGATTTTTCATCGCGGCCATGCCGACCTTGGTGGTCAACTCGCCCCACTGCTGATTCAGACTATTGAGCTGCGCCACGTAGCTGCCGAGTTGCGGATGCTCAGCGTTTTCCGCGCAGAATTTATGGACGATTTTGGTGAAGCCGCGCAGCAGTTTTCCCTGACTGCCAAGGACTTTTCGCCCAAGCAGATCCAGCGCCTGAATGCCGTTGGTGCCTTCGTAGATCGGCGCGATCCGGCAGTCGCGAACCAGCTGCTCCATGCCCCACTCACGAATGAAACCGTGGCCGCCAAACACCTGCATGCCGAGGTTGGTCACCTCCAGCCCGGTGTCGGTCATGAAGGCTTTGCAGATCGGCGTCAGGAATGCCAACAGGTCTTCGGCGTCCTGACGCGCCGTTTCATCCGGGCTCAGATGTGCAGCATCCAACAACTGTGCGGTGAAGTAAGTCAGCGCCCGGTTGCCTTCGTTGAAGGCCTTCATGGTCAGCAACATCCTGCGTACATCGGGATGAACGATGATCGGGTCGGCGACTTTTTCCGGTGCTTTCGGGCCGGTCAGCGAGCGCATTTGCAGGCGGTCGTTGGCGTATTTGATCGCACCCTGGAAACTTGCCTCACCCAGACACAGACCTTGCATGCCGGTGCCGAGCCGCGCGTGGTTCATCATGGTGAACATGCAGTTCAGGCCCTTGTTCGGCTCACCGATCAAGAATCCCTTCGCGTCATCGAAATTCAGCACACAGGTGGCCGAGGCCTTGATGCCCATTTTGTGTTCGATCGAGCCGCAGGAAACGCCATTGCGCTCACCCGCCTCGCCCTCGGCATCGGGTAGGTATTTAGGAACGATAAACAGCGAAATGCCCTTGGTACCGGCAGGCGCGTCCGGCAGTTTGGCCAGCACCAGATGAATGATGTTGTCACTCATGTCGTGCTCGCCAGCGGAGATGAAAATCTTGCTGCCGGAGATCGCGTAACTGCCATCGGCCTGAGGCACGGCGCGGGTCTTGATGATGCCCAGATCGGTGCCGCAATGGGCTTCGGTCAGGCACATGGTGCCGGTCCATTGGCCTGCGGTGAGCTTGCTCAGATAGGTTTGTTTCTGTTCTTCGGTGCCATGGGCGTGAATCGCCGACATCGCACCGTGAGTCAGGCCGGGGTACATGCCCCAGGAGGTATTGCTGGAACCGACCATTTCACTGATGACCAGCCCCAAAGAACTGGGTAAACCCTGGCCGCCGTAAGCCGGATCCGCCGCCAGACCATGCCAGCCGCCTTCCACGTACTGCGCGAAAGCCTGCTTGAAACCTGTAGGCGTTGTGACCACGCCGTTGTCGAAATGGCAGCCTTCTTCGTCGCCGCTTCGGTTCAGCGGTGCGAGAACGTTCTCACAGAATTTCGCGCCTTCTTCAAGGATCGCATTGATCATGTCCGGGCTGGCATCGGTGGCGCCCAGCGCGGCGTAGTTGCTGTGAAAATCGAAGACGTGGTCGATCAGAAAGCGCATATCGCGCAGGGGAGCTTTGTACTCGGGCATGGTCATTTCTCCGGCAGCAGATTGCTCAAACCTACTGCCGCGCACCACGCCTCACAATCACAGTCCAGACGCTGAATGCGCCATCATCACTCAACCCGCAGCGGCGTCCATGCGCACCGCGCCACGGCGGTTCTGACCGAAAGCCATCACACAGTTTCGCCCCGCGCCTTTGGCGCTGTAGAGCGCCTGGTCAGCGGATTTGAGCACTTCTTCCGGCGTGCGCTGCTCCAACCGTTCGGCGACGCCGATGCTGACGGTGACCGATACACTCGAGGCGCCTGAACCCGCGCGACGCTGGCGTCCTTGCTGGTCATCCTGGGGACGACTGTCCTGATTGCGCAGCTGGATGTTGTAGGTGGCGATGGATTCGCGGATGACTTCCAGGTGCGGCATGCACTCTTCGAGGGTTTTGCCTGCGAACACCAGAGCAAATTCTTCACCGCCGTAGCGATACGCCCTACCGCCCCCGCTGATTTTCGACAGCTTGCTGGCGACCAAGCGCAACACCTGATCGCCGACATCGTGGCCGTGGGTGTCGTTGAATTTCTTGAAGTGATCGACGTCGCCCATGGCCAGCACGTAATTGCGCCCCAGCCGTTGCATGCGTTCGTTCAGGGCGCGGCGACCCGGCAGGCCGGTGAGCTCATCGCGGAACGCCATCTGATAGGCTTCATGGGCAACTGCAGCGGCAATCATCAACATCACCTGGCTGCACATGATGTTCAGGGTAAACGGCAGGATGAAGGTCTTCGGCAACATCCAGAACAATCCCAACAGACCCACCAATTGCGCAGCATGCAAGGGTCTTGGGTTGCGCCAGTATTGCCAGGCCAGTAACAGGAACGAGGCGATGAATACCGGGTAGGACAACTGGATCAGGCTCATCCAGGCGCCATGCAGGGCTGGCCAGCGGATCTCCGAGAGCCACATCAACAGCGCCTGTGGGTAACTCTGTTCCAGCCCCAGCGCCACGCTGCCGAACGCCAGCAACACGGCGAAACGCGCCACCATGTCCTGAAACAGATGGGTGCGCTCCTGCCAGGCGGCGAACAAGCCGAAGAGTAATGGCAGCAACAGACAGCACAGATGGAAGACCACGCCGGCATCGTCACGGACTCTACCGTTGTCGCGGTAGTAGTCGGTCTGGGTGTCAAGCAAAAAGTAGGCGATGTACACCGTGACCATCAGGAACAGCTCGCGCTGTCGCCGATAAACCGCACAATACGACCCGCCAAGCAGCAGGACCATGGTCGGCAGGACATTGAACAATGACGTGAAGAATACGTTGAGATCTTTGACGTAGGCCGCGGCAAGCCCCGCCAGTAACAGGACCAGCGACGGCAGGAAATGGTTGATATGAACAGCAGAAGAACGCGGCAAGGGGTTGAGCTCCGGCCCGGGCAAATCAAAGATGGCATTGCGCCTTCACTTGGCGCAATTAAGCACACGCAATGTGATCTGCATCACACCACACCCTCTATAACGGCAGGAATTCGGTTTTTCTGAGCGATTTGCCAGGTATTTCAGAAAAAAAGTGGCTGATAGCCATTAGATCGATCAACCATGGCTTTTGACAGACTTTGGATCGCCGGAGCAGGAAAGCCTTCAGAGCCTGGCGTTTGGCAATACCATGCCTCATGCAACATGCGCGCCACTTACAACTGTCATTTCTGACAGTATCGGTCGTTGTTTTAACGGCGTTTAATTCCCTGTACCACTCACCGGAGCCCGACCACCACTTTCGGGATAGGAGAGTGTCGTCCGAACCTGACAGGAGTGACACGTATGGAAGAGCCAATTATCGGGGCAGTCAGCACCACTTCACTTGCTCTGATTCGTGATGCGATACCCAGGCTGCTACCGCTGAGCGTGGCGGAAGCCATACCCAATTCCGGTAACTTGATTCCCCTGACGGCGGCGGCACGTGACCTGCGTATTGGCATCCCGGCATTGCCACAGCCCGGTCCCGCCGGGTCGCGCCCCATTATCCGGATATACGCAGAGTTACCGTCTCCGGGTGAGTATGAAATCCTTGCCCACCATCAAATGGCGGCGTATCCCACCGGGGATTTCGAGGTGCTTGTACCGCGCCGTAAGGTCGGCAGTGAAGGCGAGTATCGGCTCACGTACGTTCTGGATGACGGCGACAATCGACTGAGCGCCACCGCCAGCACCCGGTTGCTGATTAAGAAGACTGCACCTTTTGGCTACCTGTCCATCACACCACCGCGCCCACTGCCGCCGGAGAATCTGGCGACGCCACTGATTACCGATGAATACCTGGCCAACAATGACCCTGTCTTGTTTCGGATTCCTGAGCATGCAGAGATCAACAACCAGACAGCGTTGCGCGGAGTGTTCTACTACGGACACACCGACGTCCACATGCAGGTGCCGTATACCCCACCGATTACCCTGCCTGACTTGCCGGCTGATCGCCTTATTCCCGTGTCGGCGGCCACTATTCGCAACCGTGGCAACGGCACGCAGCAACTGACCTACCGCCTCATTGACCAGGCGGGTAACCGTGCGCGGGACTCGCAGATACTTGAGATCAAGGTAGCCGTGCGAATCACCCCTACGAACATCGCCATACCCCGGGTGCCTCTGGCGATTGCGCCCGACAACACAGTGACTCTGGGGGATATCAACCAAAGTGAGCCGGCCGGGATGGAGGTGTGGCTGGACAGTGTTGACGGTTTGCAGATCGGCGACTCCATCACGGTGCTCGTCGGTGCGCTGGCGGCATTGGTTGTTGTGTATGCAGGGCAGTCGTTGCCGATGCGGTTGGTGGTACCTGCGGCACGCGTGCAAGCCGCTGTTCCGGGAGCCACCACCAATGATACGCCGGCCTCCGTCAGGTTCAGGATCATCAGTGGCGGGCGAAACTTCGACGGGCTGGACGCCAGGAATCTGATCTTCAATCTGTCGACCTTCATGCAGTTGCTGCCGCCAGTGGTGAGAAACCTGAACGACGGCAATCTCACCTGCAACTCCCCACAACCCGGCAACCTGCCCTATTCCAACCGTTTCATTGAGGTGTATATCCCTCCCTCGGTGCTCTTGCGGGCCAATGCGACCGTTACTGTGAACTGTGCACTCAGTCGACAGGACGATGGCTCGACGCTGATCAATCCGCCAGTCACCGTCTCCGCCTTGCTGTCAGCCGACGCTGCGACGCTGGGTCAGACCTTGAACGTGCCGTATCCATTGACCATGGGCCTGATCGGCAGAGGGGTAATGTACGTTTTCTATACGACGCTCAATGCGGCCGGGCAAGCGATTCGGTCAGCACCGGTGGCTGTACCGGTCAGGGGGGTTTTGCCGGGGAACTTCTATTGCGACGGCACGCCTTTTATCCCGACGCCTTGATGGATGCTGCAGCGTTGCGCGTCTGGCGCCCATAAAAAAACCGCCGCTCCCAAAAGAAGCGGCGGTTTATTGAAGAGTGGCGTGAGGCTTAGTAACCCAGCGCGAAGTCTTCTTCTTTCATGTCCATCAGGTTGTTGGCGCCCGACAGCATGGTTACAACGTGAGTGCGGGTACGCGGCAGGATACGCTGGAAGTAGAAGCGCGCAGTCTGCAGCTTGGCGGTGTAGAACGCCTCTTCGGTGGTGCCGGCAGCCAGTTTCTCGGCAGCCAGACGCGCCATGTCAGCCCAGAAGTAGGCAAGGCAGGCGTAACCGGAGTACATCAGGTAGTCCACCGACGCGGCGCCAACTTCTTCGCGGTCTTTCATGGCAGCCATACCGACCTTCATGGTCAGCTCGCCCCACTCTTTGTTCAGCGCAGCCAATGGCTCGACGAACTCTTTGACCGCGTCGTTGCCTTCGTTGGTCTGGCAGAACTTGTGGACGATCTTGGTGAAGCCTTTGAGCGCTTCGCCTTGAGTCATCAGCACTTTACGGCCCAGCAGGTCGAGTGCCTGGATACCGGTGGTGCCTTCGTACAACATCGAAATGCGGCTGTCGCGAACGTTCTGCTCCATGCCCCACTCGGCGATGAAGCCGTGGCCGCCGTAGATTTGTACGCCGTGGTTAGCGGATTCGAAACCGACTTCAGTCATGAAGGCTTTGGCGATCGGCGTCATGAAGGCCAGCAGTGCGTCGGCTTTCTTCTTCTCTTCTTCATCGACGCCGTACTTGACGATGTCGACTTGCTTGGCGGTGAAGTAAACCATCGCACGGTTGCCTTCGGCGAACGCCTTCATGGTCAACAGCATGCGACGTACGTCAGGGTGAACGATGATCGGGTCAGCGGCTTTGTCCGGCGCTTTCGGGCCAGTCAGGGAGCGCATTTGCAGACGATCGCGAGCGTATTTCAGGCCGCCCTGGAAACCGATTTCGGCGTGAGCCAGACCTTGCAGCGCGGTACCCAGACGTGCGGTGTTCATGAAGGTGAACATGCAGTTCAGGCCTTTGTTCGCCGGGCCGATCAGGTAACCGGTGGCCGCGTCGAAGTTCATCACGCAAGTGGCGTTACCGTGGATGCCCATCTTGTGTTCCAGGGAACCGCAGGTCACAGCGTTGCGTGCGCCAATCGAGCCGTCTGCGTTCGGCAGGAACTTCGGAACGATGAACAGGGAAATGCCTTTGGTACCGGCCGGTGCATCCGGCAGACGTGCCAGAACGATGTGGACGATGTTGTCGGCCATGTCGTGTTCGCCGGCCGAGATGAAGATCTTGGTGCCAGACACTTTGTAGGAACCGTCGGCCTGAGGTTCGGCCTTGGTGCGCAGCATGCCCAGGTCGGTGCCGCAGTGCGGTTCGGTCAGGCACATGGTGCCGGTCCATTCGCCGGAAACCAGCTTGGTCAGGTAAGCCTCTTGCTGCTCAGGCGTGCCGTGCTCGGAAATGGTGTTCATCGCGCCATGGGACAGGCCTGGGTACATGCCCCACGACCAGTTGGCTTCGCCAACCATTTCGCTGACGGCCAGACCCAGAGACTCTGGCAGGCCTTGGCCGCCGTGCTCTACGTCGTGAGCCAGGCTTGGCCAGCCACCTTCGACGAATTGCTTGTAGGCTTCTTTGAAACCGGTCGGCGTTTTAACGCCGGACTCGCTCCAGGTGCAGCCTTCGGTGTCACCCACGCGGTTCAGCGGAGCCAGCACCTGCTCACAAAACTTGGCGCCTTCTTCGAGAATGGCGTCAACCATGTCTGGAGTTGCGTCTGCACAAGCCGGAAGGCTCTGATAGTGCGCTTCGTAGCCGAGCAGTTCGTCACGAACGAAGCGAATATCACGCAAGGGGGCCTTGTAGTCAGGCATAGCGATAAACCTCTGCTGATGTAACCGGGAATGAACGACCGCGTTGATTTGTTGTGGCGGTCAAACAGTTGTTTGAAACATACGTTTACGCCCAATTCTTGTCAAGCGCCGATCTTTTGCCGTTCGTCATCGCGTCATGAAAACCTCGGACACGCCGCTGCCCACCGCCGTTGACTGAGCAACACGCCATGTAGGAGAGATTAGTTGAGGCAGAAGGACTTACGCAGAAAAACGCCGCGAACAGGCGCGGCGTTGGAGTAGCGGATTCAGCGAGGGTTCAGGCAAATGTATCGATCAGCGTACCCAGCATTTCATCGGATGCCTTGGCGACTTTGACGCCCAGTTCCACCTGGAACTTGCCTTGGGACATCTCGACCATATTGCTGGCCAGATCCGATTGCTGGCTGCGGTCTACCGAACGCAGGCGATCAACCTGAACCTCGGAGGATTGACTGGTGACCGAACGCTCGATGGTGTTGTTGGCGATCTGACCCGAAGCCTGATCGACGCGGTTCTGCCCGGTCTGAATAGTGCTCAGACCGGCATAAAAAGCGGTGTTTCCTGAGATTTCCATGGGGGGAACTCGTCCGACAAAGGATCAACAGCGGCCATTGAACCAGACACGCCGACAAAAGGCCCGACAAAAACACTAATGGCACAGTGCCTTGTCATAGGTAAAACCCAAGCAACAAATTCAGTCCAGCAGGTCCAGCTGCAAATGCGCGGCCACCGCGTCGGCGGTCACCGACTTGAGTTTTGGCACTCGCCCCAGGCATGGCGCGGGGATGCGCTCGGCCAATGTCGCGAGGTTCTCTTCAAGGCGCGACGTCTTCGGATCGATGATGTTGGCCACCCACCCTGCCAACTGCAAACCATCTCGTGCGATCGCCTCGGCTGTCAGCAGCGCATGATTGATGCAACCCAGCCGTACGCCGACCACCAGGATCACCGGCAGACCCAGCGCCATCGCCAGGTCCGACAGATTGTCCTGATCCGCCAACGGCACTCGCCAGCCGCCAGCACCTTCGATCAAGGTGAAGTCCGCCTGCATATCGAGAATCTGCCGCATCGGTGTCAACAGTGATTGCACGGTCAACGCCACGCCAGCCTCTCGCGCCGCCAGATGCGGTGCAATCGCCGGTTCGAACGCGACCGGATTGACCTGATCGTAGGTCAACGGTATCGAGCACTCGGCAAACAGTGCCAGCGCATCGGCGTTGCGCAACCCCTTGGGCGTCAGCTCGCAACCGGAGGCCACCGGTTTGCCCGCTGCCGTGCTCAAGCCCGCCAATCGCGCGGCATGCAGCAAGCCTGCGGCGACGGTGGTCTTGCCGACATCGGTGTCAGTACCGGTGATGAAATAGGCTGCACTCATAAGGGTTTCTCCAACACGGCGTAAACCACTTGATAAGTCGCCGGCAGTCCCTGTGCCTGACGATACTGCTCGTAAGCCTCGATCAGGCCGAGGATCCGCGCCCTGCCGGTCAAACCGCCTGGCCGACCGGGGTTCAGGTTATGCGCCCCAAGTGCCTTGAGCTCATGGGTCAGGCTGCGGACATCGGGGTAATGCAACACATGCGGCTGCGTTTCGAGGCTGACGATCTTCAAGCCGCTGCCCGCGCAAAGCTGTTGGTAAACACCGAACTCGCGGAAGCGGTTGACGTGCACCATGCCGTCCACCTGACGCCAGCTGTCGCGCAATTCGTACAGCGTGCCTACACACAGACTAGCAAACGCAAAAACACCGCCCGGTTTCAGTACCCGATACGCCTCATTGAGCACCGAGGCGAAATCCGCGCACCATTGCACCGCCAGGCTGGAGAAGACCAGGTCGCAGGTCGAGTCTTGCAACGGCAAGCGCTCGGCATCGCCCGCGATGAAATGAGTCGCGCCGCCCAAGGGCCGGGCGTGATTGAGCATCCCTTCTGCGATGTCCAACGCCACGCCAGCGCTCGCAGGAAACTTCTGCGCCAAGGCTCGGCTGAAATACCCTGTGCCGCAGCCCATATCCAGCCAACGAGCAGGGACAAAATCTTCCGGTAACCGACGTAACAACTCGCTGCCCACGTCGCGCTGCAATTCGGCCACGCTGTCGTAGCTCGCCGCCGCGCGGGAAAAGGATGCCGCCACCTGGCGCTTGTCGGGCAAGCCGCCGGGCAGGTTGGGAAGGGATAAATCAGTCATCACCGAACTCATGCAAAAAGGCCTGAATCGCCCCCGCCACACCGTGAGGGTCTTCCAGAAGAAACGCGTGGCTGGCCTGCTCAATCAGACCGATTTCGACATCCGGCAGCAGCACCAGCAAATCCCCCGCCGCTTCGGCCGGGACCAGCCCGTCGAGGCCGGCGAACAAGTGCAATTGCGGGCCGCGAAACGCTTGCAACGCTTGCCGGGTATCCAGCTGGGCAAGCAACTCCAGGCCGCTCATCAGCACCGGCGAAGATGTATGCGGTGCGCCAGCGAGCAACAGTCGCGACATCCCACGCGGGTCTTCGGCACCTTGGGCGCACAGCAGCGAAAAACGTTTCAACGTCATGCGCGAGTCAGCCTTGCAGCCGGCCAGAAACGCATCGAAGGTTTCGCCGGGCATCGCGCTCGACCATCGTTCATGGGCGACAAAAGAAGGGTTGCTCGCCAGGGTCACCAAGCCGCAGCAGCGGTCACCGCGTCGTGCCGCCAACTCGGACGCCAGCATGCCACCCAATGACCAGCCACCGAGCCAGGCATCCTGCGGCAACGTCGAGTCCAACTCATCGAGCCATTCTTCGAGGTCGCTCGATTCCAGTTCCGGCAATGGCTCGATCTCGACGCGCAGGTGCTCATCCAAACCCCGCAAGGCAGCTGCCAAGGGCTCCAGCGGCGAAATCCCGAGACCCCAGCCCGGCAGCAGAATCAGACGATCACGCATGGCTTGGCTCCGGTCCCAGTTGTTGAAAACAATCGGCCAGTCCATTTAACAATAGCTGTACCTGCGCCTCGCTGTGAGCGGCGGTCAGGGTCACCCGCAATCGGGCACTGCCGGCAGGTACGGTCGGTGGACGAATCGCAGTCACCATCAGCCCGCGTTCGCGCAGCATCTGCGACAACCGCACCGCGCGCCCGGCATCACCAATCATGATCGGCTGGATCGGCGTGAAGCTCTCCATCAACTCCAGCCCAATCTGTTCGGCGCCTTGGCGGAACTGACGAATCAGCGTCTGCAGATGCTCACGTCGCCAGTGTTCGCTGCGCAACAGCTCCAGGCTTTTCAGCGTCGCGCAGGCCAGCGCTGGTGGTTGGCTGGTGGTGTAGATGTAAGGCCGAGCGAACTGGATCAGGCTTTCGATCAGCTCTTCACTGCCAGCCACAAAAGCACCGGCCGTACCGAAAGCCTTGCCGAGGGTGCCGACCAGTACCGGCACATCTTCCTGACTCAGACCGAAATGCTCGACGATCCCGCCGCCATTGGCGCCCAGCGGACCAAAACCGTGCGCGTCATCGACCATCAGCCACGCGCCTTTGGCCTTGGCTTCCCGCGCCAGCGCCGGCAAGTCGGCGACGTCACCGTCCATGCTGAACACGCCATCAGTGACCACCAGCGTATTGCCGGTGGCCTTCTCAAGGCGCTTGGCCAGACTGGCCGCGTCGTTATGCAGATAGCGATTGAAACGCGCACCGGACAACAACCCTGCATCCAGCAACGACGCATGATTGAGCCGGTCTTCCAGCACCGTATCGCCCTGCCCGACCAACGCGGTGACCGCGCCGAGGTTGGCCATGTAACCGGTGGTGAATAGCAAGGCTCGCGGGCGGCCGGTGAACTCGGCGAGGGCTTCTTCCAGTGCGTGATGTGGGCCGCTGTGGCCGATCACCAGATGCGAAGCGCCACCGCCCACGCCCCAGCGCGACGCGCCGGCGCGCCAGGCTTCGATCACTTGCGGATGATTGGCCAGGCCCAGGTAATCGTTGTTACAGAAGGCCAGCAATGGCTGACCATCGACCACCACTTCCGGCCCCTGAGGGCTTTCGAGCAGCGGACGCTGGCGATAAAGGTTTTCGGCACGACGGGCAGCAAGGCGTGCGGCGAGATCAAAAGACATGCAGGCCTCGAAGGTCATTTCACAATCTGATGCAGGAACATTGGACTTGGCTGCAAACCGAGTCGCGGCCATCGCGGGCAAGCCACGCTCCCACAGGTTCTACGCAGTTCCTTGTGGGAGCGAGCCTGCTCGCGATGAGGCCATGACATCCAACATCTGTGTTGAATATCTAATTGCTATCGCGAGCAGGCTCGCTCCCACAGGGTTTTGCATTCCTTCAGAGAAATCGGTGAAGGTCTCAGACAGCCGCGTTATAGAACTGCTCGCTGCTCTTCTGCTCCACCAGCGCCTGTTCGATGGCGGCCTGATGCACTTCGTCGGCATGCTCTTCGCGGGCTTCCGGCAGGATCCCCAGACGCGAGAACAGCTGCATGTCCTTGTCCGCCTGCGGGTTGGCGGTGGTCAGCAGTTTTTCGCCGTAGAAAATCGAGTTGGCGCCGGCAAAGAACGCCAGGGCTTGCATCTGCTCGTTCATCGCTTCACGGCCCGCGGACAGACGCACGTGGGATTTTGGCATCAGGATGCGAGCGACAGCGAGCATGCGGATGAAGTCGAACGGGTCGACGTCGTCAGCATTTTCCAGCGGCGTACCGGCGACTTTCACCAGCATGTTGATCGGCACCGACTCTGGATGCTCAGGCAGGTTGGCCAGCTGAATCAGCAGGTTGGCGCGGTCGTCGAGGGACTCGCCCATGCCGAGAATGCCGCCGGAGCAGATCTTCATCCCCGAATCACGCACGTAAGCCAGGGTTTGCAGGCGCTCGCTGTACGTACGGGTGGTGATGATGCTGCCGTAGAACTCCGGCGAAGTGTCGAGGTTGTGGTTGTAGTAGTCCAGGCCGGCTTGGGCCAGGGCGACGGTCTGGTCCTGATCGAGACGACCGAGGGTCATGCAGGTTTCCAGGCCCATGGCTTTCACGCCTTTGACCATTTCCAGCACGTACGGCATGTCTTTGGCCGACGGGTGCTTCCACGCCGCGCCCATGCAGAAACGGGTCGAACCGATGGCCTTGGCACGAGCAGCCTCTTCGAGGACCTTCTGCACTTCCATCAGTTTTTCTTTTTCCAGGCCGGTGTTGTAGTGACCGGACTGCGGACAATATTTGCAATCTTCCGGGCAAGCACCGGTCTTGATCGACAGCAGCGTCGAAACCTGGACACGGTTAGCGTCGAAATGCGCGCGGTGCACCGTCTGCGCCTGGAACAGCAGGTCGTTGAATGGCTGAACGAAGAGTGCTTTGACTTCGGCCAAAGACCAGTCATGACGCAGGGTTGCAGTGGTGCTGGCGCTCATGGGCGTTTCCTTGTTTATGCTTGGCAAGCGGCTGGGGAATGGAATACCCACAGACGCGACACGGATGTTCGGCATATTTAAGGAAGAGCGATGCGCTGTCAACCACGATACGTAGGACCGGTTTACAACTGGTTAAACAATAACCAACACTGCTTACTCTGCAGCGAAGCGACAGAAGATATCCGGCCAATCTGTATGGCCTGCGAAACCGACCTGCCCTGGCTGGGCGAGCACTGCCAAACCTGTGCCCTGCCCTTGCCTTCCACGGGCCTGACGTGCGGCCAATGCTTGAAACAACCGCCGGCCTTCGAGCGAGTCGCAGCGCCCTGGACTTACAGCTTTCCGGTCGACAGTTTGATCACCCGCTTCAAGCACAGCGCAAAGTGGCCGTTAGGCCGCCTGCTCGCCGAACTTCTTGCTCAGTTCCTGCAACATCGCTTCGATGAAGACCTGGATCGGCCCGACGCGCTGATACCGGTACCGCTGGCCGCCAAACGCCTGCGCCAGCGGGGTTTCAACCAGGCGGCGATGGTCGCCCGCTGGCTCAGCGTCAGCCTCGATATTCCTTATGATGAAACGCTGCTGCTGAGGATTCAGGACACCAGCGCGCAACAAGAGCTGAATGCCGATGCCCGAAAAAAGAATCTGCGCCACGCCTTTGCCCTGGCGCCCAGGGCCTCGATCAAGGGTCGCCACTTCGCATTGGTCGACGACGTGCTGACCACCGGCGCCACCGCCCAGGCCGTGGCTCGCCTGTTGATGGAGGCGGGCGCCGCGCGGGTCGATGTCTACTGCCTGGCCCGTACCCCAAAACCTGGCGACGCGGTTTGACTTAACAACACAAAAAACTGTGGGAGCGAGCTTGCTCGCGATGGCGGCGCATCAGACACATCAATGTTGACTGTAATGGCCTCATCGCGAGCAAGTTCGCTCCCACAACGATTGGGACCTGACTTGACTCCTGCGCGCCAAGCCGCCAACGTCCTGCCCATCGTCACTGCCCAAAGCGTCTCGCCATGTCCTTGCCTACATTGTTGTCCCAGCACATTGCCCGTCGCCCGCAGCGCATCGCGTTGCTGCAACACATCGCCGAACAAGGCTCGATCACCCGCGCAGCGAAAAGCGCCGGCCTGAGTTACAAGGCGGCGTGGGACGCCATCGACGAGCTGAACAACCTCGCGCAGAAACCGCTGGTGGAGCGTAGCGTCGGCGGCAAGGGCGGTGGCGGCGCCAAACTGTCCAGCGAAGGTGAGCGCGTGTTGCGCCTGTATCAAAAGCTGCAAGCCTTACAGACTCAGGTGCTGGAAGCCGCCGAAGAAGCCAGTGATCTGGACCTGCTCGGTCGCCTGATGCTCAGAACCAGCGCGCGCAACCAACTGCACGGCAAGGTCGTGGCGATCGATGCACAAGGACGCAACGACCGCATCCGTCTTGAACTGGCCGAAGGTTTGCGGATCGATGCGCAGATCACCCACGACAGCACTCTGCGCCTGGAACTGCAGACCGGCACCGAAGTAGTGGCGCTGATCAAGGCCGGTTGGCTGGAACTGCTGGGCATCGATCAAACCGCAACGCCCGGCAACAATTGCCTGAAGGGCATGATCGAAGAAATCCTCGACGCCGGCGACGGCCCCAGCGAAGTGCGCATCGGCCTGCCCAATGGCCAGACACTTTGCGCCCTGGCCGAGCCGCTGCACCTGAAGACCCTCGAACTCACCGCCGGAAAACCGGTGCTGGTGCAATTCGCGCCATCCAACATTCTGCTGGGCACACCGCTCTAGCCCAAGTGCATCGCAACCGCTGTAGGAGCTGCCGAAGGCTGCGATCTTTTGATTCTGATTTTAAGAGACTGCAACAAAAGCTTCATCGACCACCATTAAGGTGGCTGCAAAAACCCGCAGGGAGCCTGATGTGAGCCTATTAGAAGACAACCAATCCACCGACCTCGAAAAGATGGTCGGCCTCAGCCGTCGTGGCTTCATCAGCGCAGGTGCCCTCTGCGGTGCGGCGATGTTTCTCGGTGGCAACCTGCTGAGTCGCAGCGTGCTGGCCGCCAGCGTCAGCGCCGGTTCCAGCAAACTGTTGGGTTTCGACAGCATCGCCGCCGCCACGACCGATACCATCACCCTGCCGCCGGGCTACAAATCTTCGGTGTTGATCAGCTGGGGCCAGCCACTGCAAAAAAATGGCCCGGCGTTCGACCCGAGCGGCAACGGTACGGCCCAGGCGCAGGAAGTCCAGTTCGGCGACAACAACGACGGCATGAGCCTGTTCGAATTCCCCGGTGAAAAAGACCGGGCGCTGATGGCGATCAACAACGAATACACCAACTACCGCTACCTCTACCCCCACGGTGGTATGCCGCAATCGGCGGAAGATGTGCGCAAGGCCCTGGCCTGCGAAGGTGTGTCGGTGATCGAAGTGCAGCGCCAGAATGGCCAGTGGCAGTTCGTCCAGGGCTCGCGCTACAACCGCCGCATTCACGGCAACGCGCCGATCAGCCTGAGCGGTCCGGCGGCCGGTCACGAGCTGATGAAAACCAGCGCCGACAAACACGGCAAGAACGTCCTCGGCACCTTCCAGAACTGCGCCAACGGCAAGACGCCGTGGGGCACTTATCTGACCTGCGAAGAGAACTTCACCGACTGCTTCGGCAGTAGCAATGCCGAGCAGAAATTCGATGCCGCGCAGAAACGCTACGGCGCGGTGGCGGCCAGTAAAGAAATCAACTGGCATCAACACGATCCGCGCTTCGACCTGGCGAAAAACCCCAACGAACTCAATCGTCATGGCTGGGTGGTGGAAATCGACCCGTTCGATCCGCAGTCCACGCCGGTCAAACGCACCGCGCTGGGCCGCTTCAAACATGAAAACGCCGCACTGGCCGAAACCAGTGACGGTCACGCGGTGGTGTACATGGGCGACGATGAGCGCGGCGAGTTCATCTACAAATTTGTCAGCCGCGACAAGATCAACCATAAAAACCCCAAGGCCAACCGCGACCTGCTGGACCACGGCACTTTGTACGTGGCGCGCTTCGATGCGGGCGACGGCAATGCCGATCACCCGAAAGGCCAGGGTCAGTGGATCGAACTGACCCACGGCAAAAACGGCATCGACGCCAGCAGCGGTTTCGCCGATCAAGCCGAAGTGTTGATTCACGCCCGCCTCGCGGCCAGCGTGGTGAAAGCTACGCGCATGGACCGCCCGGAATGGATCGTCGTCAGCCCCAAGGATGGCCAGGTCTATTGCACGCTGACCAACAACGCCAAGCGTGGCGAAGACGGGCAACCGGTGGGCGGGCCGAACCCGCGCGAGAAGAACGTCTACGGGCAGATTTTGCGCTGGCGCACTGACCGTGACGATCACGGCTCGAAAAGCTTTGCCTGGGATCTGTTTGTGGTCGCCGGCAACCCGGGCGTCCACGCCGGCACGCCGAAGGGCGGTTCATCGAACATCACACCGCAGAACATGTTCAACAGTCCGGACGGCTTGGGTTTCGACAAGGCTGGGCGGTTGTGGATTCTCACCGATGGCGATTCGAGCAATGCCGGTGATTTCGCGGGCATGGGTAACAATCAGATGCTCTGCGCTGATCCGGTCACCGGGGAGATCCGCCGTTTCATGGTCGGGCCAGTGGGCTGCGAGGTGACGGGGATCAGCTTCTCGCCGGATCAGAAAACCTTGTTTGTCGGGATTCAGCATCCGGGGGAAAACGGCGGGTCGACGTTCCCCGAGCATCTGCCCAACGGCAAGCCACGGTCTTCGGTGATGGCGATTTCCCGCGAGGATGGCGGGATCGTCGGCGCCTGATAAGCCCCCCCTCATGATCGTTCCCACGCTCTGCGTGGGAATGCAGCAAGGGACGCTCTGCGTCCCAAAATCGGACGCGGAGCGTCCGGCGAGGCGTTCCCACGCAGAGCGTGGGAACGATCCCATAGGAACGATCCCCCTAAAGAAGCCCCGTCTGCGCTACCATGTTTGGCCCGACGCGGCAGCCTGCTGCGCGCAGGAGTCAGCATGGCCCACCCGTTTGCAACGCTCACCCCAGACCTCGTGCTCGATGCCGTCGAAAGCATCGGCTTTCTCAGCGACGCCCGCATTCTGGCGCTCAACAGCTACGAGAACCGTGTCTATCAGGTCGGCATCGAAGACTCCGAACCGCTGATCGCCAAGTTCTACCGCCCGCAGCGCTGGACCAACGAAGCGATTCTCGAAGAGCACCAATTCACCTTTGAACTCGCCGAATGCGACGTCCCGGTGGTCGCACCGATGATTCACAACGGTGCCAGCCTGCACGAACACAACGGTTTCCGTTTCACCCTGTTTCCCCGTCGCGGTGGCCGTGCGCCGGAGCCGGGCAATCTCGATCAGCTGTATCGCCTGGGGCAACTGCTGGGTCGGCTGCACGCGGTCGGCTCTACCAAACCGTTCGAACACCGTGAAGCGCTGGGAGTAAAGAACTTCGGTCAGGACTCGCTGACGACATTGCTCGAAGGCAATTTCGTACCCAAAAGCTTGCTGCCGGCCTACGAGTCCGTGGCCCGCGACCTGCTCAAGCGGGTCGAAGAGGTCTACAAGGCCACGCCGCACCAGAACATCCGCATGCACGGCGATTGCCACCCCGGCAACATGATGTGCCGCGACGAGATGTTCCACATCGTCGACCTCGACGACTGCCGCATGGGCCCGGCGGTGCAGGATATCTGGATGATGTTGGCGGGTGATCGTCAGGAATGTCTGGGGCAGTTGTCGGAATTGATGGACGGCTACAACGAATTCCACGACTTCGACCCGCGGGAACTGGCGCTGATCGAACCGCTACGCGCCTTGCGCCTGATGCACTACAGCGCCTGGCTCGCCCGACGCTGGGACGACCCGGCCTTCCCTCGCAGCTTTCCGTGGTTCGGCACCGAGCGCTATTGGGGCGATCAAGTGCTGGCGCTGCGTGAACAATTGGCTGCGCTCAATGAAGAGCCACTGAAGCTCTTTTAAATTCAAGATCAAAAGATCGCAGCCTTCGGCAGCTCCTACAGGTGTACGCAATTCCTCCGTAGGAGCTGCCGAAGGCTGCGATCTTTTGCTTTCAGACACGACACATCTATACAACCTCCTTACAATCCCCTCTTTGTTAGCTGCCTAAGCAAGGATTCTCATGCAAGCCGCCAACCCGCGTCGCGGGTACATCCTGGGCCTGAGTGCCTACATCATCTGGGGCCTGTTCCCGCTCTACTTCAAAGCCATCGCCAGCGTGCCCGCCGTGGAGATCATCATCCACCGAGTGCTTTGGTCCGCGCTGTTTGGTGCTTTGCTGCTGCTCGTCTGGAAACATCCCGGCTGGTGGCGCGAGCTGCGTGAGAACCCGCGACGGCTGGCAATCCTGGCCCTGAGCGGCACGTTGATCGCCGCCAACTGGCTGACCTACGTCTGGTCGGTGAACAACGGGCGCATGCTCGAAGCCAGCCTCGGTTACTACATCAACCCGCTGGTAAACGTGTTGTTGGGGATGCTGATCCTCGGCGAACGACTGCGACGCATGCAATGGCTGGCGGTTGGCCTGGCAGCGATCGGTGTCGCGCAGCAGGTGTGGCAAGTCGGCAGTTTGCCCTGGGTGTCGCTGGTGCTGGCATTGACCTTCGGCTTCTACGGATTGATCCGCAAGCAGGCACCGGTCAAGGCGCTGCCGGGGCTGGTGGTGGAAACCTGGATGCTGGTGCCGATTGCTGTCGCCTGGCTACTGTTCAATCCGACGGCGAGCAGCGCGCAAGCCGAATTCTGGACCACCTCTGAAGCCTGGTGGTTGGTGGCTGCAGGTCCGGTGACGCTGGTGCCGCTGGTGTGTTTCAACGCCGCCGCACGGCACTTGCCCTACACCACCCTCGGATTTCTCCAGTACCTGGCGCCGACATTGGTGTTGCTGCAAGCCGTTCTGCTGTTTGGCGAACACTTGTCGTCCAGCACGCTGGTGGCGTTCATCTTTATCTGGGCCGGTCTGGCGGTTTACAGCGTCGATGCGTGGATAAGTCTGCGCCGCCGCAGCTGATCAGAAAACGTACAAACCTCTACAGGCCACGTCTCCCGTGGCCTGCATCCATCCTTCCCAAGGTTATCCACAGCGTGATCCCCGGCGATTGTGCGCAAGTCACTGAAACTGCTGGTTTTTTGATCAGATCCTGAAGAGCCCCGGCCGACGTGGCCTGGCGAGGTGTCTCTACAGGTTATCCACAGGCAGGTGCACGTATAACTTGGATAACCTTTCAGGGTTCGCTACGCAGCACCAATTCGACCATCAGATCGTCCGCCAGGGTTTCCAGGCGCGATTGCAGCACCTCCAGCGACAAAGTCAGCGGCACCGCGAGAATCGCTTCAGCGTGGAACAAAGGCTCGCTGCTCATCGGCGCCGGGCGTACTTCGGTCACCAGACTTTCCAGGTTCACGCCCTGTTCGCTCAGCAGGCGCGTAATGTCTCGCACGATGCCCGGACGATCATTGCCCACCAGTTCCATGGCAATCGGCTTCCAGGTGCAGGATTGTTCGATGCCGCTTTCGGCGATCATCACGCGAATCCCCTGGGCCGACAGTCCCTGTAGGGCGTCTACCAGTTCATCGTAAGCCTCGGCCGGTACACCCACACGAAGGATCCCGGCGAACTGCCCGGCCATCCGCGACATGCGGCTCTCCAGCCAGTTGCCACCATGCTCGGCAATGCATTGGGCAATGCGCTCGACCTGCCCGGGCTTGTCCAGAGCGAATACCGTGAGTACGAGGTGGTTCATGGCGCAGCCCTCTTGTCATGACTTTTGTTATAGAAAAGCAAGTATAGGCAAGGGGCTGGTTGTGGCGAGGGGGCTTGCCCCCGTTCGGCTGCGCAGCAGTCGCCAAATTGCCAAAATGCGGACTGTTCGGATAGATGCAGGGGGCCGCTTCGCGCCCCAGCGGGAGCAAGCTCCCTCGCCACAAAGAGCAGTGCCCCATAGCAGGGCTTCGAAGATTATGTGTACAAGTTTTTATATTTAACTGGAACAATCTAATAGTTTTTTGAGAACATCCCGTTCCTCGCCATGACCGCAATGCGTCATGGGGTCGCAGAACGACGTAATTAGTCTAATTTTCACAACCGCAATTCATCATGTAGTATGCCGCAGCGCGCACTACATAACGCTGGATCGATGTCTGCCGCAGGTGCCGTCGCAACCCCTGAAAGCCCTGTCAGCAAGGCCGCAAAGCCGTTGATCGGATCGAACCCAGCCGCCAGCAATGGCATGTACTGGTAGATGGGTTTGTGGTTTAAATGGCCAGAGGCTTCATTGTTAAATTGAAGAGCTGAAAAGCGAAATAGCTGAGCAGAGTGAGGCAAGCAATGACTGAACACGTTCAAGTCGGTGGCCTGCAGGTCGCCAAAGTCCTGTTCGACTTCGTGAACAACGAAGCCATTCCCGGTACCGGCCTCAACGCCGACACGTTCTGGGCCGGTGCCGACAAGGTCATCCATGACCTGGCGCCGAAGAACAAAGCCCTACTCGCCAAACGCGATGATTTCCAGGCACGTATCGATGCCTGGCACCAGGCTCGTGCAGGTGTTGCGCACGATGCGGTGGCCTACAAAGCCTTCCTGCAAGACATCGGTTATCTGCTGCCAGAAGCGGCTGATTTCCAGGCAACGACACAAAACGTCGATGACGAAATCGCCCGCATGGCCGGTCCACAGCTGGTGGTGCCGGTGATGAACGCGCGCTTCGCGCTCAACGCCTCGAACGCCCGCTGGGGTTCGCTGTATGACGCGCTCTATGGCACCGACGCCATCAGCGAAGCGGACGGCGCGGAAAAAGGCAAAGGCTACAACAAGGTTCGCGGCGACAAGGTCATCGCCTTCGCCCGCGCCTTCCTCGACGAAGCCGCGCCATTGGCTGCCGGCTCCCACGTCGACTCCACAGGCTACAAGATCATTGACGGCAAACTGGTGGTCGCCCTCAAAGGCGGCAGCAACACCGGCCTGCGCGACGATGCGCAACTGATCGGTTTCCACGGCGATACAGCGGCTCCAACTGCGATCCTGCTGAAAAACAACGGCCTGCACTTCGAAATCCAGATCGACGCCAGCACCCCGGTCGGCCAGACCGACGCGGCCGGCGTCAAAGACATCCTGATGGAAGCCGCGCTGACCACCATCATGGACTGCGAAGACTCGGTCGCCGCGGTCGATGCCGATGACAAAGTGGTGATCTACCGCAACTGGCTCGGCTTGATGAAGGGCGATCTGTCGGAAGAAGTCTCCAAGGGCGGTCAGACCTTTACCCGCACCATGAACGCCGATCGCACTTACACCGGTGTCGATGGCAAAGAACTGAGCCTGCACGGTCGCTCGCTGTTGTTCGTGCGCAACGTTGGTCACCTGATGACCATCGACGCGATCCTCGATAAAGACGGCAATGAAGTACCGGAAGGTATTCTCGACGGTCTGGTGACTTGCCTCGCGGCGATCCATAGCCTCAACGGCAACAGCTCGCGCAAGAACAGCCGTACCGGTTCGGTCTACATCGTGAAACCGAAGATGCACGGCCCGGAAGAAGCGGCGTTCACCAACGAGCTGTTTGGTCGCATCGAAGACGTGCTGGGCTTGCCACGCAACACCCTCAAAGTCGGGATCATGGACGAGGAGCGCCGTACCACGGTCAACCTCAAGGCCTGCATCAAGGCTGCCGCCGAGCGCGTGGTGTTCATCAACACTGGCTTCCTCGACCGCACGGGCGATGAAATCCATACCTCCATGGAAGCCGGCCCGATGGTGCGCAAGGCCGACATGAAGGCTGAAAAATGGATCAGCGCCTACGAGAACTGGAACGTCGATATTGGCCTGAGCACCGGCCTGCAAGGTCGCGCCCAGATCGGTAAAGGCATGTGGGCCATGCCGGACCTGATGGCAGCGATGCTCGAACAGAAAATCGCTCACCCGATGGCGGGTGCCAACACCGCCTGGGTCCCATCGCCGACCGCCGCCGCGCTGCACGCGCTGCATTACCACAAGGTCGACGTGTTCGCCCGTCAGGCCGAGCTGGCTAAACGTGCTCGCGCTTCGGTGGACGACATTCTGACCATCCCGCTGGCCGTCAACCCAGACTGGACCGCGGAGCAGATCAAGAACGAACTGGATAACAACGCCCAGGGCATTCTTGGCTACGTGGTGCGCTGGATCGACCAGGGTGTGGGCTGCTCGAAAGTGCCGGACATCAATGACGTCGGCCTGATGGAAGACCGTGCGACGCTGCGTATTTCCAGCCAGCACATCGCCAACTGGCTGCGCCACGGCATCGTCACTGAAGATCAGGTGATGGAAAGCCTCAAGCGCATGGCGCCGGTGGTTGACCGTCAGAACGCCAGCGACCCGCTGTACCGTCCGCTGGCACCGAACTTCGACAGCAACATCGCCTTCCAGGCGGCGGTCGAACTGGTGGTCGAAGGCACCAAACAGCCGAACGGCTACACCGAGCCGGTTCTGCACCGTCGTCGCCGCGAATTCAAGGCTGCCAATGGCCTTTGAGTAAACGCTGATGTCGGACATGAAAAAGCCCTGATCGAAAGATCAGGGCTTTTTTTTACGCCGCGGCGGTCCCCTGTGGCGAGGGAGCTTGCTCCCGCTCGACTGCGCAGCAGTCGTAAATCCTGTGTATGCGGTGTACCAGGTACATTGGGATTGCTGGTTTTGGGGCTGCTTCGCAACCCAGCGGGAGCAAGCTCCCTCGCCACAGGCAAGCCCCCTCGCCCACAGCTGCTACACATCCATCCCCAGCTCATGCTTGACCAATTCAAGCAGTTTGCCGCTATCGATGGGCTTGAGCAGAAAGTCCACTACGTGCAAGTGCATGGCTTCGATCGCATCCTTCACGTCGGCGTCGCCGGAGACGATGATGATCGGCAATGCCGCACGAGCCGACTCCCGCACCTGACGGATCAGTTCCAGACCATCGACGTGCCCCATCCGCAGGTCGGTAATCACCAGCCCGATTGATGACTTCGTCTCCAGCAATTTGAGCGCCGTTTCGCCACTGGCCGCCATCATGCAGTGAATGCCGTCCAGCCCCAGAATTTCCGACAGCAATTCCCTGGAGTCCTTATCGTCATCGACGATCAGCACCCGCTGCGGCGGCAAGTCTGGTTCCAACATAACGGCACTGAGCGCTTCGCGCTCGGCATCACTCAAAATATCGTGGTCGGACATGGCTTTCTCAACGTTTTCGATTCGATCCCTGACACAGTGGTCAGACATCGCTCAGCAGACTTCAATGTGCACTTCGTCGGAAATTATTCCAATAGACAATGTAGGAGGTTTTTCCCTCAGTTGTGTCAGACATTTCCCATATTCCGACGGTGGCACTGCCTACCTAGACTTACGTCCAATGGGCACCCTGCCCGTAGGGGCCGACCATGCCTGTAACGATCTGACACAACGATCCGACACAACAATCAGAAAAAGACTGCGGTAATGGTTATGAGTAAAGCGGACGCCTTCACCCAGGCAGGGAAAACCGCGGTGTTGCAGAACATCCAGGGCACTTTGCAATTCCTACAGCGCTTCCCGCCGTTCAATCAGATGGAAAACGCCCACCTGGCCTATCTGGTCGAGCAATGTCAGCTGCGTTTTTATGCCCCCGGCGAAAGCATCATCAAACCTGCCGATGGCCCGGTTGAGCATTTCTACATCGTCAAACAGGGCCGGGTCGTGGGCGAACGTCCGCACACGGCCAAGGGGGGGACCGAAACCACCTTCGAAATCACCACCGGCGAGTGTTTCCCCCTCGCCGCGTTACTGGGGGAGCGGGCGACTCGCACCGAACACCTGGCGGCCGAAGATACCTTTTGCCTGCAGCTGAATAAGCTGGCGTTCATCAAACTGTTCGCACTTTCCAGCCCGTTTCGCGACTTTGCCCTACGCGGAGTCAGCAGTTTGCTGGATCAGGTGAACCAGCAAGTCCAGCAAAAAGCCGTGGAAACCCTCGGCACCCAGTACTCGCTCAATACCCGACTGGGTGAACTGGCCATGCGTCACCCGGTGACCTGCAGTCCGAGCACTGCGCTACGTGAAGCCGTAACGCTGATGCACAATCAACAAGTCGGCAGCATTGTGGTGGTTGATGAGCAAAAGGCGCCGCTGGGCATTTTCACCCTGCGCGACTTGCGGCATGTGGTGGCCAACGGCACCAGCGACTTCAATGAAGCCATCGAAGGGCATATGACCCGGGCGCCGTTTTACCTGACGCCGGACCACAGCGCCTTCGATGCCGCGATTGCAATGACCGAACGGCACATCGCCCACGTCTGCCTGGTCAAGGATCAGCGCCTGTGCGGCGTGGTCTCGGAACGCGACCTGTTTTCCCTGCAACGGGTCGATCTGGTGCATCTGGCGCGGACTATTCGCAGTGCCCAGAAGCTGGAAAACCTGGTGGCGATGCGCGGCGAGATCGGCCAATTGGTGGAGCGGATGCTGGCACACGGAGCATCCTCGACCCAGATCACCCACATCATTACCCTGCTCAACGACCACACCGTGTGCCGGGTGATCGAACTGGTGCTCGCCGAGAAAGGTGACCCCGGCGTGCCGTTCAGTTGGCTGTGCTTCGGCAGCGAAGGCCGCCGCGAGCAGACGCTGCACACCGATCAGGACAACGGCATTCTGTTCGAAGCCCGCGACGCGGCCCACGCCGCCGAGATTCGCGGCAAGTTGCTGCCCATCGCCCAGCAGATCAATCAGAACCTGGCGCTGTGCGGCTTCACCCTGTGCAAAGGCAACATCATGGCCGGCAACCCCGAGCTGTGTTTGTCTCGGGCCGAATGGGCGCGACGTTTTGCGGCGTTTATCCGCGAGGCGACTCCGGAAAACCTGCTGGGGTCGAGCATCTATTTCGACCTGCGCGTGGTCTGGGGCGATGAGCGAGGCTGCGAGCAACTGCGCCAAGGCATTCTCGATCAGGTCGGCGACAACCGCTTGTTCCAACGCATGATGGCCGAAAACGCCCTGCGCAACCGTCCACCCGTAGGACGTTTCCGCGAATTCGTGCTGGCTCGCAAGAATGGCGAGAAAGCCACCCTCGACCTGAAGCTCCAGGGCCTGACTCCCTTCGTCGACGGTGCGCGAGTGCTGGCCCTGGCCCACGGCATCGACGCCAACAACACCCTGGAGCGTTTTCGCCAATTGGTGGACAAAGAAGTCATCGAACGGCTGGACGGCGCGGCGTATGAAGAGGCGTATCACTTCATCCAGCAAACCCGCATGCAGCAACATCAGCTGCAGACCCGGGAGAATTTTCCCTACTCCAACCGCGTCGATCCCGACAGCCTCAATCATCTGGACCGACGCATCCTGCGTGAATCCCTGCGCCAGGCCCAACGCCTGCAAAGCAGCCTGACCCTGCGGTATCAGTTATGAGCCTGTTTTCATGGCTGCGCCCGGTCAGCCCCATTTTGCCCGGCGAACTGCAACAACGTCTGGAGCGCTTGCCTGCCATGGCCGAGCTGGGCGATTGCAGCCTGCGCGAACAACGCTGGGTAGTACTCGACCTGGAAACCACCGGGCTGAACCTGAATAAAGATCGGCTGTTGTCCATCGGCGCGGTGGTGATCGAGGACGGAGCGATCGATTTCAGCCAGCAGTTCGAACGCACGCTGCAATGCACCGAACTCAAACTCGGCCCCAGCGTGTTGATTCACGGTCTGGGCCCGAGCGCCATTGCCGCCGGCAGCGACCCCGCACAAGCCTTGCTCGAGTTCATGGAGTTCGTCGGCGACAGTCCGGTGCTGGCCTTTCATGCACCGTTCGACCAGCACATGCTGGGGCGGGCGCTGAAAGAACATCTGGGCTACAAATTGCAGCATCCGTTTCTGGATGTGGCCGACATCGCGCCATTGCTTTGTCCACAGGCACATATTCGCGAGGCCGGGCTGGACGAGTGGATCGACTGGTTCAAGCTGGAGGTTTTCGAGCGGCATAACGCCAGTGCCGATGCCTTGGCGACGGCGGAGCTGGTGCTGATTTTATTCAGCCGGGCGCGACAGCAGCAGATTCATAGCCCGTTGAATTTGCAACAGCGGCTGAGTCAGTGGAAGCGGCGGCGACAGGCTCCGTCTTTCTAGATCTTCGGTGACTGTTCGGGCCCCATCGCGGGCAAGCCACGCTCCCACAGGTTTTTCGTCGTCCGCCGATTTCGCAAACGGCACAAAACCTGTGGGAGCGTGGCTTGCCCGCGATGAACGATAACTTGGTCTGACTGGATATTTCCCCCGCCAAAACCACCCGACCAGCGCCAATTGCTTACCTCCCCCGCCTCTGCCACAATCGCGAACAATTCTCGTTACTTAACACTTCCCCTTCGGTGATGTTGCGTGTCGTCAGTCCAAAGCCCCCAGAGTGAGCTCGTTGGTGCGTTGTATCGCGACCATCGCGGTTGGCTATTAGCCTGGCTACGGCGCAACGTGGCCTGCCCGCAACGGGCCGAAGACCTGAGCCAGGACACCTTCGTGCGCTTGCTGGGCCGTGACGAACTGAAGGCACCTCGCGAACCCCGGGCATTTCTGGTGGCGATCGCCAAGGGTCTGCTGTTCGACTATTTCCGCCGTGCCGCACTGGAACAGGCCTACCTCACCGAATTGATGCTGGTTCCCGAAGGCGAACAACCCTCGGTGGAAGAACAGCAACTGATCCTCGAAGACCTCAAAGCCATCGATCGCCTGCTGGGCAAGCTCTCGAGCAAGGCCCGGGCAGCGTTTCTCTATAACCGTCTCGATGGTCTCGGCCACGCCGAAATCGCTCAGCGTCTGGGTGTGTCGGTGCCGCGAGTTCGTCAGTACCTCGCCCAAGGCATTCGCCAGTGCTACATCGCGTTGTATGGTGAGCCGGTATGAGCCCGGTCAACTCTAAGCCCGTGTCGGCGCAGGTGCTGGATGCCGCGATTGCCTGGCAACTGTCGCTGGATTCCGGCAACGTAGTCGAGCGCGAAGAGTTTGCCAAATGGCACGCCGCCCACGAAGAACATGCTCGGGCGTGGCGTCAGTTAGGCATGCTCGACCAGCGTTTCAGCGTCGCCAGCGGCCCGGCCCGCACTGCCCTGCTGCAATCGCGCGAAAGCATCCGGCGCCGGGTGCGCAAGCTCGGCAGTGGTCTGGCCAGCGTCGTCGCGGTGATCGGCCTGGCGCTGTTCGCCGGTGATCGTTATCTGCCCATCGACTATTGGCTGGCCGACCAGCGCACCGCCACCGGCGAGCAACGCACCCTGCGCCTGACCGATGGCACGCAGATCAACCTCAACACCCACAGCGCAGTGGATGTGCGTTTCGATGAGAAGCAGCGGCTGATCGTCCTTCAGGAAGGGGAAATCCTCGTCGAAACCGGCCATGGCGATGCCCGGCCGTTTATCGTCGAAACTCGCGAAGGCAGCATGCGCGCACTGGGGACACGGTTCCTGGTCAAGCGTGAAGATGAAGGCACACGCCTGAGCGTGTTGCAATCAGCGGTAGCCGCCCATCCCGAATCGAGCCCCGAGGAACAGATCCTGCGCGAAGGCCAGCAAGTGCTGATGCGCAGCAATGGCCTGGGCCCCATCATCGCCCTCAACCTCGGCGCCGATGCCTGGACCCGCGGCATGCTGGTGGTGGACAACGCGCGGCTAGAGGATCTGGTCCAGGAACTCGCTCGCTATCGTCGCGGGCATCTTGGCGTCACGCCAGAGGTCGCCGACCTGCGCATCACCGGCAGCTTCCCGCTGAACGATACCGACAAGGCGTTGAGTGCGCTTTTACCGACCCTGCCGGTGCAGATCGAACAGCACACGCCATGGTGGGTGACGGTCGCAGCAAAAACTGACGCTAAATGATCGTTCCCACGCTCTGCGTGGGAATGCAGCGCGTGACGCTCCGCGTCACATGCCGAAGCGGACGCAGAGCGTCCATTGAGGCATTCCCACGCAGAGCGTGGGAACGATCCCTTAGCGACTGGTTTACTGAATAGAAATTATTTTCATCTCGCCCTATCACTTTTCGATTCTCGTCCGGCACCTAGGCAATTGAGAAATATTTCCATTCAGGAGCCGCTGTATGTCCCGTTCGCTAGACACCGTGTTGCGCCCCCATTTGCTGGCGGTCGCCATTGCCCTTTGCGCCCCTTTGGCCAGCGGCCCACTGATTGCCGCCGAACAGGCGTCCAGCGTTCGCGCCTACAACCTGCCGGCTGCTCCATTGGCCAGCACCCTGAACCAGATCGCCAGCCAGGCCGGCCTGGCGCTGTCGTTGAATCCATCGCTGGCGGCGGGCAAGACCTCGGCCCCGGTGAAGGGCCAATTCGACGCCACCGGCGCCCTGCGTGAAGCCCTGCGCGGCACCGGCCTGCAACTGGAACAGAGCAGCGCCGGTACCTACAGCCTGGTGGCCGTGCCCGAGGGCGTGATGGCCTTGCCGGAAACCGCCGTCATTGGCCTGGAAAATGCGGAAACTGCCTGGAGCCCGGTCGAAGGTTACGTTGCCACGCGCACCGCCGCAGGCACCAAGACCGACACCGCACTGGTCGAAGCACCGCGTTCGATTTCCGTCGCCACCCGCCAGCAAATGGAAGATCGCGGTGTGCAAAACATCGATGATGCCGTGCGCTACATGCCCGGCATCGTCGCCAGCAGCTACGGCAGCGACACCCGCGCCGACTGGTTGCTCGTGCGCGGTTTCGAACCGACGCAATTCCTCGATGGCCTGCCACTGCCTAAAGGCGTGTACGCCAACCCGAAACAGGAAACCTGGAACCTTGATCGCCTCGCCCTGTTGCGCGGCCCGGCCTCTTCGGTTTACGGCCAGACCCCGCCGGGCGGTCTGCTGGACATGGTCAGCCGCCGTCCCAGCGCCGAGTCGAGCCATGAAATCCAGCTGCAATACGGCAGCGACAACCATCGTCAAATCAGCTTCGCCAGCACCGGCAAGATCGATGACGAAGGCCGGTTTACCTATGGTCTGAGCGGTGTATTGCGCGACAGCGGCACACAGGTCGATCACATCGACAACAAACGCTACAACATTGCACCGAGCCTGACCTGGAACATCGACCCTGACACCAAGTTCACGCTGCTGACACAATTTACCCGTGACGACACAGGCATCACCAGCCAGTTCCTGCCGGTGCAAGGCACGAAGATCCATTCGCCGCTCGGCGATATCTCCCATCACAAAAACCTCGGTGACCCGGACTGGGAATACTACGACCGCACCTACTACGCACTGGGCTACGCCTTTGAACATCGCTTGAACGATGTCTGGCAGTTCAAGCAGAACCTGCGTTACACCAAGTCGGACCTGTCCTTCCAGGCTCTCACGCCGGGCGCCTACCCGTTCACCCAGGTCGATGCCGAGGGCAACGTTGGCCGCTCTAGCACCAGTGTCGACGAGGACATCAGCCAGTTCGCCGTGGACAACAACTTCCAGGGCGACTTCGCGACCGGCGACATCCGTCACACCCTGTTGATCGGCCTCGATCACCAGCGCACCAATACCAACTACACCTCGATCTTCGGTGACGGTCTGACCACCAACGTCAACAACCCGATCTATGGCCAGCCAATCGTTCGCCCGTCACGCTCGACGGCGTTCTATGACTATGACCAGAAGACCTACCAGACCGGTTTGTATGTCCAGGACCAAATGGCCCTCGACCAATGGCGTCTGACCCTCGGTGGTCGTGAGGACTGGATCCACACGGGCACCAAATTCTTCAACAAGGGTGATGCCACCAACACCGAACGGGACAAAAAATTCAGCGGCAACGCAGCGATCAGCTATGTGTTCGACTCGGGCTTCGTGCCCTACCTGTCCTACGCCGAGTCGTTCCAGCCGACCAGCAAAGCCACGGCATCGCCGACCGAGTCGTTCAAGCCGACTGAAGGCAAGCAGTGGGAACTGGGCATCAAGTACCAACCGCCGGGCAGCAACACCCTGCTGACGGCTGCGGTCTATGACCTGACCCAGAAAAACGTCTCCGTCACCACGACCAACTCGGACAACGTCTCGATTACCAGCCAGACCGGCGAAGTGAAAGTCAAAGGCCTGGAGCTGGAAGCCGTTTCCGACGTCACCGACAACCTGAAAGTCATCGCCGCCTACACCCTGGCCAAGTCCGAAGTACAAAAGGGTGACTTCAAGGGCAATCGCCTGCAACTGATGCCTAACCAGCAAGCCTCGCTGTGGGCCGATTACACCTGGCACAACGGCGTGCTGGATGGTTTCGGCATCGGTGCCGGCGCACGTTATACCGGCAATACTTATGGCGACCAGGGCAACACCTGGCTGGGCAAGGCTGATGCCTACACAGTGTTCGACGCGACGGTCCATTACGACTTGGGCCGTCTGGATAACAGTCTGAAAGGTGCCTCGCTGGCACTCAATGCCACCAACCTGTTCGACAAGGACTACATCTCCACTTGCGACAGCTTCTACTGCTACTACGGCGACCAACGCAGTGTCGTCGCCAGTGCTACGTACAAGTGGTAATCGCCTGAACTGACACGCGCCACGACCAGGCCGTCCTTCGAGGACGGCTTTGGTCTTTCTGAAGGCCATGAAATGAAAAGCAAAACCATCCGCCGCTGGTCCTGCATTCACACCTGGACCAGCCTGATCTGCACGGTATTCCTGCTGATGCTGGCCCTCACCGGCCTGCCGTTGATCTTCCATCACGAGATCGACCATCTGCTGGGCGATGCCGCCGAGTTGAAATCGATGCCGGCCGATACCCCGCAGCTGGATTTGCAGCAGTTGGTGCACGCGGCTGAAAAGCATCGTCCCGGCGAGGTCATGCAGTATTTCGGCTACGACGACGAAGACCCCAACGGCGTCATCGCGATCATGGCGCCCACTGCCGGCACCGAGCCGAACTCGTCCCACACCTTCATGCTCGACGCTCGCACCGGCGAAGCATTGGAAATGCCCTCGGCCAATGGCGGGTTGATGATGGTCATGTTGCGCTTGCACGTAGACATGTTCGCTGGCCTGCCGGGCAAGTTGCTGCTGGCGTTCATGGGCATCCTGTTTGTGCTGGCGATTGTCTCCGGCACGGTGCTGTACCTGCCGTTCATGCGGCGCTTGAAGTTCGCCACCGTGCGCCACGACAAATCCACCCGCCTGCGTTGGCTCGACCTGCATAACCTGATCGGCGTGGTGACGCTGACCTGGGCGTTGGTGGTCGGCGTGACTGGCGTGATCAGCGCCTGTGCCGACTTATTGATCGCTGCGTGGCGCAACGACAGCCTGAGCGCGATGATCGCGCCTTACCGCGATGCGCCGCCGCTGACTCAATTGGCGCCTGCGACTCGCTTACTCGACATCGCCAAAGACGTCGCGCCGGACATGCAGCCCGACTTCATCGCCTTCCCCGGCACCCGGTTTTCCAGCGAACACCATTACGCCGTATTCATGAAAGGCAGCACTCACCTGACCTCGCACCTGCTGACACCGGTGTTGATCGACGCCAGCACCCTGCAAGTCACGGCGGTGGCCGAACGGCCGTGGTACATGGACGCCATGGGCATGTCGCAGCCGCTGCACTTCGGAGATTACGGCGGCATGCCGATGAAAATCCTCTGGGCGACCCTCGATGTGCTGACCATCATTGTGCTCGGCAGTGGGGTTTACTTGTGGGTGGTGCGGCGCAAGGTCGCGAAACCTGTACTCGAAAACGCGGAGTGCCCGACATGAGACCGAGACAGTCGAGCTTCTGGAAGGTCTTCGCCACGCCCACCGTCATTGCCCTGCTCAGCGCCGCGGGGCTGTTTGCCGCGTTGCTGGGCGATGGCGTGTGGGATGCATTGAGCTGGCTCGGCCTGGGCATCCCTGCCTTCCTCGCCATGCGCGGGCTGCTGCAACGCCATTGAACGCCACAAAACCTGTGGGAGCGGGCTTGTGTGGCAAGAGGGGCTTGTGTGGCGAGGGGGCTTGCCCCCGTTCGGTTACGAAGCAATCGTAAACCGGTCACCACTTTCTGATTCAAGATCGTGGCGGCTGGTTTCAGGGGCGCTGCGCACCCCAACGGGGGCAAGCCCCCTCGCCACACAGGCCCGCTCCCACATTTCGTTCCGTGCTCAGACGTGAGCTCGTGCTTGAGCTCAAGCATTAAAGCGCTATGCTGCCGACACTGCCCACGATCGAGAGGTTGCCATGTCCGCCCCCAGCATGACCTTGTTCCACAACCCCGCGTCGCCCTTCGTTCGCAAAGTCATGGTGCTGCTGCATGAAACCGGGCAGACGAACCGTGTGGCGCTGCAAGCCAGCCAGCTCACGCCGGTCAGCCCGGATCTGGCCCTCAACGAAGACAACCCGTTGGGCAAGATTCCGGCGCTGCGCCTGGCCGACGGCAATGTGTTGTACGACAGCCGGGTGATCCTCGATTACCTCGACTATCAGCACGTCGGCAATCCGCTGATTCCTCGTGAAGGCTCGGCGCGCTGGCGGCGCATGACACTGGCTTCACTGGCAGACGGGATCATGGATGCCGCGGTGATGATTCGCTATGAAGTAGCCCTGCGCGCGCCGGAAAAACACTGGGACGAATGGCTTGACGGTCAGCGCGACAAGATTCGTCGCGCTCTGGCCCTGCTGGAAGCCGACGCGATTGCCGAGCTGACCAGCCATTTCGATGTCGCGGCGATCAGTGTGGCCTGTGCCTTGGGTTACCTGGATCTGCGCCATCCGGATCTGGAATGGCGCAAAGAGAATCCGAAGCTGGCAGAGTGGTATTTTGAGGTGAGTCAGCGGCCTTCGATGATTGCGACGATGCCGAAGGTCTGAAACTCGCGGTGACTGGTCTGCCGTCTTCGCGGGCAAGCCTCGCTCCTACAGGTCCAAGTGATCCGTAGGAGCGAGGCTTGCCCGCGAAGGAACCACCGCAATCCAACGGAAACAACCCGGCAATCCGCGTCGCCAACACCTCACCCACCCGCTGATCCTCGCGCAACCCCAACGACCGGCTCATTCCACGGCTCCAATATCAAAGACCAAAGGTTTCGCGGTTTTCTGCCCGATCCCGTACCAGTCCAGCTTGCGGGTCAGCACCATGAACACGCCCAGCAGCCCGAACAACAGCAGCGAGCCCATCAACAACGCGTAATCCTCGGCACTCAACAAGCCATAGAGCAAGCCATACAACGCCGCCAACCCCGCCGAAAAACTCAAACCGTGACGCACGCTGCGCAGCACATGGCAGACATAGAAACCGATCAACGCCACACAGCCACTCGCCGACAGCAGATACGCCAGGGCGAAGCCGATGTGTTCGGACAGCGACAACAGCAACAGGTAGAAGAACGCCAGCGCCACGCCCACCAGCGCGTATTGCACCGGGTGTACCGCCAGGCTTTTCAACACTTCGAAGAGGAAGAAACCGGCGAAGGTCAGGACGATAAACAGCAACGCATATTTGATTGCCCGGTCGCTTTTCAGGTACTGGTCCACCGGGTCGATGAAACTCACGCCGAAGCTGCGACCGCTGAACGCCTCGCACTGGCCGCCAGACACACAACTGTTCAACGCCTCTTGCAGGTTGGTGGAGAAAAACGAGGTTTGCCAATTGGCGGTGAAACCCTGATCGGTGATTTCACGCTGGGCCGGCAGGTAGTTGCCGATGAAGCTGGGATGTGGCCAGTTGGCGGCCAGTGAAACCTTGCTGGTCTTGCCCACCGGGAGAACCTGCAACTGGCCGGTGCCTTGCAGGCGCAAGTCGAAACCGAAGGCCAGTTCCGTGGCCTGCCGGGTATCCAGCGCTGGTAGCGTCACATGCACACCCTCGCCCAACCAGCCCACCTGGCTACCCGGTACAAAGTCCAGGCTTTGGCCATTGAGTTCGAGTTTCAATGCATTCTCGATGCCGCGAATGTCGCTGATGCCGACGGCCAGGAACGGTTGATCGAAGCGGTAATCGGCGAAGTCCTCTTTGATGCCCAATTGTGCCGGGACCGAGAAATGCCCGCTGATACGGTTGTCGGCATGAAACAGCCGCGCCTCGTAGATACCCCGGGCGCGCAGTTCGGTCTGGACCTGGCCGTCCAGTTCGAAGCGCTCCGGCAGGAAATACAAACGGCCGCGTTCCTCGCGAACGTCCTGGTAACGCTGGTTGGTTTTTTCGTTGGTTTTCCAGGTGCGCACCGTTTTGCGATAGGGCACCACCATCAGCGGGCCGCTCAATTGCTGGCTGTAACTGGAACTGCGGGCGATGTCTTCGAGCACACCGTCGCGCAGTTGCTGGCGCTCCTGGATCACGCCGTTGATCATCAGCAACGGGATCAGCAGCAACAGAATCAAAAGGGCAATCGCCCCCAGTTTTAGGGTCAAGCTACGGTTCATGGGACTCTCCCTGTTTGGATGGGGAAAGTCTGGAGTCGATGTGTGGGGGTTTTGTGGGGGGAATGTGGAGAGTGTGTGGATTTTAGAAAAGATCGCAGCCTTCGGCAGCTCCTACGCCGAACGCGTACCCATGTAGGAGCTGCCGAAGGCTGCGATCTTTATCGGGCTAAAGGCAGATGCAAACTCACCTGCACGCCGCCATCGACATTACCGACACTCATCGCACCGCCATGCAACTTGACCACTTCTTCAACGAAGTTAAGCCCCAACCCCGTACTTTTACGCCCACTGTCCGGACGCGGCAGTGAGTAGAAGCGCTCGCTCAAGCGCGGCAACGCATAGTCGGGAATCGCCTCGGCCTGGTTAAAAAACTTGAATTCGATTTGCTCACCGAGCTTTGCGGCACTGAATCGCAGCAAGCCACGATCCGGGGTGAAATCCAGAGCGTTCTCCAGCAGATTACCCAGCGCCTGGCGCAACAGAAACGGCTCGCCGAGCAGGTTCAGATCCGCTGCAATCTGCAGTTCCACACGCAACTGCTTGCCTTCGATTCGCGCAGCCTGCGCGCTCAATAGCTCATCGACCAAACCCGCCAGCGGCACGGCCACCCGCTCTTCCAGCCCTTGGCGCTGTTCCACCTGCGCCAGGTTCAACAGTCGTTCGATCAACTGCTGCATACGTGCGCTTTCACTGTCGATGTTGCTGACGAAACGCTGCTGCTGAGCCAGCGGCATCTCGCCTTGCAGCAACTCCGCCGCACCACGAATCGCCGCCAGCGGGCTTTTCAATTCATGGGTCAGGGTGTGTACATAACGCTCGACGTAGGCTTTGCCCTCAAGCTGGGTGCGCATCTGCTCCACCGCCGTGGCCAGTTGTTCCAGCTCGCCGCCACGATAATGCGGCACCTCGACCCGCCGGCCTTCGCTGACTGCCTGGGCATATGCCGTCAACCGCCGCAGCGCCGCGCTCAGCCACCACGACAACAGCGCACCGAACAGCAAACCAAGGCCAATCAGCCCGGCGCCATAAATCAGCAATCGCCGTTCGGTGCGATCAACGTAAGGCTGCAGCGAGCTGTTGGGCTTGGCCACCGTCACCACGCCGATGATCTGGCCGTTGTCGCGAATCGGTGCCCCGACATGCATCACCGACGAATTCGAATCATCCGGGTTGCTGCGAGTCGAACGCGCGCCATATTCGCCACGCAGGGTCAGGTAGACGTCGTTCCAGCGCGAGTAGTCCTGGCCCACCGCGATGCCGCTGGAATCCAGCACCACGATACCCTTGGCATCGGTCACGTAAATACGGTGGTTGACCTGATTCTTCGGCATTCCCCAGATATTCGCCTTCGGTTGCCGCTCACCGTAAGCCTTGAGCAACTCGGGCCAGCGGTTCTGGCTGAGGGTGCCGGCCTTGAAGTCATCCCGCAGGATCTCGGCCATCAGGTTCGCGGTGTCCACCAGGGTTTCTTCGGTGGATTGGCGCACGCCGGGGCGGATTTCTTCCATCACGGTGTTGAGCACAAAGTAGCCGGTCAGGCCGATGAACAGCACATAGACCAGAAAAATCCGGATCCCCAGTGGCATCAGCTGTGCCCCGGGCTGTAGCTGTAACCGAGGCCGCGATGAGTCTGGATCGGCTCGGCGTCGGCCTTCACCTGGCGCAATTTGGCGCGCACGCTCTTGATGTGGCTGTCGATGCTGCGCTCGTAACCGGCATCGGCGGCCACACCCAACGCATCGAGCAATTGCTCGCGGCTGAAGACTCGCTCGGGTTGTTCCAGCAGGCATTGCAGCAAACGAAACTCATGGCGAGTCAGGCTCAGCGGCTGGTTGCGATAGCTGATCTGCACCCGTTCGCTGTCGATGCGAAACAGCGCTGAAGCCACCTCCGCCACCGATCGTGGCGCCATGCGCTTGAGAATCGCCCGGACCCGCGCCGCCACTTCCCGGGGGCTGAACGGTTTGACCACGTAGTCGTCGGCGCCGATCTCCAGGCCCACCACGCGGTCGATCTCGGCATCACGGGCGCTGAGGAACATCACCGGCACTTCGCTGAAACGCCGCAATTGCTTGCAGGTCTCAAAGCCGCTGATATCAGGCAGGCCGATGTCGAGAATGATCAAGTCAGCCGGCGTGGCGCGCTGATGCTCGAGCGCCGCTGCGCCAAGGCTCAACCAGGTGGTGGTGAAGCCCTCGCCCTGCAAGGCGAAAATCAGGGTGTCGGCAATCGCCGCTTCGTCTTCGACAATCAGGATATGAGGCATGGCGTCCGAGCCCGCTAGTTAAGTGGGCGAACGTTGCCCCAAGGCTGATTCGCCGTCAATCAGCAGTCGGGTTTGTCTGCCGTGAAACGCCGTGCCGGGTTCACCGCCGCACCGAATTCACGCAGTGCTTTGGCGCCGATCAACAGCGGGTAATTGAAGCTGCTGCGGTCGGTCAGGTTAACCTCGACAGTACGCTTGACGTTGCCCAGGCACAGTTCCAGATCAACCACTGGCCGTTTGGTGGGTTCGATCGCTTCTTTGTCATCGTCGTCTTCTTCGGAGCGAGTCTTGATCTTGCTGATCCGCGCGACCTTGTGTTCGTAGACCTTGTTGCTCGCGCCTTTGGTGGCGAGGCGAAAACGCACCCACTCGTCGCCGTCACGGGTGAAGGTTTCGATGTCTTTGGCCGACAGGGACGCGGTCAGGGCGCCGGTGTCCATTTTGGCCTTGAGGACTTCGCCACCGATTTCCGGCAGCGCGATGTATTCGTAACGCCCGTACAGGGTCGGCTCAGCGGCCAGGACCGGCAGGGCCACGAGGGAAAGCAGTGCAAGGAGAGATTTCACGTAGGGGGGTTCCTTGGAAAGTGGGCAGCGGGATTTTAGACCGTTGTGTGGATGATCGTTCCCATGCTCCGCGTGGGAATGCCTCATGTGACGCTCTGCGTCACGCTTTGGGGACGCGGAGCGTCCCGGACTGCATTCCCACGCAGAGCGTGGGAATGATCGCTATGTCAGTCCAACATACCGCCGCAAACGTGAAACATTCGTCACCACTGATTTGGCCTGTCGCTTGAAGCTGCTTATCATGGCGCGCCCAAACGCTTTCAAGAGTTACTTATGCGCCGCCTGCTCACCGGCTGTTTCGTTACCCTGCTGCTGTTGCTTAACACCCTGGTGCTGTTCGGGCCTTTGATGGTGTTCGCCCTGCTGAAACTGCTCTTGCCCGGGCGCTTTCGCGATGATGCCTCGGCGGCGGTGATGTGGATTGCCGAAACCTGGGCCGAGATCGATAAGCTGATTTTCCGACTGTGCATTCCCACCCGATGGGACATCCGCGGTGGTGATGATTTGCGCCGCGACACCTCGTATCTGGTGATCGGTAACCATCAATCCTGGGTCGACATCCCGGCACTGATCCAGACGCTTAACCGGCGCACGCCGTTCTTCAAATTCTTCCTAAAGAAAGAACTGATCTGGGTGCCGTTCCTGGGCCTGGCCTGGTGGGCGTTGGACTATCCGTTCATGAAGCGCTACACCAAGGCGTTTCTCGCCAGGAACCCGGAGCTGGCCGGCAAGGACCTGGAGATCACCAAACAAGCCTGCGAGTTGTACAAGCGTCAGCCAGTGACAGTGGTCAATTATCTGGAAGGCACTCGATACACCACAACGAAAAGCGCACAGCAGCAGTCACCCTTCACCCACCTGCTCAAGCCCAAGGCTGGCGGCGTGGCTTTTGTGCTGGCGGCGATGGGCGAACAGCTGGATGCCATTCTTGATGTGACGGTGGTGTATCCACAGCAGAAGATTCCGGGGTTCTGGGATTTGATCAGCGGCAACGTGCCGAGGGTGATCATCGACATCCACACACGTGAACTGGACCCGGCGCTGTGGCAAGGCGATTACGAAAACGATCCGGTGTTTCGCGAACACGTCCAGAACTGGGTCAACCAGCTCTGGATCGAGAAGGACCGGCGCATCAAGGCCCTGCGCGCCGAGGGCTGACTCAGCTACCTATGCCGGTGCCGATGCCGGTGCCCCAGATTCCGCCAAGGTTTTGCAGCAGCGAACCGGCGACGCCTTGCTGACCGAGGTATTGCAGAATCACCGGGGCAAACAGGCCGATCATGCCGGTGTCCATGCCCAGGGCACTGAACGCGCTGTTCAGGTCCTTGGTGTCCTTGACGTTACCCAGCAAACCATTGAGCAAAGGGTTCTTGTCGACACCACCGCCGAGCAGCCCGCCCAGCCCACCCAGCCCGCTCAAGCCACTGATGGCGCTGTTGCCGGCGATCTGATCGAGGCCCGGCACATTTTTGCTCAGTTCGGTGAAGTCCTGGCCGCTGAGTTGGTTCCTGGCCAGCCCCAGCATCGCACCGGCACCACCCATGGCCTGTTCTGGCGTGACATTGAGCTGAGACCCCAGGGAAGTGAGCAAACCGGCAGCCTTGGGTAGCGCCGCCACGGCGTCTTCGCTCTCGTCGCTCTCATCGTCCTCGTTACCCTGCATCGCCGTAACCGCATTGGCCGCATCGCTGAAGCTGAACTGCGCAAAGGCCGGGCTGGCGGCCAGCGTCGTCAACGAAGCAACAGCCATGAGCGATGCCAGCGCAAAACCGCGTGAAACGTTCATCCAGACATCCTCTTGTGCCATGAGAACCACCCGGCAGGGCAGCAAAACTGCCGATTTGACCGGGCATCTGCTGGCATGTTCCCCCCCGGTCGTGGAACCCCGAATCCATACGATGAATGGTACGCCCGCTCCCGCCGAACAGGCCTGTGAACAACCCGGCAGAACCTGAAAGCGCAGGCTGCGGTGCTCCATAAAAAAGGGCGACATCACTGTCGCCCCTTTTTCCGTCTTGCTCCCAGCCTTACGCTGCGCTGAACATCTTGTGCGGATCGATCACAAACTTCTTCGGCACGCCCGCATCGAACTCGCCATAACCACGCGGGGCGTCGTCGAGGCTGATGACTTCGACACCCACGATGTCGGCAATCTTGATGCGGTCCCACATGATGGCTTGCATCAGTTGGCGGTTGTACTTCATCACCGGGGTCTGGCCGGTGTGGAAGCTGTGGGATTTGGCCCAGCCCAGACCGAAGCGAATGCTCAGGCTGCCCATTTTCGCGGCGGCATCCACCGCACCCGGGTCTTCAGTGACGTAGAGACCGGGGATACCGATTTTGCCCGCCACGCGAACCACGCCCATCAGCGAGTTGAGCACGGTGGCCGGAGCCTCGTGCTTCACGCCGGCATGGCCGTGACCGCGAGCTTCGAAGCCTACGGCATCGACGGCGCAGTCCACTTCCGGTTCGCCCAACAGTGCAGCGATTTGTTCGTGCAGTGGGGTGTCTGTCGACAGGTCGGCGATTTCGAAACCCTGAGCCTTGGCATGGGCCAGGCGGATCGGGTTGACGTCACCGATGATCACCACCGCAGCACCCAGCAGGCGAGCGGAAGCGGCAGCTGCCAGGCCAACCGGGCCGGCGCCGGCGACGTACACGGTGCTGCCAGGGCCAACGCCGGCAGTCACTGCGCCGTGGTAACCGGTGGGCAGGATGTCGGAGAGACAGGTCAGGTCACGGATTTTTTCCATGGCCCGGTCGCGATCCGGCAGTTTCAGCAGGTTGAAGTCGGCATATGGCACAAACGCGTATTCGGCTTGGCCACCGGTCCAGTCACCCATGTCGACGTAACCATAGGCACCGCCCGGACGCGCCGGGTTAACGCTCAGGCAGACGCCAGTATGTTGCTCTTTGCACGAACGGCAACGGCCACAGGCAACGTTGAAAGGAACCGACACCAAGTCGCCGATCTGCAGGTTCTCGACACCGCTGCCCTTCTCGATCACTTCACCCGTGATCTCGTGGCCCAGCACCAGACCGGTCTGAGCGGTGGTACGCCCGCGCACCATGTGCTGATCGGAACCACAGATGTTGGTGGACACTACGCGCAGGATGACGCCGTGCTCGATCTTCCTGCCGCGCGGGTCCTGCATTTTGGGATAGTCGATTTTCTGTACTTCGACCTTGCCAGCGCCGAGATACACCACACCACGATTACCAGACATGCTTTCACCTCGCTGTTGTTTTTATGTAGCGGTCGCGTCGCCATGGATCGGCGGCGCGTTGATTGCTCGGGTTATTGCCTGTGTGTCTTGTGTTGTTTGTTATGGCGCCATCGCTAGCAGGCTAGCTCCCACAAGGGTACGCATTTCAATGTGGGAGCTAGCCTGCTAGCGATGGCGATCTAAAGAACGACCGTGCGATTGGCGTTCAAAAACACCCGTCGTTCAATGTGATACCCCACCGCCCGCGCCAGGGTCAGCCCTTCGATATCCCGCCCTTTGGCGATCAAATCTTCCGGGTAATGACTGTGGTCCACGGCCTCTACGCCCTGGGCGATGATCGGGCCTTCGTCCAGGTCGTTGTTGATGTAATGCGCCGTGGCGCCGACCAGTTTCACGCCCTTGTTGTAGGCCTGGTGATAGGGCTTGGCACCCTTGAAACCCGGCAGCAGGGAGTGGTGGATATTGATCGCCTTGCCATCGAGTTTGCGGCACAGCTCTGGCGACAGAACCTGCATGTAGCGCGCAAGAATCACCAACTCGGCGCCAGACTCTTCGACCACCTGCCAGACCTGACGCTCCTGGGACGGCTTGTCGTTCGGGTCCAGCGGAAAATGGTAGTACGGAATCTGGTGCCAATCGGCCAACGGCTTGAGGTCCGGGTGATTGGAAACCACGGCGACCACGTCCATCGACAACTGGCCGATGCGCTGGCGGTAGAGCAAGTCGTTGAGGCAGTGATCGGCCTTGGACACCATGATCACCACTTTCGGCCGGTGATGCGGCGGGGTCAGTTCGAAGACCATCCCGAAGGCGTCACCACGTTCCGCCAAACCTGCGCGAAAAGCTTGTTCGTCGAAGCCATCGGGCTGACGGAACTCCACGCGAATGAAGAAACGGCCCGAGAGCCGGTCATCGAAGGAATGGTGCTCGGTGACGTAGCAGCCCTGCTCGAACAGAAAGCGGGTCACCGCATCCACGGTGCCGAGGACGCTGGGGCAGTCGGCGGTCAGAATCCATGTGTCTGGTGCGCGGCTCATAGTGCGGTGACTCCTGTAGCGAAACTGATCGTTCCCACGCTCTGCGTGGGAACGCCGCCATGGACGCTCTGCGTCCGCTTTGGGACGCGGAGCGTCCCGGGATGCATTCCCACGCAGAGCGTGGGAACGATCTTTACGCTGTGTTACGCCTGGACGCTAAGGCCGTATTCAGCGGCCGCATCCTGCAACCACAACCACCAGTAATCCGAGAAGCTGCGACGAATCAGCAGTTCCCAGGTGTCTTCGGCGGTGTGGCGGATCATCAATTGCGACTTGGCGAACACCGTGCCGACAGCCTTGCCCACCGGGAAGCTGTTGGGATGCACGTCATAGCTGGTGGATTTCATCAGCACCTGGCGTACGTTCGGGCCGCTGAGCTCGAGGATCTGCTGGCCGCCGCTGACGTTGACGATCTGGATGTGCAGGTCGCCCAGTGCTTCACGCAGCTTTTTCTCGGCAGCGAACTCTTCACCAGTCGGCACGATCAGCAGCCATTCATCCGGCCCCATCCATTGCAGGCTGGTTTCGCCTTTGATCACCACGGTCAGCGCGGCGGGCAGTTCCAGGCCGAGGGCCTTGTGCACGCCGGCGGCGAACGCGGCATCGTGGCCATCGCCACGGATGGTCAGGTGACCGAGGAGTTTTTTCTCACGCACGATCACGCCGGCGTTCTTGCGACCCTTGCCCACCAGGCTGGCGAGGTCGGCATGATGCAGCGACGACTCGGCCTTGGCCCCGGTGGTTGGGCGTTGTTGGTAAACATTGGCTGCGGTCATAAAGCACCTTTCTTTTGTTGATCGTTCCCACGCTCTGCGTGGGAATGCCGCCATGGACGCTCTGCGTCCGCTCTTGGGACGCGGAGCGTCCCGGGATGCATTCCCACGCAGAGCGTGGGAACGATCGACTTACACGTTCTGGCGATCGCCTTTCGGATCGAAGAACACCGAAGAAACGATTTCCGCCTCGATCACGCTGCCGTCGGCCAGCGGTGCGAACACCCGCTCACCCATGCGCTTCAAGCCGCCCTTGACCACACCCATGGCAAACGAATAGCCCAGGGAGTTGTGCAGGTAACTGGAAGTCACGTGACCGACCATGGTCATCGGGATGGTTTGCTTGGTGTTGAACACCAGTTGCGCCCCTTCCGGCAGCCACTTGGTCGGATCGATCGGCTTCAGACCGACCAGCTGTTTGCGCTGATCACGCACGCAGTCTTCGCGGTTCATCCCACGCCAGCCGATCCACGAGAACGGTTTGGTGCGACCGACACACCAGCCCATGTTCAGGTCGTCCGGGGTCATTGAGCTGTCAGTGTCTTGACCGACGATGATGAAGCCCTTCTCTGCCCGCAGGACGTGCATGGTTTCGGTGCCGTACGGGGTCAGGTTGTACTGCTTGCCGGCCTCGACGATTTTTTCCAGCACGCCCATGGCGTAGTCGGCCTGCACGTTGACTTCGTACGACAGCTCACCGGTAAACGAAATCCGGAACACCCGCGCCGGCACACCACCGACCAGACCTTCTTTCCAGGTCATGAACGGGAAGGCTTCGTTGCTCAGGTCGATGTCGGTGACTTCGCTGAGCAGCTTGCGGCTGTTCGGCCCCGACAGGGTCATGGTCGCCCAGTGGTCAGTGACCGAAGTGAAGTACACCTTCAGCTCTGGCCATTCGGTCTGGTGGTAGATTTCCAGCCATTGCAGCACGCGTGCAGCGCCGCCGGTGGTGGTGGTCATCACGAAATGGTTGTCGGCCAGGCATGCAGTCACGCCGTCGTCGAACACCATGCCGTCTTCTTTACACATCAGGCCGTAACGGGCCTTGCCCACGTCGAGCTTGGTCCAGGCGTTGGTGTAGATGCGGTTGAGGAACTCACGCGAATCCGGGCCCTGGATGTCGATCTTGCCCAGGGTCGAAGCGTCCAGCAGGCCGACGCTGTCGCGCACGGCTTTGCATTCGCGTTTTACCGCGGCGTGCAGGTCTTCACCGTTTTTCGGGAAGTACCAAGGACGTTTCCACTGACCGACGTCTTCGAATTCGGCACCGTTCTTCACGTGCCAGTGATGCAGTGCAGTGAAACGCACCGGTTCGAAGATGTGCCCACAGTGACGGCCGGCCACGGCGCCGAAAGTCACCGGCGTGTAGTTCGGGCGGAACATGGTGGTGCCCATCTGCGGGATGGTCACGTTCAGCGAACGGGCGGCGATGGCCAGACCGTTGACGTTGCCGAGCTTGCCCTGGTCAGTACCAAAACCCAACGCGGTGTAGCGCTTGACGTGCTCGACCGACTCGAAGCCTTCGCGGGTCGCCAGTTCGATGGCGGCAGCGGTGACGTCGTTCTGCAGGTCGACGAATTGCTTCGGCGCACGGGCAGTGGCTTTTTCGTGCGGCACCTGGAACAGCGCCAAAGTTGGCTCTTCCAGACGGCTCAGGGCTTTGGGCAGTACGCCTTCGACCTTGCCGAAACCGGCTTCGCTGGCGGCGCGAGCACCACCTTCAAAACCATCGGCCAACGAATCGCCGAGGCCGTAGACGCCGTTGATGCCACCGACGCACACGCGTTTTTGCGGTGCTTCGCCCGGTACGAAACCGAGGATGTCTTCACGCCAGATCGGCTTGCCGCCCAAGTGCGACGCCAGGTGAACCACCGGGCTGTAACCGCCGGAACTGGCAACCAGGTCGCAATCAAGCCACTCGCCCGGGCTGGTCACGGTGTGTGCTTTTACATCAATCGCGGCAACGCGAGCGGCGGTGACGTGCTTGCTGCCACGGGCCTCGATCACGGCGCTGCCGGTCAGGATGCGGATGCCTTTGGCGCGTGCTTCTTCCACCAGCGCACCACGCGGGTTGCTGCGGGCATCGGCGATCGCGACCACTTGCAGGCTGGCGTCGAGCCAATCCAGCGCTACGCGGTAGGCGTGATCGTTGTTGGTCGACAGCACGAGCTTCTTGCCCGGTGCCACGCCGTAACGACGAACATAAGTCGACACAGCGCCGGCGAGCATGTTGCCCGGCACGTCGTTGTTGCCGTAAACCAGTGGACGTTCGTGAGTACCGGTCGCCAGCACTACACGCTTGGCGCGAACCCGGTGGATGCGCTGACGCACCTGGCCAATCGGGGCACGGTCACCGAGGTGATCGGTGAGGCGCTCGTGAATGGTCAGGAAGTTATGGTCGTGGTAACCGTTGACCGTGGCGCGCGGCAACAGCAGCACGTCCGGGGTGTTTTTCAGCTCGGCGATGACGCTGGCGACCCACTCGGTGGCAGGCTTGCCGTCGAGGCTTTCGCGGGAATCGAGCAGGCTGCCGCCGAACTCTTCCTGCTCATCGGCCAGAATCACACGCGCACCGCTACGGGCAGCCGCCAGCGCAGCCGCCAGACCCGCAGGGCCAGCGCCGACGATCAGCACGTCGCAGTGCTGGTTCATGTAGTCGTAGGTGTCCGGATCGTTCTCGGTCGGCGAGCGGCCGAGGCCGGCAGCCTTACGAATGTACTTCTCGTAGGTCATCCAGAACGATTGCGGGTACATGAAGGTTTTGTAGTAGAAGCCCGGCGGCATCAGCTTGCCGCCGACCTTGCCGAGAATCCCCATCATGTCGTTGTTCACGCTCGGCCAGCCGTTGGTGCTGGTGGCGACCAGGCCCTGATACAGCGCTTGTTGCGTAGCGCGTACGTTCGGGATCTGCGTGGCTTCGGTCGCACCGATCTGCAGCACAGCGTTCGGCTCTTCGGCACCGGCGGCGAAGATGCCGCGTGGGCGCGAGTACTTGAAGCTGCGGCCGATGATGTCGACACCGTTGGCCAGCAGGGCTGCAGCCAGGGAATCGCCTTCAAAGCCTTTGTAGACCTGGCCGTTGAAGGTGAAGCTCAGCACTTTGTTGCGGTCGATGCGTCCGCCGTTGGACAGGCGATTGATCTGGCTCATACCTTCTCTCCCAGAGCCGTGGCGGCCGCTTTCGGGCTGTCGGTCTTGTCGGTGAACTGCGGCTTGGTGCCGATCTTGTAGGTTTCGAGAATCTCGTAGGTCACGGTGTCACGGGTGACGTTGAAGTACTGACGGCAACCGGCGACGTGATCCCACAGTTCGTGGTGCAGACCGCGAGGGTTGTCGCGGAAGAACATGTAGTCGCCCCACTCCTCGTCGGTGCAGCTGTTCGGGTCCAGTGGACGCGGGATGTGCGCCTGGCCGGATGCATGGAATTCCTCTTCGGAGCGCAGTTCGCCACAGTGAGGACAGAAGATATGCAACATAGGGATTTCTCCTGTTAGTGGGCGACTGCTGCAGCGCCGTGTTCGTCGATCAACGCACCGCTATGGAAACGGTCGATGGAGAAAGGTGCAGCCAATGGGTGCATTTCACCCTTGGCCAGACTCGCGGCAAACACGTTGCCCGAGCCAGGTGTTGCCTTGAAGCCACCGGTGCCCCAACCGCAGTTGAAGAACATGTTCGGTACCGGAGTTTTCGAAATGATTGGGCATGCATCCGGCGTGGTGTCGACGATGCCGCCCCACTGACGGTTCATGCGTACGCGGGACAACACCGGGAACATCTCGACGATGGCCTGGATGGTGTGCTCGATCACCGGGTACGAACCACGCTGGCCGTAGCCGTTGTAGCCGTCGATACCGGCGCCGATCACCAGGTCGCCCTTGTCGGACTGGCTGATATAACCGTGTACGGCGTTGGACATGATCACGCTGTCGATAATCGGCTTGATCGGCTCGGACACCAGCGCTTGCAGCGGGTGCGATTCGATCGGCAGACGGAAACCGGCGAGTTTGGCCATGTGCCCGGAGTTACCGGCGGTGACCACACCGACGCGCTTGGCGCCGATGAAGCCCTTGTTGGTTTCAACACCGATGCACACGCCGTTTTCCTTGCGGAAGCCGATCACTTCGGTTTGTTGAATCAGGTCCACGCCCAAGGCATCGGCGGCACGGGCAAAGCCCCACGCCACGGCATCGTGACGGGCCACGCCGCCGCGACGCTGGACGGTTGCGCCCATCACCGGGTAGCGAGTGTTCTTGGAGCAGTCGAGGTACGGAATCTCGTCGGCTACCTGTTTGGCATCGAGCAGTTCGCCGTCCACGCCGTTGAGGCGGTTGGCGCTGACCCGACGCTCGGAATCACGAATGTCTTGAAGCGTGTGGCACAAGTTGTAAACACCACGCTGGGAGAACATCACGTTGTAGTTCAGGTCCTGGGACAGGCCTTCCCACAGTTTCATCGCGTGTTCGTACAGGTGCGCCGACTCGTCCCACAGGTAGTTGGAGCGAACGATGGTGGTGTTGCGCGCGGTGTTACCGCCGCCCAGCCAGCCTTTCTCGACCACGGCCACGTTGGTGATGCCGTGTTCCTTGGCCAGGTAGTAGGCGGTCGCCAGACCATGCCCGCCACCGCCGACGATGACCACGTCATAGACCTTTTTCGGGGTCGGCGTGCGCCACATCTTCTGCCAGTTTTCGTGATGGCTGAGGGAGTGTTTGAAGAGGCCGAAGCCCGAATAGCGTTGCATAGTCATTTACTCCAAAACCGCGCTCAGCGATAAACCGGGAAGTCCGCGCACAGGGCTGCCACTTGCTGCGCGACATTGGCCTCGACATCGGCGTCGCCGAGGTTGTCGAGGATGTCGCAGATCCAGCCGGCCAGTTCAACGCACTGGGTAACCTTGAAGCCGCGAGTGGTCACCGCCGGGGTGCCGATACGCAGGCCGGAGGTCACGAACGGCGACTGTGGATCATTCGGGACAGCGTTCTTGTTCACGGTGATGTGGGCGCGACCGAGTGCTGCATCCGCCTCTTTGCCGGTAAGGCCCTGACGGATCAGGCTGACCAGGAACAGGTGGTTATCGGTGCCGCCGGACACTACATCGTAGCCGCGTTTGATAAATACGCCGGCCATGGCTTGGGCGTTGTCGATCACTTGTTGCTGGTAAGCCTTGAAGCCTGGCTCCAGCGCTTCCTTGAAGCACACGGCTTTACCGGCGATGACGTGCATCAGCGGGCCGCCCTGGGCACCCGGGAACACGGCAGCGTTGAGCTTCTTCTCGATTTCTTCGTTGGACTTGGCCAGGATCAGGCCACCACGCGGACCGCGCAGGGTCTTGTGGGTGGTGGTGGTGACCACGTCAGCGTACGGCAGCGGATTGGGGTACAGACCAGCGGCAACCAGACCGGCCACGTGAGCCATGTCGACGAACAGCAGCGCACCGACCTTGTCGGCGATCTGACGGAAGCGCGGGAAGTCCAGGGTCTTGGAGTAGGCAGAGAAGCCGGCAACGATCATCTTCGGCTTGCACTCGACGGCCAGGCGCTCGACTTCGTCGTAATCGATCAGGCCGGTCTTGGTGTCGATGCCGTACTGCACAGCGTTGTACAGCTTGCCCGAGGACGACACTTTGGCGCCGTGGGTCAGGTGGCCGCCGTGGGCCAGGCTCATGCCGAGAATGGTGTCGCCAGCTTGCAGCAGGGCCAGGTACACGGCGCTGTTGGCCGAAGAGCCGGAGTGCGGCTGGACGTTGGCGTAATCGGCACCGAACAGTTGCTTGGCGCGTTCGATGGCCAGGGCTTCGACCTTGTCGACGTGCTCGCAGCCACCGTAGTAGCGCTTGCCCGGATAGCCTTCGGCGTATTTGTTGGTCAGGCCGCTGCCTTGCGCTTCCATCACGCGTTTGCTGGTGTAGTTCTCGGACGCGATCAGCTCGATGTGATCTTCCTGGCGTTGCTCCTCGGCATTCATCGCCGCCAGCAGTGCATCGTCGTAACCTTTGATCTGGTCTTGCTTGCTGAACATCGCGTCTCTCCCAGCGGCATCTATGCGCCATTCGTCTCGGTAAGGCACTGGCGTTACGGCAGTGCCCTTTGGATGCGATGGTATGACCGGCGCAGACAGGTCAAATGCCTATGGACGCCACGCAAAGGTGCGTTTACGACATGGCGAGAAATGGCATGCCGAACACAATCCTTGAAGCAGCCAGGATCCCCTGTGGGAGCGGGCTTGCTCGCGAATGCGGTTTGTCATCCGACACTGATGTTGACTGGCCCGGCGCATTCGCGAGCAAGCCCGCTCCCACAAGGTTTGGCGCGCCCTTGTAGAAGGTCAGGGGTCAGGCGATGAGTTGGCGCAAAGCCAGAAGCACGAGGAAATGCGCGGGATAGAGCGCATACGCCCAACGCCGCATCGGTGGTGGTTGAACGCCTTGGGCATGTCGCAATAGCAGCAGGCCCAACAGTGGCGCAATCAGACAAGCGGCAATGCCGAGGATGGCTGCACTGCTGTGAAGTCGCGCGGCGTAATACAGCACTTGCCATTGATTGGCCGCCAGGCAGACCAGCCCCGGCAGCAGGCTGAAATACCAGGGACGCCTGATCACCAGCAACATCGCCAGCGGCAACAGCACGCCGAAGAATCCGAACATCAGTCGTTCCGGGAACAGCGCCGCCAGCAACAAGGCACCCGCCGCCAATAGTCGCGGCTGAGGCATCCTTTGCTGCCAGCCACGGGCGACCAACAAACCCAGAACCAACGTGGGCAACACGTTTAAGGTGTTGTGATCAGGAATGTACATCCGGTAGGGGATTTCGCTCAGAGCGCTAAACAGCGATAACCAACCGAGGTAGCGCCATTGGCCGTCGGTCGTTACTGCCTGTGCCCGCGACAGATTTGCCGCCATCGCCAAACAAAACCACGGGAACGCCAATCTACCCGGCACATACAGCAGATCGATGGAGTAACCGACATATCGCAGGTGATCGAGCACCATGCTCAGCAGCGCCAGCCACTTGAGCAGATCCAGCGCCCCATCCCGTTGAGTCATGTGCATAATTGCCCGTCAACCGTGTATTTTTCTGACAGCAACATCCCGTGTGCTCCCCGGACGATCTTCGGTAAAGTGCGCACCATCATTGACCACGATGCTCTTCACCATTAGAGCCTCGACCACGGAAGCCGGCCATGACCGATAAGAGCCAACAATTCGCCAGCGACAACTATTCCGGTATCTGCCCTGAAGCCTGGGCTGCCATGGAACAGGCCAACCACGGCCACCAGCGCGCTTATGGCGACGATGAGTGGACCGCACGCGCATCCGATCAATTCCGCAAACTGTTCGAAACCGACTGCGAAGTGTTCTTCGCCTTCAACGGCACCGCGGCCAACTCGTTGGCCCTGTCATCGCTGTGCCAGAGTTACCACAGCGTGATCTGCTCGGAAACCGCCCACGTCGAAACCGACGAATGCGGCGCGCCGGAGTTTTTCTCCAACGGCTCCAAGCTGCTCATCGCCCGCACCGAAAACGGCAAACTGACGCCGGAGTCGATCCGCGAAATCGCCCTCAAGCGCCAGGACATCCACTACCCCAAACCCCGCGTAGTGACCCTGACCCAAGCCACCGAAGTCGGCAGCGTGTACACCCCGGAAGAAATCCGCGCCATCAGTGTCACCTGCAAAGAACTGGGCCTGAACCTGCACATGGACGGCGCACGCTTCTCCAATGCTTGCGCATTTCTTGGCTGCTCACCAGCAGACCTGACCTGGAAGGCCGGGGTCGATGTCTTGTGCTTCGGTGGCACGAAAAACGGCATGGCGGTGGGCGAAGCGATTCTGTTCTTCAACCACAAGCTGGCCGAAGATTTCGACTACCGCTGCAAACAGGCCGGGCAACTGGCGTCGAAGATGCGCTTCCTCTCGGCGCCGTGGGTCGGGATTCTGGAAAACGACGCCTGGCTCAAATACGCCCGCCACGCCAACCACTGCGCGCAGCTGCTGGCCGAACTGGTGAGCGATATTCCTGGCGTGGAACTGATGTTCCCGGTGCAGGCCAACGGCGTGTTCCTGCAACTGTCGGAACCGGCAATCGCCGCACTGACCGCCAAGGGCTGGCGCTTCTACACCTTCATCGGCAACGGCGGCGCACGCTTCATGTGCTCGTGGGACACCGAAGAAGAGCGCGTGCGCGAATTGGCAGCGGATATTCGACACGTGATGGCAGCCTGATCCCCCCACCGCACCGATCGTTCCCACGCTCCGCGTGGGAATGCCTCTGGGGACGCTCCGCGTTCCTGCCTCACCGCTGACGTCCCAATACCGTTGTGACGCAGAGCGTCACGGGCTGCATTCCCACGCGGAGCGTGGGAACGATCATGTAGAGGCACGTCGACATTTCCCACACTCTCTGCGGCGCTGTCCGCTAGCCCCACTACTTCACCTCCCTCACCCTACTCATTCCCCCGCAAAGGAATGCATCCATGGGCCGAAGCCGCTACACCATCACCGAACCCGACAAACCCCATTTCCTGACCTGCACAATCATGGAATGGCTCCCACTGTTTATCCGCCCCTACATTGTCGATCACCTGCTCAATTGCTGGCGCTATCAACAAATCCACCAAGATCTAAAGTTGTATGGTTACGTCGTCCTGGAAAACCATCTGCATTTCGTTGCCGAGGCTCCAGACCTGAGCAAATGCCTGCGCCAGTTCAAATCCTTCACCGCCCGCCAAATCATCGACGATCTGCAAAACAAAGGCGCAGAGCGCGCATTGCAACGACTGCGCTTCAGCAAACGGGCACATAAGCAGGATCGGGTTTATCAGTTGTGGCAGGAAGGTTCGCACGCGGAAATGGTGTACAGCGAAACGGTGATGCGCCAGAAGCTGGATTACATCCACTACAACCCGGTGAAGCGTGGGTACGTGGATTTACCTGAGCACTGGCGCTATTCCAGTGCGAGGAATTATGCAGGGATGGAGGGGCTGATCGAGATACAGCGTTGGTATTGAGGCTCATAGCACTCCCCAACCTGATCGTTCCCACGCTCCGCGTGGGAATGCAGCCCGTGACGCTCTGCGTCACAACAGTGTTCGGCATTGCATCCGCGGTGAGGCAGGAACGCAGAGCGTCCCGAGAGGCATTCCCACGCGGAGCGTGGGAACGATCAGTTTCGGGGAGTTGGTCTACATTGACTGGCGAGCTGTTTCGATCCGCTCAGATAACAACAATCAGGAGCGTACGCATGTCATTACAAGGCAAAACCCTGTTCATCACTGGCGCCAGCCGTGGCATCGGGCGTGAGATTGCGCTGCGGGCAGCAAAGGACGGGGCCAACATCGTGATTGCCGCCAAAAGCGCCACCCCTCACCCCAAACTGCCCGGCACCATCTTCAGCGTGGCGGCGGAAGTTGAAGCCGCGGGAGGCAAGGCGTTGGCCTTGCAGGTGGATGTGCGTGATGAAGTTGCCGTGCGCCAGGCCATGGCCGACGCCAGCGCACATTTCGGCGGCATCGATGCGCTGATCAACAATGCCGGAGCGATCAAGCTGACCGGGGTGCAACACATCGAACTCAAGCGCTTCGACCTGATGCACCAGATCAACACCCGCGCGGTGCTGCTGTGCAGTCAGGCTGCCCTGCCCTATCTGAAAAAAACCGCCGGCCACATCCTCAACCTGTCACCACCGCTGAACCTGGCCACCAAGTGGTTCGCCCAGTACAGCCCGTACACGGTGACCAAATACGGCATGAGCATGCTGACGTTAGGCATGAGTGAGGAATTCGCCAACTACGGCATCAGCGTAAATTCCCTGTGGCCGCAGACCATGATCGCCACTGCCGCCATCGAGTTTCAGCTGGGGTCGCGCGAGTCGTTCAAGCATGCACGCACGCCGGCGATTATGGCGGATGCGGCTTACGCGATTCTGAGCAGCAGTGGCCGCAGCATCACCGGTCGGTTGCTGATTGATGAGGAGATTTTGCGGGAGCATGGCGTGACCGAGTTCGATCATTACCGCTTTGAGCCCGACACCAAAGACAAGCTGATGCCAGACCTGTTTGTGGACTGAAATACCAACCATTGTGGGAGCGAGCCTGCTCGCGATGAGGCCGGAACATTCAACATTGATATTGACTGATCCACCGCTATCGCGAGCAGGCTCGCTCCCACATAGGTTCTGCGGTGAGAATCAGAACTCGATCCGCACGTCGCCCTTCGGCACGCTGCAGCACGACAGGATGAACCCTTCGGCCTCGTCTTCCTCGGTAATCCCGCCGTTGTGGTCCATTTCGACCTCGCCGCCCAGTTTCATCACCTTGCACGTCCCGCAAATCCCCATCCCGCAGGCTTTCGGGATCAGCAGGCCAAGCTTGGCCGCCGCCGCATGCACGGTCTCCCCTGGCGCCACGCGAATGCTTTTGCCGGAAGCGGTGAATTCCACCTGATGCAGATCCGCCGCGTCGATTTCCGGAGCGTCTGCCGCTTGTTCGGCTTGCTCCACCGCGTCGGCACGGGCTTCCGCTGGCGTCGCGCCGAAGGATTCCTCGTGATAACGCTTCATGTCGAAACCCGCCGCCTCAAGCATGCGCTTGACCGCGTTCATGTACGGGGTCGGACCGCAGCAGAAGACTTCACGTTCAAGGAAGTCCGGCGCCATCAATTCGAGCATCTTGTGGTTCAGGTAACCGCGATAACCGGCCCACGGCTCGCCCAGACCATGTTTCTCGCAAATAAGGTGCAGACTGAAGTTATCGATCCGCGACGCCATGTGTTCCAGCTCGCGGTGGTAAATGATGTCTTTCGGTGAGCGGGCGCTGTGGATAAACACCATGTCGACATTGCCGTTGGTGTCATAGAACCAACGGGCCATGGACATGCACGGCGTAATACCGACGCCGCCGCTGAGGTAGAGCACTTTCGGCGCAGGGAAGTCCATGGCGTTGAACAGCCCGACCGGCCCGTGCACCGCCAGCTCCTGGCCTTCATGCAGGGTGTCGTGCAGCCAGTTGGACACCTTGCCCCCTGGCACGCGCTTGATGGTCACCGAAAAGCTGTACGGCACCGACGGCGAGCTGGAAATGGTGTAGGAGCGCATGATCGGCACGCCGTCGATTTCCAGCTCCAGGGTGACGAACTGCCCGGGCTTGAAGAAGAACAGGATCGGCTGGTCGGCCATGAAGCAGAAGGTGCGCACATCCCAGGTTTCCTGGATGACTTTGACGCAACGGACAATGTGTCGACCATTGGCCCAGGTCTGGGTGGTTACCGGGTTCAGGAAGCTGTTGGACATGCTGATCTCCACGGCCGACTACCGGCCTTTATGTTGGCGATTCTGCGTATAGCGCAGCCCCTCCATTTACCTATCTGCGACATTCACATACTTATCGCGACCAGCCCCCAATTACCGGGGGTTGCGCGTCGGGAACAGATTGGGCCATGTCGCCCATGGATAAGGTTCTGGCAAGCGCCGGCCCCACACTCGCCCCATACCAAGACATAATCTTTACACCTTGCGTAGCAAACCTGATCAGCCACTTTCGCGGCCACGCAGATGGCCTTGAGGAAACACACGATGGACGTCACCACTACCCTGAGCCTGGGCGATCCACTGGAACCCGCACGCAAGGCCACCGCGCAGATGCTACAAGAGCGCGAGCGCACTTTCTCGCTGCCGCAGCCGTTTTACTCTGACGAGCGGCTGTTTGATATCGACATGCAGGAAATCTTCCAGAAAGAGTGGTTGATCGCCGGCATGACCTGCGAAATCCCGACCAAGGGCAACTACCTGACTCTGCAAGTCGGCAAGAACCCGATCATCGTGATTCGTGGTGCCGACGGCGTGGTCCATGCGTTCCACAACGTCTGCCGTCACCGTGGTTCACGGCTGTGCACCAGCGAAAAAGGCAAAGTCGCCAAACTGGTCTGCCACTACCACCAGTGGACGTATGAGCTGGACGGTCGCCTGCTGTTCGCCGGTACCGAAATGGGCGCCGACTTCGACATGAAGCAGTACGGCCTCAAGCCGGTGAACGTGAAAACCGCTGGCGGCTACATCTTCATCAGCCTGTCGGAGAACCCGCCGGCCATTGATGACTTCCTGTCGACGCTGAACCATTACATGGAACCGTACGACATGGAGAACACCAAGGTGGCAATTACCACCACTTTGATGGAAAAAGCCAACTGGAAACTGGTGCTGGAAAACAACCGCGAGTGCTACCACTGCAACGCGTCGCACCCGGAACTGTTGAAAACCCTGCTGGAATGGGACGACGTCACCGACCCGCGTGCCGACCAGGCCTTCAAGGACCACGTCGCTGCCTCCGCCGCAGCCTGGGAAGCCGAGAAGATCCCTTACGCCCACGCCAGTTTCGGCCTGCGTAACCGCATCGTGCGCATGCCACTACTCAAGGGCACCGTGTCGATGACCATGGACGGCAAACAGGGCTGCGCCAAACTCATGGGCCGCATCAAGAACCCGGACCTGGGTTCGATGCGCATCCTGCACCTGCCGCACTCGTGGAACCACTGCATGGGCGACCACATCATCGTGTTCACCGTGTGGCCGATCAGCGCTCAGGAAACCATGGTCACCACCAAGTGGATCGTGCACAAGGACGCGGTCGAAGGCGTGGACTACGACGTGGAGCGCATGCGCCAGGTCTGGGATGCGACCAACGACCAGGACCGTCGCCTGGCCGAAGAAAACCAGCGCGGGATCAACTCCACCGCGTACCAGCCAGGGCCTTACTCCAAGACCTATGAGTTTGGCGTGGTGAACTTCGTGGATTGGTACAGCGAGCGGTTGCTGAACAACCTTGGGGCCGAGCCTGCTCCGTACCTCAAAGGGGTTCCGGTTCAAGGCTGATCTGTCACGCTGATCGTTCCCACGCGCAGCAAAGGAATGCCTCAACGGACGCTCTGCGTTCGGCTCCTGGGACGCAGAGCGTCCCGGGCTGCATTCCCACGCAGAGCGTGGGAACGATCAATGGGCTGACGAAGACCACCGCACCGACCCATCCTCCCCAATAAACGTCTCTTCGATGTTCTCCCCCACCAGCCTCACTTTCACATAACCGTTCAACACCCGATCCGGGTACGCCTCATCCCGCGCATTTTGGGTTTCCGACCACAGCACCCGCGAATGCCCGTCCAGCTCGCTGGCATTGCCGTAGGGAATCGCCCCATGCCCGGCGCAGCGCGCATGCAACCCGCCTTGAGCGGCGTAGCAGATGCCGTTGTGCAGATGCCCCCAATACCAATAATCCGGCTCGCGGCCCAAGGCATCGCACACCGGTTGATACAGCGCCGTCTTGTTGTGCCCGGTAATGTCGAAACCCTGGTGATGACTGAGCACCATGATCTTCTTGCGCTGGGGCAAGTCTTTCATCCAGTCGATCTGCTGTTTGTTCAGTGCACCGTCCATGTACAGGTTGATCGCATCGGAGGCGTAAGCCGTGTCGAGCCCGATCACCAGCCAGTCATCGTTGTACAACGCAAAATAACTGGTGCCCTGCTGCGCCGGGAAACGCTTGGCCAGTTCCTTGAAGTAGCCATGGGCGCCGCTGTACATCTCGTGATTGGAGTTGAGGGTGAACGAGCCGTGCTTGCCCATGGGCCAGCCGACCATGTCGACGTCTTCCTGAGAGCGGGTGCCGGCGTAGTACACGTCCCCCAGGTGAATGGTGAAATCAGCCTGGGCCAGTTGCATCTGGTTGGCGACTGAGACCGCCGGGGCGTGGCTATCGAACGGCCCGGTGCCCCAGTCGCCGGCGATGGCCAGGGTCACGTCACTGTCCATGCGCATCAACGCCGGGGTGGTGGCGAACGGCGCGTGATGCCGCAGGTTCTCGATCCACTTGAGCAATGCCTCGCTCCACAACAGATCCAGCAGCTCCCATTTGCGACAACCGAGCAGGCTGCCATCCTTGAGCACGCGGGTTTGCAGCTCATCTACCGATTGCGGCAAAGGGCTGGCGTTACCGATGTGCAGGATCGACAAGCCATGGGCCAACTCCCACGGCACACTCGGCTGATCGTCCGGCATATCGCCGTGCTTGAGCACGTATTGCGCCTGATCGTGACCCCGCTGCAGCAGCGCGACGATAGCCTCGAACTCCTCCGGTTCAAGCTCGCTGACGAGCTTTTTCCAGGCCATTTCCAAACGGGTGAACAAGCCATGTACGCGTAGTTTCACCTTGTCGTACTCGTGTTCCCAATGACTGACCAATGACATGTCGCTTTCCTCCATCCGTAGTGGAATCACAGGGTTTTCATGAACTCGATGAGCGCCCGCTTATCGAGTTCCGACAGCTGCGTGCCGTACAGGTGGCCGCCGTTGTGGTTGCCCTCCAGGCGCGTGTCGTATTTGAAGTCCGCCGAAGCCTTCATCTGCTGGCCACTGGTGACGAAGCCGACTTTGTCCTGGTCGTACACATCGGAGCCGGTGAAGAACACCAGCGGTCTCTTTTCCGGTGGTTGCAGCAAGTCCCACAGAGTCGGCACCGAACCGTTGTGCAAGTACGGCGCGCGCAACCAGACGCCGTCGGTGGGCGTGTTGCTGTAGCTCTGGGTCTTGCGATAGGCGCCGAAGTCGAACGGTGATTTCTTGAAGCCATGGAAAGCCGTCACCAAACCTGTGGTGAACGAGTTCAGCCGATGGGGATCGGTGCCCAGCTCATCAATGCTGGTGGTGACCTGACCGGTGTCGGTGCGGCCGAAATCATGGCAACTGGCGCAGTTGTTTTCCCAGACCGGTCTGCCCCGCGCGACTTTGGCCTGATCCAGCGCGAACGGCCATGCCGGCGCCTTGTGGCCCAGCAACCAGTTGGTCACCCGGTTGAAACTGGCCGGCAGCACTGACTCCGGCGTCGCGCCCACGGCCATGGCGGCCGCGTAGTTGCGCTCATGGATGTCGTTGTTGTTACCGTCCCAGTGCAGGTACAGCGACTCCCGAGGTTTCTGGTTCCACACTTGCGGCAAGTCGACGGTGCCGATGGTCGAGTCATCCGGGAAGCCGAACACCACCATTTTCGTCGGGTTGAAGGTGTCGGTGCGCCCCGGCCCTTGCGGTGCGCGCAGGCGTTGCCAGGCATAGGCCTGCTTCTGCTTGACCAGCGCGCTCGTGGCCATCGGAATGATCACGTAGCGGTTGTACAACCGCTCGAAGAACCCGAGCTGGAACTTGCTGTTGATCGCCGTCATCACCGCGTCGGGGGTGAATTTCGGGTCGCTGGCGCAATTGTAGGCGAACCACTGGAAGGCCTGCAGTTGCAGGGTATTGGCGGGTGCGGTGGCCACCGGGATGGCGACGTCGCTGGTATTGGCCCGATAGGAACCGGTGTGGCACAGGGCGCAGTTGGGCTCCACGGTCGGGTAACCGATCTGCCGCTTGGCCATGCCGATCGGCAGGTTCTTGCCGTTCTCGTAGAGGAAACCGAAGACTTCGTAGCCGCCAGGTTTCGGCAGCTTATCCGGGCACATCTGCGGCAATACGGCGAACAGGTAATAGGGAATCCGTGCCTCGATGCCCAGGCCGATGGCGCCGTACTTGTAGTGGTCCTCATCGGAGGCGTATTGTTCTTCCGGCACCACCCGCAGCATCTGGTACCAGGTTTCGTAGCCGATAAACCCCAGCGCCAGCACCACGACCAGCGTGGCGACTTTGAAGCTGTGCCGCTGCCAGCGTCGCGCCCACGCTGCGCGCCACTCAAGCCAGCCATCGCGAAGCAACGCCAAGGGCCGATTGGCCGGCGCGCTGCCCAGGTACAGCAGAACCCCGAGGATCAGGAACATGCTCAGATCGCCCAGCAGCATCGGCACGAATACCTGAGCCTGGTTACTGGTGTTGATCAGGTAGATCCAGAACGCCACGGCGACCAGTCGCGACAACACGCACAGCCACGAATGCACGACGTATCGTGGCGCGTTGAAGCCTGACGGCATGTAGAACAGACTGATCCCCACCAGCAGCATGCCGGCGTTTTCCAGCCATGGATCGGAGAGTTGCGGCGGCATCCCGAGCATCGAGGTCAGCAACGCCGGCGCGAACAGCGCCGGAATCGCGAAGACCATGTTCATCACGATGCCTATCCAGATGAAGCGTTGAAACCAGCGGATGTAACTGTCCATATTTTTTCCCCAGATCGTTCCCACGCTCCGCGTGGGAATGCATCCCGTGACGCTCTGCGTCACACAAGCGGACGCAGAGCGTCCATGGCGGTATTCCCACGCAGAGCGTGGGAACGATCAGCTAGCCGAGGGCGGTTTTCTCCAGGTGTTGCAGGATGATCGGGTACACATCGAGCACCGCGTTCTTGCCGAACATGCAGTCGATATGCCCATAACCCGGCACTACATGCCGGCTGTAGCGCTCCGGTCCATGGGCTTTGCACACGCGCTCATAGGTCTTGAGCGTGCTTTCCGGCAGATAGCACTGGTTGTCTTCGCCGCTGATGAAGCAGATCGGCATGGTCAGCCGGTCGAAGTGCGGCATGTAGACGTCCTGGCCCTTGAAGTCCACCAGATGACCTTTGCGCAGGATCAGCGCCAGGTGCTCGAAGGTCTGCATGTTCGATTCGCCGAACAGCTCATGCAGGTTGTCATGCAGGGTCTCGTTGAGCGTGTCGTGGCGGTACAGCGACGCGTACATGAAGGTGATGCGATGGCACACCGGGTTGGTGCAGTAGCCCTGAGCCTCGATGCGGGCGTAGCCGTTGAGGGCCTTGTCGTAGAGTTTGTTGAACCAGCTCTCCTTGTTGTCGGCATACGCGGTGAGGGATTTGATGCCGATGGCGTCGAGCATCCCTGGAAGGTGCAGGCCGGCCTTGAGCCCCGTTGCCGTGGCGACCACCGTATCCGCGGCAATTTGCGAACACACCACCGAACGCACCCCCTGCAACCCGGCCAGCAGCGACATGAAGAAAGTCGTCGCCCCGTAGCAATGCACCACGCATTGCACGTCCGCCGCCTTGGTCGCTTGCTGGATCTGCGCGATGGCAGCCTTGAAGTCGTACTGCGCAATCTGATCGCCGTTCCATTCGTGCTTGCTGGCCGGTATCAGAATACTGACCCGGAAATCCAGCAGCCAGACGTCGTACTCGTGCTTGCACAAGAACTCCAGCAGGTTGGTCTGGATGGTGTCGGTGGAGAAAATATTCGAGCCCACGCCCAAGCCATGCACCAGCATCACCGGCCCTTTGCTGCCACCCTTATAGCGGGTCAGGCGTAGCTGTACGTTGTCTTCGGTCTGGAAGAACTGCACGCTCGGGATCGGTGCATCCAATGGGCGTTTCTGCCGCGGAGGTGCATCGGGGTTGAAGTAGATGTCGCCAGCGAACACCCCGCCGTAGCTCTCCCACAAGATGCCGGCGAAGAACTTGCCGAACCGCGCCAACCCTTCGATGCGCTCGCGTTCGTTGCGCGCGTTAAGCACCTTCATAGTGGTCATCTGCTTGGCAAAATCGGCCGGTTGAATGTGCATCACACCCGAACCAATCACCTCACCGGTTTTGTCCGGCCCGCGATACAGCGTCACGTAGAGGGTGCTGGTGTCGTGCCAGACGTTCAGCACGCCATTGTCTTCGGGCACGGTCTTGAACGCACTGAAGTAATAATCGCTGCCGTCCTCGGCGGTCAGTTTCATGTCGTAATTCATGTGCCGCACACCGACCTGTTCCTGATACTCCTCGAACAGGTTGAACACGCCATTGCTGGCGGTCAGCGGTTCCGGCGACAGACCCGGCGCATTGAGCGTGCCGACCAGCGTCGCAGCGTGTTCCGGCTCCTTGATCATGCGGTTGAGGTCGTTGGCGGTGATGGTCAGGGTGAACTCGATCGGCGAGTTCTCCGACTCGCCACGTTTGGCCGCCGCTTCGTAGAGTTTGAGATCAGTGCCTTGAGGCTGAGTGAAGTCTTTGGAGAAATAACCCTTCATGGTTTCGGTGAACTGCACGCCGAGAGTCGGCGGCGCCACCTGTTTGCGCGGTGCCGAAGGCAGCGTGTAGTCGATGTGCCAACCGCGATCGGCCGCCAGCAGGCCCATGTTGCGCTCGCTCACGGCGGAGATGGTCAGCAGCGGATTGACCGCCAGGGAAGTCGGAATCACCGCGCCGTCGGCCACGTACAGCCCGGCATAGACATTGGTACCACTGGCGCTGCTGAATACCTGGCCCTTGTGGTTGACCACGCCCTGCTCCGCGTCCTCGCCCATCACGCAACCGCCCAACGGGTGGACGGAAACGATGCTGTGTTTGAGCAGCTCGGTCCAGATCGGATTCTCCACCCAGATCCCGCCCAATGCCTTGGTGCTCTGGTGCAGCCGCTCGTTACCGAGTTTGACGTTTTCCTGCTCGCCAACACCTGGCCAGTCGATACGCAGCTGATCCTTGCTGTCGAGCACCATGCGCCCCTTGCCGTCGTCGTGGCTCATGATCAGGTAGGTCTGCATGTTATGCAGGGCGCCGTGATACGGGCCGCGCAGGAAGCTTTCGGTTTCGCGCTCTGCGTACTTGAGCTTGCCGGTGAAACTGTCGTCGGTGGGCTTGCCGATCAACCCGGCGAACGCGGCCATGCTCGGCACCATCGGCCGGCCTAGCGCGCCGGGGATCGAGCCTTCTTCGATGACCATGCGGCTGCGCCAGTCGCCTTCGGTGCGCATGTCGATGATCGAGGTGATGCACGGGCCGACCGGTTTCATTTCATTGGCCGGATGCGCGCCGAAACCGATGCCGTTGATCGCTTGGTCGCAGTTGTGGCCGAAACCGAGAATGTCACCGTTGCCGCTCATGCTCTCGCCGAGCTGATTGGACGTCGACAAGCCTTTGTCCCGGGAGCGCAGGAGGATTTCGGTGGAGCCCAGGGTGCCCGCCGAAACCACGACGACGTCAGCCTTGACGAATAGCGTCGGTGCCGAGAACTTCTCGCGGCCGCTGTCCAGGTATTGGAAATGCACAATCCAGCCGTCACCGTCGGCGTCTCGCTCCAGGTGACGCACCTCGGCCTGGCAGAAAATTTCCGCGCCGTGGTTCCAGGCATCCGGCAGGTAATTCATCAGCGTGGTGTTTTTGGCTTTGTTGTTACAGCCCGACACGCAGTCGCCGCAGTGGTTACACGGCAGCTGCTCGACGCCGACGTGGTTGAGGTTGTTCGGCAGTTTGTCGAAGGTCACGTTGATCGGCGGCTTGTAGAAATGCGCCCCTTGCTTGAGGTAGTCCGCAGATTTTTTGTTGGCTTCCAGTTTTGGCAGCACCGGTGAGGTGCTTGGGTAGGGATTGGGCTTGAGCATCTCCCGAGCCCGGGCGTACCCATCCTTGAGCAGCGTGTCGCGGTGTTCACGCACCGCCAGCGGCCAGCGCGGATCGTCGAACACACCGGGCTCCGGCTCCAGCGCGACGTTGGCGTTGATCAAGGATGTGCCGCCCAGGCCACAACCGACCACCACGTTCTGCTGGGCGTTGACATGCAGGTCGAACAACCCGGTGCGCGAACCGATGTGCCCGTCCGGGTCATGGACTTGCAGCTCTTCGGTGGCCGCCAGCATCGTATTGGGGTATTCGCCGGGCTGGATTTCCCGGCCCCGCTCCAGCAGGCACACCCGCTTGCCGGCCCGGGACAGGCGCGACGCCGCGATCCCGCCGCCGTAGCCGGAGCCGATGACGATCACGTCGTAGTGTTCCTTGATGTCGCTGATGGGCGTGGCGATCCGTGTCATGGGTCATTTCCTCTCAGGCAGATGGGCAACTCTGTGGTTGCCTGCAATCGATAGACGAACAAACGCCTGGTCACCGGGCACGGTCGGGCCTCAATGGCAGCGGCGTCAGGGTATGGGGAAAGGCTTCAGGCGCTATAGGCGAGCGCGCTGATTGGTGGCGCGACGGTGAATCCGTTTACGCAGCAAGGTGGCGGGGGTCGGTACACAGGTCACGCAAGGGTTTGGGTGCGAGCGATATGGCTGGCTATCCATCACGCGTTCTCCCTGAACCAGATGTGGATAAGTGACGGCTGTCCTTGTGCCTGAGAGTGAAGACAGGCGACAGATCGAAGTCAAGGAAGTGCCTTAGAACTGTATGAAATCTGATCTATCGCGTTCGGGCCTATACAGACCGTGGCTTGCAAGGTTCAGCGAACAAGTTATCCACATCTCCACCCACAGCTATTGGGGACAACTGTGGACGAGAGCCCAAATTCATTCACAAAAAATGAAGAAAAACCGTGACTTATCCAGAAGCAGAGTTTTATGCAAGCGTTGATCGTTTTTTGATCATAAGTCTGCAAAGCACGGTTTATATGACGTGCAGAGGATGGCGAACACCTTATCCACAGAAGCACCAACAGACTTTGGGGGCAACTTTGCAGGCTCTGTGGAAAACTGCTGAAAGCCGTGAGAATTCGGGGTTTGAGGAAGGATTAACGAGGGAAATCGGCGAATTGAACATTATTTGATCAACTCACTGAAAGCCTCGGTTTATATAGCCTGTAGCGGACAGCGAACATCTTATCCACAGAAGCGCCAACAGAGATTGGGGGCAAGTATCGGCGTGTGAGCGACGTTACTCTGTGGAAAAAGCTCGAAAAAACCGGGGGTTAGGCTGGTTGTTTTTTGTACGGAGGGCTGGAGGGCTTGTTGGGTATGGGGTGTAGCGAGGCGCGAACATGTTATCCACAGAAGCGCTAACAGGGATTGTGGGTAAATGCGCAATCCCAGGAGAGGCAACATCGATGGTGAATGTCAGTCCGTCATCGCGAGCAGGCTCGCTCCCACAGGTGTTCGATGTCCTTACGGCCGATACATCAAATAAGCCTCACCCGTAACCCGAATCATTGGGTGGGGCGTGATCTGGCAGGTATCGACGATCCGGAAGCCATGACGCTCATAAAACCGCCGGGCGCCGGTGTTTGCCGCGTAGTCGATCAAGCTCAAGCCGTTGAGCCCCAACCGGTTGGCACGGTCGTAGGCATAGGCGAGGAATTGTTTGCCCAAGCCCTGATTGCGCCAGCCCTCATGCAGGGCCAGGCTCGAAATATAAAGGGTGTCGGGGATTTCCATCGTGGCATACGGCGCCAGGACCGGGTCGGTCACGGGAGCGGCTTGAGGATCGTGGCGCATCACGTAGCTGTGCAGCATGCCGATGACCTCTCCCTCGGCCTGCGCGATCAGGCAGTTCTGATAGGAAAAATCGACATCTTCACGGGCGTAACGAGCGGCACCCACTTCCAGCAGATCCTGCCCGGGCTCCGCCAGCTGGCTCCAGATGTAATCCGAAGCACCCTCTGACGAAATCTGGAACAAACGGGCGATCTCGCGCGCATCCGTGCGCAATGCCGGACGAAATTCAACAGCCATTATTTCCCCGTAAACTTCGATGAGATGATTTTCAGGTTCTGCGTTTCCGGTATTTCACCTGTTCGGCACGAGCACTCTGTGGGAGCGGGCTTGCTCGCGAAAACGGTGTGTCAGTCAACGATGATGTTGAAGCTGATGACCCCTTCGCGAGCAAGCCCGCTCCCACAAGTGTTGTGTTTGTCCAGGTTTAGCGAACCACGCCTTCTTCAATCAGCAACTTGAGAATGGCTTCAGCACCCGCCTGCGCGGTCACGCCCTTGAGCACCTGCCCGCCTCCGCCACTGGCCTTGGCCGTCGCGGCCTTCATGCGGTCAGCACCGCTCTTGGCCTTGATCACTTTCAAGCGTTTTGGCCGCGGCTTGGCCAGTTGCAATGTCGCCACCGCCAGCAGTTCATCGTCGATCACTTCGACTTCATCCGCCTGCAATACCCCGCGCCGCGCTGGACCGTAGGCGCTCTGCCGAGGCTTGGGCGCTGCGTTATCCACAGTCGCCAGAAACGGCAGGCGTACTTTCAGCCGACGACGCTGCCCGCGAGGCAAGGCCTGCAGTACCAGCGCCGAACCACCGTCGATGGATTCAACCTGCGCCAAACCCACCACCAGCGGCCAGCCAAGGCTTTCGGCCAGCAGGAACGGCAACATGCCCGAGCCCTCACCGGTTTCCGCCTGGCTGCCAGTCAGTACTACCTGAACCCCGGCATCGCGTAGATAAGCGGTCAGCGCTGGCAGCGCGTCAGCACCGACCGGTTGCTCCAGCACATGCAACTGTTCCAGGCCCATGCCCAGATAAGCGCGCAATGCCGGTTCCGCAACGTCACCGGCATGCAGCACTTGCAGGTTATCCCCAGCCAGTTGCAGGCCCAGTTCAACTGCTCGTGCATCCTGCTCGGCGCGGCGTGGCCGGCCGGAGGTCGGGTGGGCGCCGATGGACACCAGGCTGATGATTTTCGTGCTCATAACCCTTTCCTTTCCTTAAGCCGCATCGCGCTTGGCTTCATTGCGGTAAGCCTCTACCGCATCGATCAAGGCTTGAAGAATCTCGGCGCTCTCACCGATCACCGACAGGTCGGCCCGTTTGATCATGTCGCAGCCAGGATCGAGGTTGATCGCCACCACCTTGTCGCAGGCACCGATGCCTTGCAGGTGCTGGATCGCCCCGGAAATACCCACCGCCACGTAAACCCGTGCCGTGACCCAAGTGCCGGACGCACCGACCTGACGGTCGCGGGCCATGAAGCCATCGTCCACCGCCACGCGCGATGCACCTTCGGTCGCGCCCAACGCCTCGGCCGTCCTGTGGAAAAGTCCCCAGTCCTTGACACCGTTGCCGCCGGAGAAGATGAACTCCGCTTCGGCCATCGGAATCGCCGCCGGATCCACCGCCACCGCGCCCAGATCTTCGATCCGCGACAGGCTGCGGGCGACTGCTGTGGATAACTCCACTGGCAGGGCTTCGTGACGGGTTTCGCTGACCGGTTCGGCGCATTCGGCGGCGGCCAGAATCAAGCGAGCGACCGGACGTGCAAGGTCCTGCAAACCAGCACCGGCGCGGCCGATGCACTCCTGATCCTTGACCTGCCAGACCCGCGTGGCCGGGCGTTCGCCCAATGCGGCGGCAAAGCGTCGACCCAGTTCGCCACCACCGCTGCGGCTGTCCGGCAGCAACCAGTGACGCGGGTTGAACTGGTTATCCACAGCCCGCAGGCCCTGGACGCGTTGCTCCGGTGCATAACCGCTGAATTCGTCGCCTTCCAGTACCAGCAAGCGGTCAACGCCCGCCGTGGCGAAGGCGTTTTCCTTGTGCTCACCGAAGACCACCGCCAGTACCGCGCCGTCCTTGCCGGCCAACTGATGGGCCAGGCCGAGCAAGTCGCGGTCGTGGCTGCTCAAGCGGCCGCCGACCATGTCCGGCACCACACTGATGTAGAACGCAGGTTGCGGCACTTGATGCAGCGGCAATTGCACTTCAACTGCGGCCGAGCGTTTAGTCGCCCCGCCCTGCTGAGCGCCGCTGCGGTCAATCCGCTTGATGCCGTTGGGGCCGATAAAACCGATCCCGTGAGGGTTCTTGCGGATGACACCGTTAGGCCCCATCCAGCTGTGTTGCGCCGGTTGCATGGCCGCGTGCAGCGGGTGCAGACGGTTGCGGGCGATCCATTCGGCGCGTGGGTCGCGGCGGATAATGTCGCTCATCAATGCACCTCCGCAGGTTCACGTTTGGCCGGTGCCGAAGGCTTTCCCGGCGCGGCGTCTTCGAGCAAGGCGTCGGCCACCAGTTCGGCGATGTCCTTGATTAGTGGACGCGGTTCGACCACGCCTTCGAGCATCGCTGTGCACTGTGGACAACCCACGGCCACCAGTTCGGCGCCGGTTTCGCGGATGTCTTCCATGCGCATGTCGGGGATCCGCTGCTTGCCCGGAATGTCGGTGATCGGTGCACCGCCACCGCCGCCGCAGCAGCGTGAACGGAAACCGGAGCGTTGCATTTCCTTGATCTCGATGCCCAGGGCGCGCAGTACTTCGCGCGGCGCCTCGTATTCGCCGTTGTAGCGGCCGAGGTAGCACGGGTCGTGATAGGTCACGCTGCTGCCTTTGTGCTGGCCGAGGTTCAGGGCGCCTTCGCCAATGATCTCCGCCATGTAGGTGCTGTGGTGCTGCACGAGGTAGTTGCCGTCGAAGGCGCCGTACTCGTTTTTCAGCACGTGGAAACTGTGCGGGTCGCAGGTGACGATGCGGTTGAAGCTGTATTTGGCCAAAGTCTGGATGTTGCGTTTGGCCAACAGCTGGAAGGTCGCTTCGTCGCCCAGGCGCCGGGCCACGTCACCGCTGTCGCGCTCCTCAAGCCCCAGCACCGCAAAGTCGACCTTGGCCGCTTTCAGCACTTTGACGAAGGCACGCAGGGTGCGCTGGTTGCGCATGTCGAAGGCACCGTCACCGACCCAGAACAGCACGTCGGTGGATTTCTTCTCGCTGAGCAGGTTCAGGTTCAAATCCGCCGCCCAGTTCATCCGCCCGCCTGGCGCGAAACCGCCCGGGTTGTCGGTGGCGATCAGGTTTTCCAGGACTTCGGCGCCCTTGTTCGGGGTCGCGCCTTTTTCCAGGGTCAGATGCCGGCGCATGTCGACGATGGCGTCGACGTGCTCGATCATCATCGGGCACTCCTCGACGCAGGCGCGGCAAGTGGTGCAAGACCACAGGGTTTCAGCGTCCACCAGACCGTTGACGATTGGTTGATGCGGATTGCCACCGTGTTCGCCAATGGCTTTGCCCGGATAAGGGCTGCCAGCGAATTTGGCATCGGTGCCACCGGCCAGGCCAACGACCATGTCCTGAATCAGTTTTTTCGGGTTCAGCGGCTGGCCAGCGGCGAACGCCGGGCACGCGGCTTCGCATTTACCGCACTGCACGCAGGCGTCGAAGCCGAGCAGTTGGTTCCAGGTGAAATCCTTGGGTTTTTCCACGCCCAGTGGCGCGTTCGGGTCATTCAGATCCAGCGGCTTCAAACCGGTGGAACGACCGCCGCCAAAACGCTCGGCGCGACGGTGCCAGGCCAGGTGCAGGGCACCGGCAAAGGCGTGCTTCATCGGCCCGCCCCAGGTCATGCCGAAGAACAGTTCGCTAACGCCCCACAGCACACCGACGCCGAGGATCGCAGCGACCACCCAGCCACCGAAGTTTTCCGGGAGGATGCCGGCGACCGGCAGGGTCAGCAGGAAGAACGATGCCGAGAACGCCATCAGGCTTTTCGGCAGGCGCATCCACGGGCCTTTGGACAAGCGGGCCGGTGGGTTGCGACGGCGCAGGAACATAAAGATCGCGCCGACAAACATCACCGCCGACATCAGCAGCAGTGCATAACCGAGGATGCGGTTATGCAGGCCAAAACCATGCACCAGAATCGCCAGCACAATGGACGCCACTGCACCACCGGCCGTGGCAACGTGAGTGTTGGCGATGTATTTGTCCCGCGCGACGACGTGGTGCAAATCGACCATGTAGCGTTTGGGCATGGCGAACAGACCGCCGATCAGGTCGACTTTCGAAGCCCGGCCCTGACGCCACATAGCCACCCGCCGCAACGCGCCCAGGACAGCCAGGCCCAAGGCAGCGAACAACAGGATTGGAAGAAGGGTGTTCAACATGTGGAGCTCCCACGGGACTCATTGATCGTTCCCACGCTCTGCGTGGGAATGCCTCACCGGACGCTCTGCGTCCGCTTTTGAATGTGACGCGGAGCGTCACGGGCTGCATTCCCACGCAGAGCGTGGGAACGATCAGCTCACCGGCTTAGAAATCCTTGCACAACCGCAACGCGTCATAGATCGCCGCGTGGGTGTTGCGCTGGGCCACGCAGTCGCCGATACGGAACAGCAAGTAACCGTCGCCCGCCTGGCTCAACGAAGGTTGCGGCTTGATCGCGAACAGGGCTTCGATGTCCATCTGGCCTTTGTTGCGCGAGCCTTCCTTCATGGCGTAGTAGATTTCTTCGTCCGGACGCACGCCGTTTTCGACGACGACCTGGTCCACCACCCGCTCCTCTTTGGCGCCGGTGTATTCGTTTTCCAGCACCGCCACCAGCTTGTCGCCTTCGCGGTAGACCTTCTCCAGCATCATGTCGCCGGTCATGATCACTTCTTTGGGGTACATGCTGCGGTAGTAAGTCGGGAACGACGTACCGCCGATGGCCACGCCCGGTTTGATGTCGTCGGTGACGATCTCGACCTGGCTGCCCTTGTCGGCGAGGAAGTCAGCCGTCGACATCCCGGTGAACTCGCAAATGGTGTCATAGACCAGCACGTTCTTGCCCGGCGCAACCTTGCCGTCGAGGATGTCCCAGCTGCTGACCACCAGGCCTTCAGCCGCGCCCCAATGTTCGTTCTGCTCCAGGAACGGATGGCCGCCGACAGCGAGTACCACCACGTCCGGACGCAGGTCGAGAATGGTCGCCGCATCCGCCGCCACGCCCAGGCGCAGATCGACTTTCAAGCGCGCCAGTTCCAGCTGAAACCAACGAGTGATGCCGGCGATCTGGTCCCGTTGTGGAGCTTTCGACGCGGTAGTGATCTGCCCGCCGATGAATTCTTTCTTCTCGAACAGGGTCACGTCGTGGCCACGTTCGGCCGACACGCGAGCCGCTTCCATCCCGGCAGGACCGGCACCGACCACCACGACTTTGCGCTTCACTCCGGTCGATTTCTCGATGATGTGCGGCACGCCCATGTATTCACGGGAAGTCGCGGCGTTCTGGATGCACAAGACGTCCAGGCCCTGGTACTGACGGTCGATGCAGTAGTTGGCACCGACGCATTGCTTGATCTGGTCGACCTGGCCCATCTTGATCTTGGCGATCAAATGCGGGTCGGCGATGTGGGCGCGGGTCATGCCGACCATGTCGACGTAACCGCCTTCCAGAATACGGGTCGCCTGGTTCGGATCCTTGATGTTCTGCGCGTGCAAAACCGGTGCCTTCACCACTTCTTTGATACCGGCGGCCAAATGCAGGAATGGCTCCGGTGGATAACTCATGTTCGGGATAACGTTGGCCAGGGTGTTGTGGGTGTCGCAACCCGAGCCCACGACGCCGATGAAGTCGATCATGCCGGTGTCGTCGTAGTACTTGGCGATCTGCTTCATGTCTTCGTGAGACAAGCCGTCCGGGTGGAATTCGTCACCGCACAGGCGGATGCCGACGCAGAAGTCCGGACCGACTTCCTTGCGTACAGCCTTGATCACTTCCAGGCCGAAACGCATGCGGTTTTCGAAACTGCCGCCCCATTCATCGGTACGCTTGTTGACCCGCGGGCTCCAGAACTGGTCGATCATGTGCTGGTGCACGGCAGACAGCTCGACGCCGTCCAGGCCACCGGCCTTGGCCCGCGCGGCTGCGCTTGCGTAGTTGCCGATTACCCGCCAGATTTCTTCCGGTTCGATGGTTTTGCAGGTCGCGCGGTGCACCGGTTCACGGATGCCCGACGGCGACAGCAGGGTTGGCCAATGCTCGCCATCCCAGCGCGAGCGTCGGCCCATGTGGGTAATCTGGATCATGATCTTGGCGCCATGCTTGTGCATGGCATCGGCCAGGTTCTGGAAGTGCGGAATGATCCGGTCGTCGGCCAGGTTGACCGACTTCCACCAGCCTTGCGGGCTGTCGATGGCCACGCTGGAGGAACCGCCGCAAATCGCCAGGCCGATCCCGCCCTTGGCTTTCTCTTCGTAATATTTGACGTACCGGTCGGTGGTCATGCCGCCGTCGGTGGCGTAGACCTCGGCGTGCGCGGTGCTGAGCACGCGGTTGCGGATGGTCAGTTTGCCGATTTGAATCGGTTGAAACATTGCTTCGAAAGCCATGGCGGGTTCCTCGACTTACAACGGCTTGACGGTGAACAAACCGTCGTCGTGGCCTTCTTCGGAGCCACCGTAAACCTGTTCTGCAACGGTGCGGATCGAGCTGCCACGGGCCTGAAGAATCTGGTCCATGGCGCCGGCGAACCAGCCAGTGAACATGTAGTCGACCTTACGCCCGACCTTGCCGTAAACGTAGACAAATGCGGAATGTTCGAGCTTGACGCTGGCGGTGCCTTTGTCGAGGTCGATGTCCTGAATCTTGAACAGGCCCCAGCCGCGTTGCGACAGACGCTTCATGTAATGCTCAAACACTGCAACGCCTTCCAGGCCGTGGCATTCAGCTTCTTTTTCACACCAGTGCCAGGCGGACTTGTAGCCGGCCTTGTAGAGGATTTCAGCGTAAGCGTCGGCGCCCAGCACTTCCTCGATGCCCATGTGGTTATTGACGAAGAAATGGCGCGGCACATACAGCATCGGCAGGGCGTCAGAGGTCCAGACACCGGTTTCGCTGTCGACTTCGATTGGCAATTGCGGGGCGATCTTGGCCATGGAAACTTAACTCCAGAAAATTCGTTGTGTTGCCCCCGGCACGGACGGCCGGGGGAAAGGATTCAGAAATGCGGTGGCTTATTCGCCCCAGACGTCCTTGAGGACATTCACCCAGTTCTCGCCCATGATCTTGCGCACCACACGCTCGGAATGGCCGCGTTTGAGCAGGGTCTCGGTCAGGTTCGGGAACTCGCCCACGGTGCGGATGCCCAGCGGGTTGATGATCTTGCCGAAGCTGGTCAGACGGCGGGCGTAGCCCTTGTCATGGGTCAGGTATTCGAAGAAGTCCTGGCCATGGCCCTGGGTGAAGTCGGTGCCGATGCCGATGGCGTCTTCGCCGACGATGTTCATGGTGTATTCGATGGCTTCGGCGTAATCGTCGATGGTCGAATCGATGCCCTTGGCCAGGAACGGCGCGAACATGGTCACACCGACGAAACCGCCGTGGTCGGCAATGAACTTCAGTTCTTCATCGGATTTGTTGCGCGGGTGTACTTTCAGACCCGACGGCAGGCAATGGGAGTAGCAGACCGGCTTCTTGGATTCGAGGATGACTTCTTCGGACGTTTTCGAACCGACGTGGGACAGGTCGCACATGACGCCGACACGGTTCATTTCAGCGACGATTTCACGACCGAAACCCGACAGGCCGCCGTCGCGCTCGTAGCAACCGGTACCGACCAGGTTTTGGGTGTTGTAGCACATCTGCACAATACCGACGCCGAGCTGCTTGAAGACCTCGACATAGCCGATCTGGTCTTCAAACGCGTGAGCATTCTGGAAGCCAAAGAGGATACCGGTCTTGCCCTGTTCCTTGGCCTTGCGGATATCGGCAGTGGTGCGCACCGGAATCACCAGGTCGCTGTTCTCGCGGATCAGCTTCTGGCTGGCGGCGATGTTGTTGACAGTGGCCTGGAAGCCCTCCCACACCGACACGGTGCAGTTGGCCGCGGTCAGACCGCCCTTGCGCATGTCTTCAAACAGCTCGCGGTTCCACTTGGCAATAATCAGCCCGTCGATAACGATGCTGTCGGCGTGCAATTCGGCTGGGCTCATCAGGCTGTCCCCTATTAGCGATTCATGCGCCGAATCGTGTGCCGGCGCTTTGGGGCCAGCATATGCCTCGGTGCAGGGGTAGCCGGGTGCAAAAACGACAGGGGGTTTGCCGAAAGCGTCAATCCGCGACAAAGGGTCATCAACAGGCGTCATTGCCTACCTATCCAACGCCGCCCGCTTGGGCCAGAATTCGCCGCATCACTGGGTGTAATCACTGAATTAAGGGCGGCGACGCAATGAAATCGATCTTCCTGGCTTTGGCACTGATAGCGACTGGCGTACACGCAGCTGAAGAGGCCGACGACAACCCTTGCGACGCTGTCGAAAACGAAATCCAGACCCTGGAATGCTCGGCCTACAGCAGAACCACCGCCGAACAGCTGCTGAGCGACAACTATCAGAGCCTGACCGAGCGCATGCAAACGCTTTACGGCAACAACAAGGCGCAACTGACCGACATCACCGCCAAAATCAAGACCGCGCAACAGCAATGGCTGAAAACCCGGGATGCCGATTGCGCAGTGGACGCATTTCCGGCGACCAGCGGCAGCAAAGCGTTCACCATTGCGCAGAATGATTGCATAGCGCGCATGAGTGACGAGCGGTCGGAGTTTTTGGAGTCGATTGGGCAGGAGTGATCCTGAATCGTCCGTCGAAAGCTGGTAGCCCTACCAGCTTTTACCTTCAATCAAGACCTTTCCCACAGGTTTCACCGAGCAAACCTACAACTCCCGCTGGGTAAGGGTTAAAGCAGCTATTTTCGAGCAACATCCCGACAAATTTCGTTTGTTGGCCACCTGAAAAATATAAGTAAAGATTCGCAAAATCTTATAAAAGACTTATATTCTCCATGAACAGCATTCACTGGACTCGAAAGGCCGTTAAGCAGCTCTTGAAATTGCATTCCGTTCATCAGATCCAGGTTCGTGATGCCATCACGGCGCTAGCTGGCATGCCTGATGTAGGCAACGTCAAAGCACTGGTCGGTCATGACTACGCCTATCGACTGCGAGTCGGTAGTTATCGGGTTATGTTCGACTAGGATGGCGCGATCAAAGTGGTCAGTATTCAAGAGGTCAAAAAACGCGATGAACGCACCTACTGAGATTCAAATCATCAACGACGCGGAGGGAAAACCGGCGTTCGTGGTCATTCCCTACGCGCAGTATGTGGCGCAGAAGATCGAGCCCGATCTGATCCCCCACGAAGTGGTCAGTCGCATCGTCGATGGCGCGACGCCCATTCGCGCTTGGCGCGAACACCTGAACCTTACGCAGGATGAAGTTGCCAAACGCATGGGCATTTCCCAACCGGCTTTCGCCCAGCAAGAGACGGTCGCCAAGCCCCGCAAGGCAACCCGTGAAAAAATTGCCGCAGCTTTTGGCATCACCGCCAACCAACTAGAGTTGTAAGCTGAACGCCAGCATCAGGAAAAGGGATTGAAATGAAAATCTGCGGCATCGAAATCAAAGGCAGCGAAGCGATCATCGCCGTGGCCTCCCTCGACGGTCAGGCGCTCAGTCACGTCGCCCTCGCCACCAGGAAAATCGCCCTCGACGAGGACGACGAAGCCGCCAACGTCAAAGTCTTCGCCGCTCAGGTGGCGTCGTTCGTTCGTGAGAACTCTATCGACCGGATCGCGATCAAGAAGCGCAGCAAGAAAGGCGAGTTCGCCGGTGGGCCGACTACGTTCAAAATCGAGGGGATTTTCCAGCTGCTGGAAAATTGCGAGGTGACGCTACTGTCGCCGCAGACCATCAATGCGCAGAACAAGAAGTTCGATTTTGCACTGCCGGAGACGCTGAACAAGTATCAGCATGAGGCGTTTAAAGCGGCCTGCTCAGCGTTGATGAAAAAGTAAGACAGATCAAAACTGTGGGAGCGAGCTTGCTCGCGATAGCGGATCAGTCGACATCAACTTGAATGACAGACCGCCATCGCGAGCAGGCTCGCTCCCACAGGGTTCTCTGGTGTTGTCAAAACTTAAGTTCAGACCAGCTCCCGCCCATCTCCGAGCCGTCGCCGGTCTTCACGCGGGCACCGCTCAAACCTCGCCCGATAACTGCGGGTGAAATACGACGGCGATTCAAACCCGCACGCGATGCTCACTTCCAACACACTCATGTTCGTCTGACGCAGCAACTGCCGCGCCTTCTCCAGCCTTAACCGCAGGTAGAAATTGCTCGGCGTGTCGTTCAGATGCAGGCGAAACAACCGCTCTAACTGACGCCGGGTCACTTTGATCGATTCCGCCAATTGCAGCGTGCTCAACGGCGGCTCGCTGTGCTGCTCCATCTCCCCAATCACCTGCACCAGTTTCTTGTTGCTGATGCCATAACGCGTGGCGACTTCCATGCGCTGGTGGTCTTTGCGCGGGCGAATGCGCCCGAGTACGAATTGTTCGCTGACCTGGATCGCCAGTTCCGGGCCGTGGGCCTGGCCGATGAGGTCGAGCATCAGGTCGATGGAAGCCGTGCCGCCGGCAGAGGTGATGCGCCGACGGTCGATCTCGAACAGCTCCTGGGTGACGCTCAGCTGTGGATAAGACTCCTTGAAGGCGTCGATGGCTTCCCAGTGCAAGGTCAGGCGATGGCCGTCGAGTAGGCCGGCTTCAGCGAGGATGAAGCTGCCGGTGTCGATGGCGCCGAGGGTCACGCCTTCGTTGTCCAAGCGGCGCAACCAGTGCTCCAGCGCCGGGGTGGTGAACTTCAGCGGTTCGAAACCGGCGACCACCAGCAAGGTAGCGCCTTTCTTCAGGGGTTCCAGCGCCGCATCGGCGTTGACCGACATGCCGTTACTGGCCAAAACCGCCCCGCCATCAGCGCTCAACACATGCCAGCGGTACAGCTCGCCGCGAAAGCGATTGGCGACCCGCAGCGGCTCGATTGCCGAGATAAAACCGATCGCCGAGAAACCCGGCATCAACAAGAAGTAGAAATCCTGGGACATGGAGCGCACTCGCTTAGCAGGTAAAAAGAGGCCAGGTAACGAGAGGGCGGTTAGCGTGTGGACGTTGATACGCCACTTGCAACGAGCATTCAAGGGCGCAGGTCGCTGCAGTGCAAGAGCTGGTCGCCGCAGTGCGTTTTTACAGGGGCTTTGCTGCGTAACTTGAGATCACCGGCGCATCAGACACCGGAACCCACAATAACGACCTGCCGAGGAACCCGACATGAAACGACTGATCAGCAGCTGTGTTCTTGCACTCAGCGGTACCGCTTTCTTGAGCGCCAGCGTCATGGCGGCCGAACCCGCGTCGTGCCAGAACGTGCGCATGGGCGTAGTGAACTGGACCGACGTGATCGCCACCAGCGCCATGACCCAGGTGTTGCTCGATGGCCTCGGCTACAACACCAAACAAACCAGCGCTTCCCAGCAAATCATCTTCGCCGGCATTCGCGACCAGCGCCTGGACTTGTTCCTCGGTTACTGGAACCCGCTGATGACCCAGACCATCACCCCGTTCGTCGATGCCAAGCAGGTCAAAGTGCTTGAAGCGCCAAGCCTCAAGGATGCTCGCGCCACCCTCGCCGTTCCTACTTACCTCGCCGACAAAGGCCTGAAAACCTTCGCTGACATCGCCAAATTCGAAAAAGAACTGGGCGGCAAGATTTACGGCATCGAGCCTGGCTCGGGCGCCAACACTCAGATCAAGGCGATGATCACCAAGAATCAATTTGGCCTGGGCAAGTTCCAGCTGGTCGAGTCCAGCGAGGCCGGCATGCTTGCGGCGGTGGATCGCGCCGTGCGGCGCAAGGAAGCTGTGGTGCTCTTCGGCTGGGCGCCGCACCCGATGAACGTCAACGTGCAAATGACTTATCTCACCGGCAGCGAAGACGCCCTCGGCCCGAACGAAGGCATGGCCACCGTGTGGACGGTCACCGCGCCGAAATACGCCGAGCAATGCCCGAACATTGGTCGTTTGCTGAGCAACCTGACCTACACCGCCGAAGACGAGAGCCGGATGATGCAGCCGTTGCTCGATCACAAAGACGCTTTCGAATCGGCGAAGCAATGGCTCAAGGATCACCCGCAAGACAAGCAACGCTGGCTCGAAGGCGTGACCACCTTCGACGGCAAACCGGCGGCTGAAAACCTGAAACTGACCAGTAAATAAACCTGAAATGAACCACCGATTCGCAGCCCGACCGGGCTGCGAACGGAATCGTCACGCCCTGAGCCACACCCAAAAATCACGCCTGTAAGGAACCGCCTCATGAACCACGACGTCATCATCACCTGCGCACTCACCGGTGCTGGCGACACGACCGCCAGAAGCCCACACGTGCCGGTCACCCCGAAACAGATCGCCGCGGCCGCCGTGGAAGCCGCCAAGGCCGGCGCTACCGTGGTTCACTGCCACGTTCGCGACCCGCAAACCGGCAAGTTCAGCCGTGACGTGGCGCTGTACCGCGAAGTGATGGAGCGTATCCGCGAGGCCGACGTCGACATCATCGTCAACCTCACCGCCGGCATGGGCGGCGACCTGGAAATCGGCGCGGGCGAGAACCCGATGGAGTTCGGCCCGAACACTGACCTGGTCGGCCCGCTGACCCGTCTCGCCCACGTCGAAGAACTGCTGCCGGAAATCTGCACCCTGGATTGCGGCACCCTGAACTTCGGTGACGGCGACACCATTTACGTCTCCACCCCGGCACAGTTGCGTGCTGGCGCCAAACGCATTCAAGAGCTGGGTGTGAAGGCCGAGCTGGAAATCTTCGACACGGGCCACCTGTGGTTCGCCAAGCAGATGATCAAGGAAGGCCTGCTGGATAACCCGTTGTTCCAGCTGTGCCTGGGCATCCCGTGGGGCGCGCCGGCCGACACCACCACCATGAAAGCCATGGTCGACAACCTGCCGGCCGATGCGGTCTGGGCCGGGTTCGGCATCGGTCGCATGCAAATGCCGATGGCGGCGCAAGCGGTGTTGCTGGGTGGAAACGTGCGGGTCGGTCTGGAAGACAACCTGTGGCTGGACAAGGGCGTATTGGCGACCAACGGCCAACTGGTCGAACGCGCCAGCGAAATCCTCAGCCGCCTCGGCGCCCGCGTTCTGACGCCGACTGAAGGCCGGGCAAAAATGGGCCTGACCAAGCGCGGTTAACCCCCACCTACACCTAACCCTGTGGGAGCGGGCTTGTGTGGCGAGGGGGCTTGCCCCCGTTGGGTCGCGAAGCGGCCCCAGAACCTGCAGCCGCGGTGTGTCAGCCATACCGCATGCAATGTTTTACGACTGCTACGCAGCCGAACGGGGGCAAGCCCCCTCGCCACACAAGCCCGCTCCCACATTAGGTCACCGAACTATTTAGGACGTCGCCATGAGCTTTATCACTGAAATCAAAACCTTCGCCGCTCTGGGCAGCGGTGTCATCGGCAGCGGCTGGGTGTCCCGCGCCCTCGCCCACGGCCTCGACGTAGTGGCCTGGGATCCGGCGCCCGGTGCCGAAGCGGCCCTGCGCAAGCGCGTCGCCAATGCCTGGGGCGCGCTGGAGAAGCAAGGCCTGGCACCCGGCGCGTCGCAAGATCGTCTGCGCTTTGTCGCCACTATCGAAGAATGCGTTCGCGACGCAGATTTCATTCAGGAAAGTGCTCCCGAACGACTGGACCTGAAACTGGAACTGCATAGCAAAATCAGCGCAGCGGCCAAGCCCAATGCACTGATCGGCTCCAGCACTTCGGGACTGCTGCCGAGCGAGTTCTACGAGAGCTCGACCCACCCGGAACGCTGCGTGGTCGGGCATCCGTTCAACCCGGTTTACCTGCTGCCGTTGGTGGAAGTGGTCGGTGGCAAAAATACCGCGCCGCAAGCGGTTCAAGCGGCAATGAAAGTCTATGAATCCTTGGGGATGCGCCCGCTGCATGTGCGCAAGGAAGTGCCAGGTTTTATCGCTGACCGGTTGCTCGAAGCGCTGTGGCGTGAGGCGCTGCATCTGGTTAACGACGGCGTGGCGACCACCGGTGAAATCGACGATGCCATCCGTTTTGGCGCGGGCCTGCGCTGGTCGTTCATGGGTACTTTCCTGACTTACACCCTGGCGGGCGGCGACGCAGGCATGCGGCACTTCATGGCGCAATTCGGGCCGGCGTTGCAGTTGCCCTGGACCTATCTGCCGGCACCGGAGCTGACCGACAAATTGATTGATGATGTGGTGGATGGCACCAGCGATCAGTTGGGCACGCACAGCATTTCCGCGCTGGAGCGCTATCGTGATGATTGCTTGCTGGCAGTGCTGGAGGCGGTGAAAACCACCAAAGAGAAGCATGGAATGGCATTTAGCGAGTAACCCCTTGTACTGATCGTTCCCACGCTCTGCGTGGGAATGAATCCTGTGACGCTCTGCGTCACGTCGTCTGGGACGCAGAGCGTCCCGGGCGGCGTTCCCACGCAGAGCGTGGGAACGATCATCCACCTGCCGGAACCCCGATCATGCCCACGCTCACCACCTACCAAACCAAAATCATCCCCGATTGGGTCGACTACAACGGCCACCTGCGCGATGCCTTCTATCTGCTGATTTTCAGCTACGCCACCGACGCGCTGATGGATCGACTGGGCATGGACAGCAACAACCGCGAAGCCAGCGGCAATTCGCTGTTCACCCTCGAGCTGCACCTCAACTACCTGCACGAAGTGAAGCTCGATGCCGATGTCGAAGTGCACACCCAGATCATCGGCCATGACCGCAAGCGCCTGCACCTCTACCACAGCCTGCATCTGGTGGGCGGTGACAAGGAGCTGGCGGGCAATGAACAAATGCTGCTGCACGTCGACCTGGCCGGGCCGCGATCCGCACCGTTCAGCGAAGAAACCTTGAGCAAGCTGCAAGCCATTGTCGCCGAGCAAGCCGACCTGCCCGCACCCGCCTTCATCGGCCGAGTGATCGCTTTACCAAAATAACAAGGAGCTCGTCATGAACACCGCCGCCGCTTTTGCCGATTTCCGCACCTATCCGTTGATCAGCGCGTTGACCGCCGTGGACACCCTGGCGGACCGAATTCAAGTGCAGTGGGCGGACGGTCGGGTCAGCCCTTTTCATCATCAATGGCTACGGGATAACTGCCCGTGCCCGCAGTGCGTCTACACGGTGACTCGCGAGCAAGTGCTGGAAATCGTCGATGTCGCGGAAAATCTGATCCCCGACAGCGCTCGAATCGATACCGATGGTTGCCTGTGTGTCGATTGGCAGGACGGCCATCTCAGCCGCTTCGACCCGGGCTGGCTGCGAGCCCACGCCTATGACGACGAAACCCGCGCCGAACGCCGAGCCACCAAACCGAAAAGCAAGCTATGGGACAGCCAGCTGAAGTTGCCGGTGTTCGACTATCAGGCGTTGATGGACGACAACGATGCCTTGCTGCAATGGCTGCTGGCCGTGCGCGACATCGGCCTGACCCAGGTTCGTGGCGTACCGACTGAGTCGGGCTCGCTGAAGCTGATCGCCCAGCGGATTTCGTTCATCCGCGAGAGCAATTTCGGTGTGCTGTTCAACGTGCAATCCAAGGCCGACGCCGACAGCAATGCCTACACCGCCTTCAACTTGCCGCTGCACAGCGATCTGCCCACTCGGGAGCTGCAACCGGGGCTGCAATTTCTGCACTGCCTGGTCAATGACGCCGACGGTGGCGAGAGCATTTTCGTCGACGGTTTTGCCATCGCCCAAGCCTTGCGCCAGGAAGATCCCGAGGCGTTTCAAGCCTTGTGTGAAATTCCCGTGGAGTTCCGCAACAAGGACCGCCACAGCGACTACCGCTGCCTGGCGCCGATCATCGCCCTGGATGCGTTCGGGCAGGTGTCGGAAATCCGTATGGCAAACTTTCTGCGCGGGCCGTTCGATGCTTCAGTCGAGCAGATGCCCAAGCTGTATCGCGCTTACCGGCGCTTCATTGCGATGACCCGCGAGGCGCGCTTCCGGGTAATGACGCGGCTCAAACCCGGTGAGCTGTGGTGCTTCGACAACCGCCGCACCCTGCACGCCCGCAACGCTTTCGACCCCGCTACCGGCGCCCGGCATTTCCAGGGTTGCTATGTTGATCGGGATGAATTGCTGTCGCGGATTTTGGTGTTGCAACGCTAGACCGCGTCATCGTTCATCGCGAGCAGGTTCGCTCCCACATTGGATTTGTGTCGTACACAAATAATGAGGCCGCTGCAGGTCACCTGTGGGAGCGAGCCTGCTCGCGATGGCGCCCGCCCAGACACCAAGTTTCCAGCTGATTCACAGGCAAAAAAAACCCCGATCAAGCCGTGACAGGATCGGAGCTGAGGAGGGTACTGTTGAGGAGCTGTTGCGCGAGGGTGACCAAACCTTCGTGAAGCCAGCTGAATCCAGTGTGCCCATTCCCATGCATGGCAAGTTAGCCGAAAACGACCTGTTCATAGGTATTGCGGCCATTGCGACAAATCGTCCTTGCCGCCATCCCCAGCCCCTACCAGAATCGAGCCACGACACCGTTCCCTGAAGAAGGATTGCGTCATGATGCACGCCGATTTGATTGACCAGGAAGACCTGTTGGGCCAGCTAAAATCGTTGGGTTTTCAAGTACCCAGCGGCTCCACAGCCGAGCAGGCTTGCGAGTGTGCGGTGCGAGGCTTGAACGATGAGCGGGCGATGACGCTGCGCACTATGGTGAAGCAGATGTACACCAGCAGCGCGACCATCCTGCCGGCCGTGCGCCAGGCGATCGACAAGCAATTGCTGCCGGCGTTGGCGGCGTATCAGCAGAGCCGTAGCGCCTGATAGTGATCGTTCCCACGCTCTGCGTGGGAATGGCAGCCCGGGACGCTCCGCGTCCCTGCCGAAGCGGACGCAGAGCGTCCATTGAGGCATTCCCACGCAGAGCGTGGGAACGATCAGAGCATCAAAGCCTTACGCTCGCGAAGGTCGATTCATTGCGCGCCTGACTCAACGCCGACAGCGGCCCGGACAATGGCGACAGCACCAGTGCTTGCGGCAGCGGCATCATCGCCACTTGTTGCGTGGTGTTGGAACCCACGCGCTCGTCGCGCGGCGGAATGCCGAAGTATTCGCGGTAGCACTTGGAGAAGTGCGGCGTAGACACGAAACCACATACCGACGCCACTTCGATGATCGACATCGGCGTTTGCTTGAGCAGTTGCCGAGCGCGGATCAGGCGCAGTTTCAGGTAGTAACGCGACGGCGAGCAGTGCAGGTATTTCTGGAACAACCGCTCCAGCTGACGACGCGAAACAGCGACGTACACCGCCAGTTCGTCGAGGTCGATCGGCTCTTCGAGGTTGGCTTCCATCAACGCCACGATTTCCTGAAGCTTCGGCTGGTTGGTGCCGAGCATGTGCTTGAGCGGCACGCGCTGGTGATCCTGCTCGTTGCGGATGCGCTCGTAGACAAACATTTCCGAGATCGCGGCCGACAGTTCACGACCGTGATCGCGGCTGATCAGGTGCAGCATCATGTCCAGCGGCGCGGTGCCACCGGAGCTGGTGAAACGGTTGCGATCGAGGGTGAACAGCCGGGTGCTCATGGCCACCCGCGGAAAAGCTTCCTGCATCGACGCCAGGCATTCCCAGTGCACGCTGCAATCGAAACCGTCCAGCAGGCCCGCGCAAGCCAGGGCCCAGCTGCCGGTGCAGACCGCGCCGAGACGACGGTGCTGACGCGCCTGGCTTTGCAGCCACGACACGTGTTCACGGGTAACAGTACGCTGAATACCGATACCGCCGCAGACAATGACAGTGTCCAGGGGAGGCGCTTTGTGCATGGAGGCGTCGGGAGTGATTTGCAGTCCGTCACTGGCCCAGACTTGACCGCCATCGACGGTGAGTGTGGTCCAGCGATACAGCTCGCGGCCGGACAATTGGTTGGCCATGCGCAGAGGTTCTACTGCAGAGGCCAGAGAAATAAGCGTGAAATTGTCCAGCAGCAAAAAGCCGATGGATTGAGGCGCACGGTTCTGGGGTTGGGCCCCGGAGTTGAACGTCGTCATCGCGGTATCTCCTCACACAAAGCGGGTGATGGCCTCAGGCGGAGGCTCTTTTTATTGCCATCGTTCTCGCGTGGGAGACGGGCTTTGTAATGACAGAGCAATTGCCATGCCTAAATTTGAATGCGTGTTCAATAACTCCTGAAAACGACGTCGCGATGCGTCTAGATATGGCGCGCAGAGATAAGAGGTCATAAGTGCCATTAGAGGCCGCAAACCCGCTACCCCGTTGCCTGTGAGCAAATCGGTAGCACTTGTGGGAACAGGGCTGCGACGCTCCTGGGGAGAGTGTCACCGCAAGCACAGGTGACGGACGGTCAGGGCCGGTTTGGATCCCTGACCTTGGGTGAGGCGCATATCTGTAAGCGACGCGCCAAAACGTGGCGCGTTTTGGTGCGAGTGTTCACTTGCCGCGCAGTTTTGACTGGTCTGAAGCTATCGCGAGCAGGCTCGCGATTGGGGGGGCAACCCGGTCTCAACACTCGACCGCGCTAACCGCCAACCCACCGCGCGATGTCTCTTTATATTTGTCATGCATGTCGGCACCGGTATCACGCATGGTGCGGATCACCCGGTCCAGCGAGATAAAGTGCTGACCGTCGCCGCGCAGCGCCATCTGCGCCGCGTTGATCGCTTTCACCGCGGCAATCGCATTGCGCTCGATGCACGGCACTTGCACCAGGCCACCCACTGGGTCGCAGGTCAGGCCGAGGTTGTGTTCCAGGCCGATTTCCGCCGCGTTGCACAATTGCTCCGGTGTGGCCCCGAGAATCTCCGCCAACCCGGCCGCCGCCATGGCGCAGGCCGAACCGACTTCACCCTGGCAACCGACCTCGGCACCGGAGATCGAGGCGTTCTTCTTGCACAGAATCCCCACCGCCGCGGCACTGAGGAAGTAATCGACCACATTGGCGTCGGTCACTGCCTCGCTGAACTTCATGAAGTAGTGCAACACCGCCGGAATGATCCCCGCCGCGCCGTTGGTCGGCGCCGTAACCATGCGCCCGCCAGCAGCGTTTTCTTCGTTGACCGCCAGGGCGAACAAGTTCACCCACTCCATGGCGCTCAGGGTCGAGCCGATCACGTTGGGCTTGTTCAGTTCTTGCAGGCTGCGGTGCAATTTGGCCGCGCGACGACGCACATTCAGGCCACCTGGCAAGATGCCTTCGTGCTTAAGGCCTTGCTCCACGCAATCTTGCATCGCACGCCAGAGTTTCATCAGGCCGGCGCGAATTTCCTCTTCGCTGCGCCAGACTTTCTCGTTGGCCATCATCAGCTCTGCAACGCGCAGGTTGTGCTGCTTGCAGAGACTGAGCAGCTCGACGGCACTGGAGAAGTCGTAAGGCAGCACGGTGCGATCCAGATCCACCACGCCGCTGGAAGCCTGTGCCTCATCGACGACAAAACCGCCGCCGATGGAATAGTAGGTGTCGCGATGCAGTTCACCGTGATCGCCTTCGGCAACCAGGGTCATCGCGTTGGGATGGAATGGCAGGTTCTCGTCGATCAGGCGCATGTCCCGGGCCCAGATGAACGGGACCGACAAGCGACCGTCGAGCAATAGCGTGTTGGTTTCACGCAGGGCCTCGATGCGGATGCCGATTTGCGACGGATCGATCGCGTCCGGCCATTCGCCCATCAACCCCATGATCACCGCGTTGTCGCTGCCATGACCGATGCCGGTGGCCGAAAGCGACCCATAAAGCTGAACTTCAACGCGACACACCTGCTCCAAAAGTCCCTGTTCACGCAAACCTTGCACGAACAGCGCCGCGGCGCGCATGGGCCCCACGGTGTGCGAACTGGAAGGGCCGATGCCGATTTTGAACAAGTCGAAAACGCTGATAGCCATTACTGCTGAACTCCTGGATGTGCCTGCTCCAGGCGCAAAAGCGCCCAGTGACGGAGCTGCTACGCTCAAGCTGCAATCCGCCGAGATGGCCGCATCATCAGGCTTTTGTCATGTCGTTCAACGTCTCACACCGACGCACTCATGCCCGCTAGCGCCGCAAGCCGCTTACGCAGTGTTTTCGCCGTTTTTTTGCGGATCAGCGGGGCAAAACGGGCTGAAAAAAGCTGTAAACGACGTTACCGACACTGGATGCGACCATCCCTGTACTGGTTACGACGCACCCTGTAGGCGTCAGATTTTCACTGGTACATGATCGTATCGACTCGATTGCTAGGCGCCGTGGTAGAGATGTCTCCAAAACGCCATCCAACCGCAACAGATAAGTGCGGTGGTCCAGTCGGAACACTGCCAAAAAAAACACCAAGGAGTCGCCCCTTATGAAAGGTTCCCCGTCGTTGTTGTTGGCCGCCATGCTGAGTCTGCCGTTTCTGGCTCAAGCCGCAGAACCGGCCCAATGCAGCACCGTAAACTTCTCCGATGTCGGCTGGACGGACATTACCGTCACTACCGCCACCACCAGCGTCGTTCTCGATGCCCTGGGCTACAAGACCAAGACCACGATGATTTCCGTGCCGGTGACCTACAAGTCCCTGGCCGACGGCAAGAACATGGACGTATTCCTCGGTAACTGGATGCCGACCATGGAAAACGACATCAAGGCCTACCGCGATGCCGGCACCGTGGACACGCTGCGCGCTAATCTGGAAAACGCAAAATACACACTCGCCGTCCCCGAAGAGTTGTATAACAAAGGTCTGAAAGATTTCGCCGACATCGCCAAGTTCAAGAAAGAACTCGACGGCAAGATCTATGGCATCGAACCGGGTAACGACGGCAACCGCCTGATCCAGAGCATGATCGACAAGAACGCCTTCGGCCTGAAAGACGCCGGCTTCAAGGTGGTCGAGTCCAGCGAGGCAGGCATGCTCTCGCAAGTCGATCGCGCCCAGCGCCGCAACACCGCCGTAGTGTTCCTGGGCTGGGAACCGCACCCGATGAACACGCGATTCAAGATGAAGTACCTGACCGGCGGCGACGAATACTTCGGCCCGAACTTCGGCCAGGCGACCATCTACACCAACACCCGCAAGGGTTACGCACAGGAGTGCAGCAACGTTGGTCAGTTGCTGAAAAACCTGGTGTTTACCCTCGACATGGAAAGCACGCTGATGGGCAACGTCCTGGACGACAAAATGAAGCCTGACGCGGCCGCCAAGGCCTGGCTGAAAAAGAATCCACAGGTACTCGATACCTGGCTTGCTGGCGTGACCACCATTGACGGTAAACCTGGCCTGGAGGCCGTAAAAGCCAAGCTTGCGCAGTAATGCTTACGCCGGGCGAGTTCGCTCGCCCGGGCTGTTTATTCCCTTGCATGCGGACGTTCACTACCATGCTGATTGATCAGAAAATACCTTTAGGCCAGTACATCGCGGGCTTCGTTGAATGGTTGACGCAAAACGGCGCCAGCACCTTCGACGCAATCGCCGTGTCACTGGAAACGATGATCCACGGCGTGACTTTTGCGCTGACCTGGTTCAACCCGCTGGCATTGATCGGCCTCATCGCGCTACTGGCACACTTCATCCAACGCAAATGGGGCCTGACCGTTTTCGTCATCGCCTCCTTTCTGCTGATCCTCAATCTGGGGTACTGGCAGGAAACCATGGAAACCCTCGCCCAGGTGTTATTCGCCACCCTGGTGTGCGTGCTGATCGGCGTGCCGTTGGGCATCGTCGCCGCGCACAAACCGATGTTCTACACAGTGATGCGGCCGGTGCTCGATCTGATGCAGACCGTGCCAACCTTCGTGTACCTCATTCCTACCCTGACCCTCTTCGGTCTGGGTGTGGTCCCGGGTCTGATTTCGACGGTGGTGTTCGCGATTGCCGCGCCCATCCGCCTGACCTACCTGGGTATCCGCGATGTTCCGGACGAACTGATGGACGCCGGCAAGGCCTTTGGCTGCTCGCGCCGTCAGCTGCTCTCGCGAATCGAACTGCCCCACGCCATGCCAAGCATCGCGGCCGGTATCACCCAGTGCATCATGCTGTCGTTGTCGATGGTGGTGATTGCGGCACTGGTGGGCGCCGATGGCCTGGGCAAACCCGTGGTCAACGCACTGAACACTGCTGATATCGCCCTGGGCTTCGAAGCAGGCCTGGCGATCGTACTGCTGGCGATCATGCTCGACCGTATCTGCAAACAACCCGACGCTAAAGTAGGGGGTGACGCATGAGCATTATTCGCTTCGAAGACGTGGACGTGATCTTCTCCAAAGACCCGCGCGAGGCGCTCAAACTCCTCGACCAGGGCATGACCCGCAACGAGATTCTGAAAAAGACCGGGCAAATCGTCGGTGTCGAAAAGGCCAGCCTGGACGTCGAAAAAGGTGAAATCTGCGTACTGATGGGCCTGTCCGGCTCCGGTAAATCCAGCCTGTTGCGCTGCATCAACGGCCTCAACACCGTCAGCCGTGGCAAGTTGTTCGTCGAGCACGAAGGCAAGCAGATCGACATCGCCTCGTGCACGCCGGCGGAACTGAAAATGATGCGCACCAAGCGCATCGCGATGGTGTTCCAGAAGTTCGCCCTGATGCCTTGGCTGACGGTGCGCGAGAACATCAGCTTCGGTCTGGAAATGCAGGGCCGGCCGGAGAAGGAACGGAAAAAACTGGTCGATGAAAAACTCGAACTGGTGGGCCTGACCCAGTGGCGCAACAAGAAACCCAATGAGCTCTCCGGTGGTATGCAACAGCGTGTCGGCCTGGCCCGAGCGCTGGCGATGGACGCCGACATTCTGCTGATGGACGAACCGTTCTCGGCCCTCGACCCGCTGATTCGCCAAGGTCTGCAAGACGAACTGCTGGAGCTGCAACGCAAACTGAGCAAGACCATCGTTTTCGTGAGTCACGACCTCGATGAAGCCCTGAAGCTCGGCAGCCGTATCGCCATCATGAAAGACGGCCGGATCATCCAGTACAGCAAACCGGAAGAAATCGTGCTGAACCCTGCGGACGATTACGTGCGCACCTTCGTCGCCCACACCAATCCGCTGAACGTATTGTGTGGTCGCAGCCTGATGCGCACCCTGGATAACTGCAAACGCATCAACGGTTCGGTGTGCCTGGATCCGGGCGGCGATTCGTGGCTGGACCTGGCCGAAGGCAACACCATCAAAGGCGCACGCCAGAACGGTTCGAGCCTGGACCTGCAGAACTGGATACCGGGGCAAGCGGTTGAAGGTTTGGGCCGTCGGCCAACATTGGTGGATTCCAACATCGGCATGCGCGATGCGTTGCAGATTCGTTACCAGACCGGCAATAAGCTGGTGCTGCACGACAACAACAAGGTTGTCGGGATTCTCGGTGACAGCGAGCTGTACCACGCGCTGCTCGGCAAGAACCTGGGGTAAGAAGCAGCAGACACAAAAACGCCGCGAGAGATCGCGGCGTTTTTGTTTATGGGATATCGGGTAATGCAGTGTTGGAGTTGAAGACCCCATCGCCAGCAGGCTGGCTCCCACATTGGAATGCATTCTCTTGTGGGAGCCAGCCTGCTGGCGATGAAGCCGACGCGGTGCTTCGGACCGAAACACCGCGTCCTCGATTACTCAGCTATAAACCCGGCCAAGCAGCTGCCGATGGCTTTCAAACTGATCGAGCACGTCACGAGTGATCTGATCCTGAGTGAAGCCCATCAGGTCGTAATCCTGGCTGCCGTTATGCAGGTACACCTCGGCGCGGTAGTAACGTGCGCGCGGTTCATCAGCGCTTTCAGCAGACACCGTGTCACTCGCCGCCGCCAGATAACCATCCAGGCTCACTTCGTAGACAAAAGGGTTGCCCTCTTCCATCTCGATCCGCACACCCATGCAGCGCTTGGCCTTGCCCAGCAACGTCTGCACATCCAGGCCCTGAGCACGCAATTGCACAGCCGCGTCTTCCAGCGCCGGGCTGACGCGCTTGTCCATGAAACGCTGAACAATCGACTGGTTCGGTTGCAGATCCAGCTGGGTCAGACGCTCGCTGAAACCACGACGACCACGCGCCGCCAGTTCCGCTTGCTCCTGTTCGATTTGCACGTCCTGGCGCATGGCCTTGTGCAAGCCGAACATGAAGAACACCAGCACTACCGAGAACGGCAGCCCCGCCAGCACCACCATGGTTTGCATGGCTTCGAAGTTACCGGCGAACAACAGACCGATGGTCACCAGAGTGATCACTGCCGACCAGAAAATCCGCAGCCAGTGCGGCGCATCTTCGTCAACATTGCCGCCCTTGCAGGAAAGGTTGGCCATCATCACCGCGCCGGAATCCGCCGGGGTCAGGAACAGCACGAAGCCGACAAAAATCGACACGCCGATCACGATCTTCGACGCAGGGTAATGCTCAAGCAACTGGTAGATCGCCATCGACGGCTGTTCCAGCGCCGTCTTCCCGAGTTCCACCGCCCCATGGTTCATCACCAGGTCCAGGGCCGAGTTACCGAAGATCGACAGCCATGCCAGGGTGAAGCCCAGCGGAATCAGCAACACGCCGGCCACCAGCTCACGCACCGTGCGACCACGGGAAATACGCGCGATGAACATGCCGACGAATGGGGCCCAGGAAATCCACCAGGCCCAGTAGAACAGAGTCCACAGGCCCAACCAGCGGTCGGACTTCTCACTGTCGCCTTCATACACATAGAGGTCGAACGTCTTCAGCACCACGCCATTCAGGTAGTCGCCGATGTTCTGCACAAAGCCGTTAAGCAGGTGCAGGGTCGGGCCGAACAGCAGCACGAAAATCAGCAGACCGCTGAACAACACGATGTTCAGGTTGGACAGGCGGCGAATACCGTTTTCCACGCCAGACACAGCGGCGATGGTCGCCACGGTGCTCATCACAATGATCACGATCAGCAGGTTGGTGTTGCTGTGCTCCATGCCGAACAGGTTTTCCAGCCCAGATGACACTTGCAGCGAACCGATCCCCAGGTTCGTCACCAGCCCCAGCAGGGTCACGAACATCCCGAAGCCGTCCACCGCATGACCGGCCGCGCCTTTGACCCAACGCTCGCCGACCAGCGGATACAGCGCCGACCGCAACGCCAGCGGCTGGTTATGACGGTAAGCAAAGTACGCCACGGCCAGGCCGACCAGTGCGTAGATCGCCCAGCCATGCAGACCCCAATGCAGGAATGTCAGTTGCACCGCCTGACGGGCCGCAAGGTTGCTGCCGGCCACGCCTTCCGGCGGATTGAAATAATGATCCAGCGGCTCGGAAGCACCGAAGTACAGCAAGGAAATGCCGATACCCGACGAGAACAGCATCCCCGCCCAGGCGCCATAGCTGAAGTCCGGGGTGTCGTCCTTGCTGCCCAGCTTGAGCTTGCCGTAGGACGAAAACGCCAGGCCAACCACAAAAACCAGGTAGGCAGCGATCACCACCATGTAGTACCAGCCGAAGCTGCGGGACAACCAGGCCTGGGCAATGCCGAGCATTCTGCCGGCCTCTTGCGGGGCGATGATCAGAATGGCGGTCAACAGCAGAATCAACGCGGTAGAGGTGTAAAACACCCAACCGTTGACCGTCACCTTCTCGGGTGGGGTCTTTATTAGAGAGGCAGAACTCATGGCACAGATGCTCCAGGCAGTGCGAGAGAAAAACACAAGGCAACGCGTTACCCGACCATTCGGTTAGTTGGCAGCCGACCAGCGGGTGATATAAAGACAGCCCGAAAAAAGCCCGAAACCCCTGAACGCCTGAGCGTGTGGGTTTCGAGCATTTTCAGATGTCGTTTTTCCGCCAACTACGCGTAGGAAAAACCTGTAGGCAGCGACGAATTGTCGCAGATCTTATTCTTTGTTGATTGAACGTTCAATCAAAACAAAATAGACTGGCCTTCAATCCGATAGACGTTTTACGTCCGCCGGAAGGCCTAAGGAGATGTGCAAGATGCCCAAGGTCGGTATGCAACCCATCCGCCGCCAGCAATTGATCGAAGCCACATTACAGGCTGTCGATCGGGTCGGCATGGGGGACGCCAGCATTGCGCTGATCGCCCGTTTGGCCGGTGTCTCGAATGGCATCATCAGTCACTACTTTCAGGACAAGAACGGCCTGATCGCCGCCACGGCGCAGTATCTGATGAGTGTCCTGAGCGAGAACGTCACCGCGCGCCGTCAGGCGCTGGAGGACACCAGCCCACGGGCTCACCTTCAGGTGATTATCGAAGGCAACTTCGACGCCAGCCAGGTCAATGGCCCGGCAATGAAAACCTGGCTGGCCTTCTGGGCCACCAGCATGCACCACCCGTCTTTGCACCGGTTGCAGCGGATCAACGATCACCGTCTGTATTCCAACCTGTGCTGCCAGTTCCGCCGTGTGTTGCCGCTTGATCAAGCGCGCAGTGCCGCCCGCGGCCTGGCAGCCCTCATTGACGGTTTGTGGTTGCGCGGCGCGCTGTCGGGAGATGCTTTCGACACCGGGCAGGCGCACCAGATCGCTTACGAATACATGGATTTCCAACTGGCCAAGCAGGTGAGTTAGAGCACACAGAACCGCTCAGCACCTGAACCGCTACCGACCGCGACGCCACTGCTACACGGCTCGCCCGGTGGTTAATGCCAACTAACTTATGCACTTGCGAGGACTTTATGGCCCGTTTCGAACTGCAAAAACTCTACATCGATGGCGGCTACAGTGACGCCAGCAGCGACGCCACTTTCGAAGCCATCAACCCGGCTAACGGTGAAGTCCTCGCAACCGTACAACGTGCGACCAAGGAAGACGTTGAGCGCGCTGTGGTCAGCGCCGAAAAGGGCCAGAAAATCTGGGCTGCAATGACCGCCATGGAGCGTTCGCGCATCCTGCGTCGTGCCGTCGACATCCTGCGCGAGCGCAACGATGAACTGGCCGCCCTGGAAACCCTGGACACCGGCAAGGCGTACTCCGAAACCCGTTACGTCGACATCGTCACCGGCGCTGACGTGCTGGAGTACTACGCAGGCCTGGTGCCGGCCATCGAAGGCGAGCAGATTCCGCTGCGCACCACGTCTTTCGTTTACACACGTCGCGAGCCATTGGGCGTCGTGGCCGGTATCGGCGCGTGGAACTACCCGATCCAGATCGCTTTGTGGAAATCCGCACCGGCCCTGGCAGCCGGTAACGCAATGATCTTCAAGCCAAGCGAAGTCACCTCCCTGACTACCCTGAAACTGGCCGAGATCTACACCGAAGCGGGCCTGCCAGCCGGTGTGTTCAACGTGCTGACCGGCAGTGGCCGTGAGGTCGGCACCTGGTTGACCGAGCACCCACGCATCGAAAAAATTTCCTTCACCGGCGGCACTGACACCGGCAAGAAGGTCATGGCCAGCGCTTCCGCCTCGTCGCTGAAAGACGTGACCATGGAACTGGGCGGTAAATCCCCGCTGATCATCTTCGACGACGCCGACCTGGATCGCGCCGCCGACACCGCGATGATGGCCAACTTCTACAGCTCCGGTCAGGTCTGCACCAACGGCACTCGTGTGTTCGTACCGAGCCACCTGAAAGCTGCGTTCGAAGCCAAGATCGTTGAGCGCGTTGCCCGTATTCGCGTCGGTAACCCGGAAGACGAAAACACCAACTTCGGCCCGCTGGTCAGCTTCGCCCACATGGAAAGCGTGCTGGGTTACATCGCCAAAGGTAAGGAAGAAGGCGCTCGCGTTCTGTGCGGCGGCAGCCGTCTGACCGAAGGCGAATTCGCCAAAGGCGCGTTCGTGGCACCGACCGTGTTCACCGACTGCACCGACGAGATGACCATCGTTCGCGAAGAAATCTTCGGCCCGGTGATGAGCATCCTGACCTACGAAACCGAAGAAGAAGTGATCCGTCGCGCCAACGACACCGAGTTCGGCCTGGCCGCTGGTGTCGTTACCAAAGACCTGAACCGCGCTCACCGTGTGATCCATCAACTGGAAGCCGGTATCTGCTGGATCAACGCCTGGGGTGAGTCCGACGCCAAGATGCCGGTCGGCGGCTACAAGCAGTCGGGCGTGGGTCGTGAGAACGGCATCAGCTCGCTGAACAACTTCACACGCATCAAATCGGTACAGGTCGAACTGGGCGATTACGCCTCGGTTTTCTAAAGCCCTGCGAGGTCTCTGTGGCGAGGGGGCTTGCCCCCGTTGGGCGGCGAAGCCGCCCCCTCTCCAGACACCGCAAGTCTTCAGATAGAAAGTGGTCGCAGATTCTACGACTGCTGCGCAGCCGAACGGGGGCAAGCCCCCTCGCCACAGTTGCACGGCGTCCAGGCGACCGCGACCTGACCCAATACCAAAGAGGGTGCATTCAATGTCCCAAGAATTCGATTACATCATCATCGGTGCCGGCTCGGCCGGTAACACCCTGGCGACCCGTCTGACTGAAGACGAAGGCGTCACCGTCCTGCTGCTCGAAGCGGGCGGCCCGGACTACCGTCTGGATTTCCGCACACAAATGCCGGCCGCCCTGGCGTTCCCGCTGCAAGGTCGTCGCTACAACTGGGCCTATGAAACCGATCCAGAGCCACACATGGACGGTCGCCGGATGGAATGCGGTCGCGGCAAGGGCCTGGGTGGTTCTTCGCTGATCAACGGCATGTGCTACATCCGTGGTAACGCCATGGACTACGACAACTGGTCGAAACTGCCCGGTCTGGAAGACTGGACCTACCTCGACTGCCTGCCGTATTTCCGCAAGGCGGAAACTCGTGACATCGGCCCGAACGACTACCACGGTGGCGACGGTCCGGTCAGCGTGACCACACCGAAAGCCGGCAACAACCCGCTGTTCCACGCGATGGTTGAAGCCGGCGTGCAAGCCGGTTACCCGCGCACCGAAGACCTCAACGGCTACCAGCAAGAAGGTTTCGGCCCGATGGACCGCACCGTGACGCCGAACGGCCGTCGCGCGAGTACCGCTCGCGGTTACCTGGACGTCGCCAAGAAGCGTTCGACCCTGACCATCGTCACCCATGCCCTGACCGACAAGATCCTGTTCGAAGGCAAGCGTGCGGTCGGCGTGCGTTACCTGATCGGCGCCGCTGAAGAGCGCGTTGAAGCCCGCGCCCGCAAAGAAGTACTGCTGTGCTCCGGCGCCATCGCTTCGCCGCAGATTCTGCAACGCTCCGGCGTCGGCCCGGCCGAACTGCTGAAGAAACTCGACATCCCGGTGGTCCACGACCTGCCAGGCGTTGGTGAAAACCTGCAGGATCACCTTGAGCTGTACCTGCAATACGCGTGCACCCAACCGGTCTCGCTGTACCCGTCGCTGCTGCTGCACAACCAGCCGGCCATCGGTGCCGAGTGGCTGTTCAACGGCACCGGTATCGGCGCCAGCAACCAGTTCGAAGCCGGCGGTTTCATTCGCACCCGTCCGGAATTCGATTGGCCGAACATTCAGTACCACTTCTTGCCGGTGGCGATTAACTACAACGGCAGCAATGGTGTGAAAGAGCACGGCTTCCAGGCGCACATGGGCTCCATGCGTTCGCCAAGCCGTGGTCGCATCCAGGCCAAGTCCAAGGATCCGCGCGAGTACCCGAGCATCCTGTTCAACTACATGGCCACCGAGCAGGACTGGCAGGAATTCCGCGATGGCATCCGCCTGACCCGTGAAATCATGCAGCAACCAGCGCTGGACGCCTTCCGTGGCCGCGAAATCAGCCCGGGTATCGAGGTGCAAACCGATGAGCAGCTGGACAAGTTCATCCGCGAACACGCCGAAACCGCGTTCCACCCGTCCTGCTCGTGCAAGATGGGCAGCGACGAGATGGCCGTGGTCGATGGCGAAGGTCGTGTGCACGGCATGCAAGCCCTGCGTGTGGTCGATGCCTCGATCATGCCGATCATCACCACCGGCAACCTGAACGCACCAACGATCATGATGGCCGAGAAAATCGCCGACAAGATCCGCGGTCGCAAGCCGCTGCCACGTAGCAAGGCTGCCTACTTCGTGGCCGGCGATGCGCCGGTGCGTGGCAAGCCGTTGCGGGATGTGAGCCTGACCGCGCAGTAAGGCATTTAGACGGCGGCGCGGCCAATCGCGAGCAGGCTCGCTCCCACAGAGTTCAGGTCGAATTACAGATTTGTGATCAACCTGGATCCCCTGTGGGAGCGAGCCTGCTCGCGATAGAGCCCGACCAAACGACGCATAACTTCCTGACTCACCCGGCGTAACCCCCTTCCTCCGCCCTTGATCTACCCCCCGCCCAGGCCTAATCTAGCGCCACGCAAACGCTTCACCCCCTCGCAACACCGATACATCGCAACTCCATACCAAGGAGGTTCCCGAATGTTCGATTTCCACCCCCAGCTCAAGCAGCGCTTCGCTGCCTTGCGCACGGGCGCTGAGTTCTTTTCGCTACGTTATGTACGCGAGTCCGGCCAGTACCTGTCGGTGCGCAAGAACGTCGCCGAACCGCCGAGCCTGAGCCGTGACGAAGGCGCGATGCTGACCGTTCGGGTCAACGGCGTCGAAGCCTATGCCGCGACCAACGACTTGTCCCAATCCGGCCTGCAAGCCGCGCTGGAGAAAGCTGAGCAACAAGCCCGTCGACTCAAGCCTCACGCCCTGCTCGACCTGCGCGAGCAAGCCGTCTCCAGCGACCGCGCCGACTATTTCTCGCCCAACCTCGACCAGCCCTTCCCGTCCCTGAGCGACTGCTACCAACTGCTCGGCGCCGAATCTGCCGCCGTGCCCAAGGACGAGCGACTGGTGAACTGGCAGGCGAGCATCGGCATCACCAACGTCGAGCAAATCTACCTCAACAGTGCCGGTGCCGAATTGCGTCAGGCCCAGCGTTTCGTCTATCCGAGCGTGGACGTCACCGCCTACGACGGCAGCGACAGCCAGACCCGTAGCCTGGGCCGCGAGAACTTCGGCCAGCAGGGCGGCTTTGATGTGATCAGCCGTTGCGGCCTGATCGGTGCTGGCCCGAAAGTCGCCGATCAGGCGCTGCAATTGCTGCTGGCGCCGAACACCCCGCAAGGCCCGCGCGACTTGCTGCTGATGCCCGACCAGATGATGCTGCAGATCCACGAGTCCATCGGTCACCCGCTGGAACTGGACCGCATCCTGGGCGATGAGCGCAATTACGCCGGCACCAGTTTCGTCAAGGCAGAAGACTTCGGCAGCCTGCAATACGGCTCCGAACTGCTCAACGTCACGTTCGACCCGGACATCCCCGAGCAACTCGCCAGCTACGGCCATGACGACGACGGCAGCGCTGCCAGCAAGCAATTCCTGATTAAAGAAGGTTTGCTGCTGCGCCCATTAGGCGGAGCACTTTCACAATTCCGGGCCAGCATGGAGGGCGTCGCCAACAGCCGCGCCTGTGGTTGGAACCGTCCGCCGATCGACCGTATGGCCAACCTCAACATCGAGCCCGGCGATCAGCCGCTTGAGCAACTGATCGGCAATATCGAGCACGGCATTTTGATGAGCACCAACCGTTCGTGGTCCATCGACGATGCGCGCAACAAATTCCAATTCGGTTGCGAATGGGGCCAGTTGATCGAAAATGGCGAACTCAAAGGCGTGGTGAAAAACCCGAACTACCGGGCGATTTCCGCGCAGTTCTGGAAAAGCCTCAGCGCTGTCGGCGATGCCAACACCGTCAAAGTGCTAGGCACGCCGAACTGCGGCAAGGGCGAACCGAACCAGGTGATCCGCGTCGGTCACGCGTCGCCGGCCTGTGTGTTCAGCAATGTGGATGTGTTTGGGGGAGATGCCTGATGAGTACTGCCACGAGCACTTCAAATAGCCAGGCCGAGTCGTTCAAGGCCCTGGTCAACTGGTTGCGCGATGCGCTGCGCACACCGGAGCAATTCACCCTCAGCTACGCCGCCGAGTCGTCGGCTTTCGTGCGTTTCAACCACGCCAAGGTCCGTCAGGCCGGGCAGGTGCAGCAAGCGAGTGTCGGGTTCAAATTGATTAACGATGGTCGTCATGCCGATCTGAATATCACCCTGTCGGGCGACCACGAAGTTGATCTTCAGCGTCTGGCCGAAGGTCTGCAACAGTTGCGCGAAACCTTGCCACTGTTGCCTCAGGATCCATACCTGCTGCTTAACCAGAACGACTGGCAGAGCAACAACGTGCAGGAGCATCCGCTGCCGGACACCGAGCAAGTGGTCGCTGAAATCACTCAGGCTGCCGAAGGGCTGGATCTGGTCGGTTTCTATGCCGCCGGGCCGATCAGTCGCGGTTTCGCCAGTTCCTCAGGCGCGTTCGGCTGGCATCAGGCCAACAGCTTCAACTTCGATTTCAGCCTGTTTCATGAAAACGGTCAGGCGGTGAAAGCCAGCTATGCCGGGCACGACTGGAGCAGCGAAGGCTTTGCCAGGCGCTTCCAGCAGGCCCGCGAGCAGTTGGCGTTTCTGGGTCGGCCATTGCGCACGCTACCGCCCGGCGAATACCGCGCCTACCTGGCGCCGGCAGCGCTGGAAGAAATCATGGGCATGCTGAGCTGGGGCGGGTTTTCGGCCCAGGCGATTGCCAGCAAGCAGAGCCCATTGCAGAAGTTCTACGCCAGCGAAGCCTGCTTCAGCCCCAACGTATGGTTGAGTGAGCAGGTCAGCGGTTCCTTGAGCCCGGCGTTTTCCGACGAAGGTTATCCCCGCGATGACCTGGGGTTGATCGCCAAAGGCATGGCCAATGCCCGACTGATCAACTCCCGCAGCGCTGCCGAATACGACCTCACTGCCAACGGCGCGAGCAGCCATGAATACCCGACGGCGCTCGTCATGCAAGGCGGCAATCTGGAGCAGGCGGACATCCTCAAGCGCCTCGGCACCGGGCTCTACATCAGTAACCTGTGGTACCTGAACTACTCGGACCAACCGGCGGCGCGCCTGACCGGCATGACGCGGTTTGCGACTTTCTGGGTCGAGAACGGCGAGATTCAGGCACCGGTCAGCACCATGCGTTTCGATGACAGCGTCTACAGCCTGCTCGGTTCGCAGCTCGAAGCGTTGACCGAGGAGCGTGAATTGCTGCTTTCGGCCAGCACCTACAGTCAGCGGGCGACTGCTTCGGCACTGTTGCCGGGCGCGCTCGTCAGCCGACTTACGTTGACGCTCTGACACAGATCGTTCCCACGCTCTGCGTGGGAACGCCGCCCGGGACGCTCCGCGTCCCATTGCAGGCGTGACGCAGAGCGTCACAGGATGCATTCCCACGCGGAGCGTGGGAACGATCATCTCCGCCCACAAGAGGTCCCATGCCCAACCGCCCACCTCTCGACGCCGTCACCGCCCGCTGGGTACCGTGGGTTGTGGCCATTGCCTTCTTCATGCAGTCCCTCGACGGGACGATCCTCAACACCGCCCTCCCCGCCATGGCCCGGGACCTGGCCGAAGACCCGCTGCGCATGCAGGGCGTCATCATCGCCTACATGCTCACCGTCGCCTTACTGATCCCCGCCTCCGGCTGGATCGCCGATCGTTTCGGCACAAAAAAAATCTTCTTCGGCGCGATCCTCCTGTTCAGCTTCGGCTCATTGCTTTGCGCCTTGTCCAGCACCCTGAGCATGCTCATCGGCGCCCGAGTGATCCAGGGCCTCGGTGGCGCGTTGATGTTGCCGGTCGGTCGATTGGTGGTGCTGCGCGCGTATCCGCGCTCGGAGCTGGTGCGGATCATGGGGTTCATTACCATTCCCGGCCTGCTCGGCCCGCTGATCGGCCCGACCATGGGCGGATGGATGGTGCAATACCTGACCTGGCACTGGATCTTCCTGATCAACCTGCCGGTGGGCGTCCTCGGTTGCTACGCGGTGTGGAAATTCATCCCTGACCTGCGCGGCAGCGAACGCACGCGCTTTGATAGCCTGGGGTTTTTGCTGTTCGGCGCGGCGATGGTATTGATCACCATCGCCATGGAAGGCCTCGGCGAACTGCACCTGCCGCACTTGCGGGTGATGTTGCTGCTGTTTGGCGGCATGGCCTGTCTGGCGGCGTATTGGCTGCGGGCCGGGCACATCGACAATCCGCTGTTTGCGCCCTCGCTGTTCAAGACCCGGACCTTCGCCGTGGGCATCCTCGGCAACCTGTTCGCTCGCCTCGGCAGCGGCGCATTGCCGTTCCTGGTGCCGTTGTTGCTGCAAGTGGCGTTGGGATATTCGCCGTCACAGGCCGGGATGAGCATGCTGCCCCTGGCTGCGGCCGCGATGGTCGCCAAGTCGGTGGCGCGGCCGCTGATCGAACGTTTCGGCTACCGCGCCGTGCTGACCGGCAACACACTGGCGCTGGGGATCATGCTGGCAAGCATGGGCCTGGTCAGCGAGCAGACGCCATATTGGCTGCTGCTGGCTCAGTTGGCGGTTCTGGGGGCGATCAACTCCTTGCAGTTCACCGCGATGAACACCGTCACCCTGATCGACCTCGACGACGCCAGCGCCAGCAGCGGCAACAGTTTGCTGTCGGTGGTCGCGCAATTGTCCCTGAGCCTCGGTGTGGCCTGCGCCGGCGCCCTGCTCGGCGGCTTCACGGCAGAGATCGGCAATGACGGCGTGGACACGGTTCTGGGCGCGTTCCAGCTGACATTTGTGACGGTCGGTATCATGGCGATGCTGGCTGCAACCATCTTCTCGCAGCTTTCGCCCAAGGATGGCCGACGGATGGTCAGCCGCGAGCACGATATCGAGCACTGACCCTACGACTTCTCGTCCGGAAATTTCAGGCGAATGGCCATGAGACTGATACACTGCGCGACATTTTGTTTTGCAGGCCAGTCCCGTGACCACCATCGCCACCGCTTTTAATACTTTGCCGCTGTCCGCCGCCATGCTGGCTAACCTCGACTCCCTCGGTTATGCCCAGATGACGCCGATCCAGGCGCAAAGCTTGCCGGTGATCCTCAAGGGGATGGACCTGATCGCCCAGGCCAAGACCGGCAGCGGCAAAACCGCCGCCTTCGGTATCGGCCTGCTGAACCCGATCAATCCGCGCTTCTTCGGTTGCCAGGCGCTGGTCATTTGCCCGACTCGCGAGTTGGCTGACCAGGTTGCCAAGGAAATCCGTCGTCTGGCCCGTGCCGAAGACAACATCAAGGTCCTGACCCTGTGTGGCGGCGTGTCCTTCGGCCCGCAGATCGGCTCGCTGGAGCACGGCGCGCACATCATCGTCGGCACCCCGGGGCGTATCCAGCAGCACCTGCGCAAGGGTTCGCTGGTGCTCCATGGCCTGAACACGCTGATCCTCGACGAAGCCGACCGCATGCTCGACATGGGTTTCTACGATTCCATCGAAGAAATCATCGCCCAGACCCCGGAGCGCCGCCAGACCCTGCTGTTCTCCGCCACGTACCCGGTGGGCATCAAGCAACTGGCGTCGAAATTCATGCGCACCCCGCAGATCGTGAAGGCCGAGGCGTTCCACGACGATACGCAGATCGAGCAGCGCTTCTATGAGATCTCCCCGGAAGAGCGTATGGACGCGGTGGTCAAAGTCCTCGCGCATTTCCGTCCGGCGTCCTGCGTGGCCTTCTGCTTCACCAAGCAGCAGGTTCAGGAAACCGTTGATCACCTGACCTCCAAAGGCATCTCCGCCGTCGGTCTGCAGGGTGATCTGGAACAGCGTGACCGCGATCAGGTATTGGCCATGTTCGCCAACCGCAGCACTTCGGTGCTGGTTGCCACCGACGTCGCCGCGCGCGGTCTGGACATCGATATGCTGGACATGGTGATCAACGTCGAACTGGCCCGTGACTCGGAAATCCACATTCACCGTGTCGGCCGTACCGGCCGTGCGGGCGAGAAAGGCATTGCGATCAGCCTGGTCGCGCCGTCCGAAGCCCACCGCGCCCAAGCCATCGAGCAACTGCAGAAGTCGCCGTTGAGCTGGGATCAGCTGAGCAACCTCAAATCCCAGGGCGGCGCACCGTTACTACCGGTGATGAGCACGCTGTGCATTGGCGCGGGCCGTAAAGACAAGGTTCGTCCGGGCGACATTCTCGGCGCACTGACCGGCGACGCCGGCATCCCGGGCGCCCAGGTCGGCAAGATTGCGATTTTCGACTTCCAGGCTTATGTGGCCGTGGAGCGCGGGATCGCCAAGCAAGCCTTGCAGCGCCTGAACGACGGTAAAATCAAAGGCCGTTCGTTGCGCGTGCGCATCCTCTAACCTGATCGTTCCCACGCTCTGCGTGGGAATGCATCCCGTGACGCTCCGCGTCACATAACGGCGGACGCAGAGCGTCCATGGCGGCATTCCCACGCAGAGCGTGGGAACGATCATTGTGTGAGGACACCGTTTTGCGCTCTACCGAAGTCGTGATCATTGGCGCTGGCGCCGCAGGGTTGATGTGTGCGCTGACCGCCGCCGGGCGCGGGCGCAAGGTGATGTTGCTTGACCATGCGAACAAGGCCGGCAAGAAAATCCTCATGTCGGGCGGTGGCCGCTGCAATTTCACCAACATGTACACCGAACCGGGCAATTTCCTCTCGCAGAACGAGCACTTCTGCAAATCCGCGCTGGCGCGCTACACCCAGTGGGATTTCATCGGTCTGGTGGCCAAACACGGCGTGCCGTACCACGAGAAGAAACTCGGCCAGTTGTTCTGCGATAACAAATCCAGCGACATCCTCGAAATGCTGCTCGAGGAATGCGATCAGGTCGGCGTCAGCCTGCACCTGGACACCTCGATTCAGACCATCGAGAAGCTTGAAAGCGGTTATCTGCTGGATACCACGCTGGGCCAGATCACGTGTGAATCCCTGGTGATCGCCACGGGCGGCTTGTCGATTCCGACCCTCGGTGCCACCGGTTTCGGTTATCAAGTGGCCAAACAGTTCGGTCATGACTTGCTGCCGACCCGCGCCGGCCTCGTGCCGTTCACCATCACCGATCAGCTCAAGGAGCTTTGCACCGAGCTGTCCGGTACGTCGGTGGATTGCCTGGTGAGCTGCAACGACCAGAGTTTCCGTGAAAACATCCTGTTCACCCACCGAGGCCTCAGCGGGCCGGCGATCTTGCAGATTTCGTCGTTCTGGGAATCCGGCGACACGGTGGAAATCAACCTGATGCCGGATCACGACGTGCCGACCTGGCTGCAACAGCAGCAGACCGAACGTCCCAACAGCGAGTTGAAAACCCTGCTCGGTGAAATCTTCACCAAGAAAATGGCCAACCTGTTGGCGGACAACTGGTTCGCCTCCAAACCGATGAAGCAGTACACCCACGCCGAACTGGCAGACATCGCCGAAAAACTGGCGAGCTGGAAAGTCGTGCCGGCCGGCACTGAAGGCTATCGCACTGCCGAAGTAACCCTGGGCGGCGTCGACACTCGCGAAGTGTCGTCCAAGACCATGGAATCGCTGAAAAGCCCAGGGCTGTATTTCATCGGTGAAGTGCTCGATGTTACCGGGCATCTGGGCGGATTCAATTTCCAGTGGGCCTGGGCCTCCGGTTACGCCGCTGCGCAGTACGTCTGATCGAACCAATAACCTGTGGGAGCGAGCCTGCTCGCGATAGCGGTCTGACAGTCGACATAAATGTTGAATGTACCGACCTCATCGCGAGCAGGCTCGCTCCCACATTCGTTATGCATTGATCTTTAAAGGAACAGATTTTGCTGTCAGATGTGATCGGCGCCATTGCGTCGACGTCATTAGTGGCTCAATTTAGCGTCATTGCCTCGGAAGGCCTTCGCACTTCATGTCATCAACCACATTTCGGCAGTCTCTGCGTCGCCTCTGGGCGCTGGATAAATTCAGTTATAGCGTACGGGTATTCATCGCCCTGACCGGCAGCATGGCGCTGTGTTGGTATCAGGATGAAATGGGGCTGCTGATTCCGTTGTTCCTGGGGATCATCGCCAGCGCCCTGGCCGAAACCGACGACAGTTGGCAGGGTCGCCTCAACGCGCTCGCAGTGACGCTGGTGTGTTTTATGGTCGCCGCCCTGTCCGTCGAACTGCTCTTCCCCTACCCCGTCCTCTTTATCATCGCCTTTGCCCTGGCCAGCTTCTGCCTGACCATGCTCGGCGCGCTAGGCGAACGTTATGGCGCGATCGCTTCGGCAACACTGATTCTGTCGGTCTACACCATGATCGGCGTGGACCAGCGCGGCGGCGCGGTCACTGATTTCTGGCACGAACCGGTGCTGTTGGTGGCCGGTGCGGCGTGGTATGGCTTGCTCTCGGTGCTGTGGCAGGCAATGTTTTCCAACCAGCCGGTGCAGCAGAGCCTGGCGCGGTTGTTCCGTGAACTGGGTTATTACCTGAAACTGAAGTCATCGCTGTTCGAACCGATCCGGCAGATGGACGTGCAAGCGCAGCGCCTGGAACTGGCCCAGCAGAATGGTAGGGTGGTGGCAGCCCTGAACGCCGCCAAGGAAATCATCCTGCATCGGGTCGGCGACGGTCGGCCGGGGGTGAAAGTCAGCCGTTATCTGAAGCTGTACTTCCTCGCCCAGGACATCCACGAGCGCGCCAGTTCCTCGCACTACCCCTACAATGCGCTGGCCGAGGCGTTCTTCCACAGCGACGTGCTGTTCCGCTGTCAGCGCTTGCTGCGCCAGCAAGGCAAGGCTTGCCGCGCACTGGCCGAATCGATCCAGATGCGCCAGCCGTTCACCTATGACGCAAGCTTCGCCGAGGCCTTGAGCGACTTGCACGCGTCCCTCGAACACCTGCGTATCCAGAGCAATCCGGCCTGGCGCGGCCTGCTGCGTTCGTTGCGAGCATTGGCCGCCAACCTCGGCACCCTCGACCGTTTGCTCAGCGACGCCAGCAACCCCGATGGGCTCGCAGACGCCACCGACAGCAGCTTGCTCGACCGTTCGCCACGCAGCCTCAAGGATGTCTGGATACGTTTGCGCACGCAGCTGACGCCGACCTCATTGCTGTTCCGCCATGCCCTGCGCCTGCCCCTGGCATTGAGCATCGGCTACGGCATGGTGCATTTGATCCACCCGTCGCAAGGTTACTGGATCATCCTCACCACGCTGTTTGTCTGTCAGCCGAACTACGGCGCCACCCGCCGCAAACTCGGGCAGCGGATTATCGGCACCGCCATCGGCCTGACCGTGGCTTGGGCGTTGTTCGATCTGTTTCCGAATCCGTTGATCCAGTCGAGCTTCGCCATCGTTGCAGGGGTGGTGTTCTTCACCAATCGCACCACCCGCTACACCCTGGCGACTGCCGCGATCACGCTCATGGTGCTGTTCTGCTTCAACCAGGTGGGCGATGGTTATGGACTGCTTCTGCCGCGACTGTTCGATACCTTGCTCGGCAGTCTGATCGCCGGGCTGGCAGTATTCCTGTTCCTGCCGGACTGGCAGGGTCGACGCCTGAACAAAGTGCTGGCCAACACCCTGACCTGCAACAGCATTTACCTGCGCCAGATCATGCAGCAATACGCCGCCGGTAAAAGCGACGACCTGGCTTATCGCCTGGCCCGACGCAACGCGCACAACGCCGATGCCGCGTTGTCGACGACGCTGGCCAACATGCTGATGGAGCCGGGGCATTTCCGTAAAGAAGCGGACGTCGGGTTCCGTTTCCTGGTGCTGTCACACACCTTGCTCAGCTATTTGTCGGGGCTGGGGGCACACCGCGAAACCCAACTACCCACGGAGGTGCGCGAGCATTTGATCGACGGCGCCGGCGTGAGCCTGGCTGCCAGCCTCGACGAAATCGCCCAAGGCCTGGCGAGCAAACAGCCGATTGCGATTCAGAGTGATGAGGAAGAAGCGCTGGCCAATGGACTTGAGCAGATGCCGGATGAGATCGATGAAGGGCAGCGTTTGGTGCAGACGCAACTGGCGTTGATTTGCCGGCAGCTGGGGCCGTTGCGGACGTTGGCGGCGCATCTCATTAAAGACACTAGCGAAGCCTGAGATTTGTGGTGACTGGGCGGGCCTCATCGCGAGCAGGCTCGCTCCCACATTGGATCTGTGTCAGGCACAGATCCGCGATACACCGCAGCCCTTGTGGGAGCGAGCCTGCTCGCGATGAGGCAATCAGCCACACCACGAAACCCGCTCACATCCCATGCTGCCTGAGCAACTTCTCATAACTCCCATCAGCCTTCATCGCCGCAATTTCACGGTCGAAACCGGCAACGATCTGTTCATGCTGCGGGTTCTTCAGGCTCACCAGAATATGCAGGCTGTTCTCGCTCAACGGCTTGGGCAAAAACTCCACGGCATTGCGTACCTTGAATGACTCCCGAGCCAGGTAATACCGAGCGACAAACTCGTCTTCCAGAGTCAGCTTGACCCGGTCGGCCGCGACCATGCGCACGGCCATGGCGAAGCTATGCACGGGGACTTTCTGCAGCGACACATCGTCGTCGAATGCTTGCGAATAGGCATAACCGCGTACTACCGCTATCGGAAAAGTGTGCAGTTGGTGCAGATTACTGAATTCGATCGGCGTGTCTTTGCGCTTGAGAAAGCGCACGCGGTTGAGCAGGTACTCGCCGGAAAACTGCCCCAGCTTCGTGCGCTCATCGGTGTACCAGGCGTTGACCAGCACGTCGTAACGCCCCTCGCCTATCCCAAACAAGGCTCGCGCCCACGGCACCTGTTCGAAATCACTGCCATAGCCGGCCCGGGCCAGCGCGGTGCTAACGATGTCCGTGGCCAGTCCGCCATTGACCAGCGTGGCGTCGGTAAAGGGTGGCCAGGCATCGGCTACCAGGCGCAGCTTTTGCGCTGCCGCACTCTGTGTCAGCAACAGCAATCCAATCAAAGCAAACGCTCGATGCAATCGCGGCATGCCAGAAAATCCTTAGCGGGCGGGCTGCCCGACGTGTTTTCAGCCAAAACTCCAAGGTCCCTTTAGCGGCGAAACCCAGGTCCTAACACTAGCTTATCGACGACATTGCACAGCGCTGCATCGCAGATTACACAAAGAAGACAATCTCGCGAGAAATGAATGATGGCATTTTGGCCTTTGTCACAGATTTCTCTGCCATCAAGACATCCCGCGTCAGGACGCTTAGTATCGGAGCAACGTTGTTCAAGGAATCTGAAGATGACAATCGATTGGGTCTGCAAGCACCACAGCGATCTGGGTAAAGAGCAGCTGTATGCCCTTCTGCAGCTGCGCGCCGAGGTGTTCATCGTCGAGCAGAAATGCGTTTATCAGGACATCGATGGGCAGGATCTGGAAGGTGACACTTGCCATTTGATGGGCTGGGACGGAGACCGTCTGGTGGCCTATCTGCGCTTGCTCGACCCGGAGTTACAGGGCGGCGATGTGGTGATTGGCCGGGTGATCATTGCTCCCGCTGCACGCGGCACCGGGCTTGGGCATGAGTTGATGAGCCAGGCGTTGAAACAGGCCGCCAAACGCTGGCCCGAAGTGCCGATCTACCTCTCGGCCCAGGCGCATTTGCAGGGGTATTACGGGCGGTACGGGTTTGTGGTGGTGGGAGAGGAATACCTGGAGGATGACATTCCGCATATCGGGATGCGTCGTTCCTGAGGATCCTATCGCGAGCAGGCTCGCTCCCACATTGGACTTATGGTGTGAACCCTATCTATGTCACACAGAACCCACTGTGGGAGCGAGCCTGCTCGCGATGGCGTCAGCTGAAGCAGCGCAGGAATTCAGGGGTATTCCAACACCGCTTTAATCTGCCGCAGATTGCGCTCGATCCACCCCCGATCAATCGCCCCCCACTCGCGAATCCGATAGCGCCCCGCATGGTTGCGCGCGCCTTCTTCTTGCTCGAACTCACAAACGATATCCAGATCCGCCAATGCCGCAATGGTGTCCTGGGCCGTGCGCCGGGGCATGCCGGTGACTTCGGTCAACGCCGGGACGCTGCTGGCCAACCCGCTATCGATCAGGTACGCCACGTACAACCGGCGGTAGAAGCTGCTTTTGGTCTTGCTCACGTCCATCCATGCGCTCCTTATTAGAAGATCTTCTATTGCATATCCCGCCACGTCAGGTACACCCGCAAATCGAACTCCACCTGGTGATACCCCGGCAACATGTGTTCGCACAGCTTGTAGAACGCCTTGTTGTGATCCGACTCTTTGAAGTGCGCCAACTCATGCACCACGATCATTTTCAGAAACTGCGGCGCCGCGTCCTTGAACAACGATGCGATGCGAATTTCTTTCTTGGCCTTGAGCTTGCCGCCTTGCACCCGGGAAATCGCGGTGTGCAGGCCGAGCGCACGGTGGGTCAGGTCCAGACGGTTGTCGAACAACACCTTGTCGATCGCCGGGGCGTTACGCAGGTATTCCTGCTTGAGGTCCAAAGCATAGGTGTACAGCGCCTTGTCGCTCTGCACCCCGTGCTTTTGCGGATATCGCTGGCTCAGGTAGTCGCCCAGCCGACCTTCGGCGATCAGCTGTCGCACCTGGTCCTGCAACGTAGCGGGATAGGCTTGGAGGTATTTCAACGCGGTCATTGGGGCGGCAACACGAGTCACGAAAAGGCCGCCAGTGTAACGAATTCAACTCGTCAGCGCGCTCCAGTCGAACGGCTCGACAAAGTGACGGGTGTCCTCGGCCATCAACGGCCGCGCGACCAGAAACCCCTGCACATACTGGCAACCGTTGGCTTGCAGCCATTCATATTGCGCCACGGTCTCCACCCCTTCAGCGATGACTAGCAGACCGAACTGTTTGCACAAGTCGATGACACTGCGCGCCAGCGCTGCATCCCGTTCGGATCCCGGCAACCGGGCGATCAAATGCCGGTCGAGTTTGAGCGTGTCCAGCTCAAGATCTCGTAGGTGCGCCAGCGAACAAGCCCCTGAACCAAAATCATCCAGCGCTACCCGCACTCCCAAATTGCGCAACAAACGCAGCTGCTTGCGGGTTTCGTCGGGGTTAAGCATCAAGGCCTCTTCCGTGACCTCGACCTCCAGCTGCCGCGCCTTCAAACCATGGCGCTCCAGCACCTGGCGCAGCTCGGTGACCAGATTAGGCAAACCAAATTGCGTGCTGCTCAAACTGACGCCCAGTACCAGATCTTCGGCAAACAAGGTTTCCCAGGCTTTTCGCTGTTTGGCCCCACGATGGTAAATCCAGCTGCCCAGGCGACTGATCAACCGCGCCTCTTCCAGCAACGGCAAAAACAGCCCCGGCGGTACATCGCCGACACTCGGATGCTGCCAGCGCAGCAACGCCTCGAACCCGCGAATCTGCCCGTCGGCAATGGCCACCTGAGGCTGATACACCAGGTTGAAATCGCGGTTCTCGATGGCCGTGCGCACGCTCTCTTCGAGCATCAGTCGCGAGCGCGCCCGGCCATTCATTTCGTGATCGTAGAAGCGATATTGCTGACGCCCGGCACGCTTGGCTTCGTACATGGCGATGTCGGACGCCCGCATTAACCCGTCGAGATTAGCCCCACAATCGGGGTAAGTGGCGATGCCGATACTGGCGCCCAAGGCGATGTCCATGCCTTCGATTTGCTGACAGATCGACACCCGCTCGATGAGCTTCTCGGCAATCTTCGCCGCGTGCTCGGGGAGCTCAAGATCCAGCAGCGCGGTGAACTCATCGCCCCCCATCCGCGCCAGGATGTCGAAGGGTCGCAGACACGCCTTCAACTGCTCGGACACCCATCGCAGCACCCGGTCGCCAGCATCGTGGCCGAGGGAATCATTGACCCGCTTGAAGCCGTCGAGGTCCAGGTACAACAGCACCCACGTGCTATCGGAGCGTTCGCCGCGCAGCAGCAGGTTCTCAACGGTTTGATAGAAACCCCGGCGATTGAGCAGCCCGGTCAGCGGATCGGTCACCGCCTGAAACTCCAGCTGCTGATGCAGATGGTGCACCACCGACATGTCCAGCACCGTCACCACCATGGCATGTTGTTCGGTGGGCAAAGGCGCGCAGGACAACGCCACCGGCACTTGCTGGCCAGGCGCGGTACGCAGCAACGCATCGTGCAGGCGCAGGGTTTCACCGCGCTTGTAGCCGGCAAACAATTCGGAGTCGGCCCAGATCGGGATGTGCGGTTTTTGCAGGAAATCCAGAAACTCTTTGCCTTGCAGTTCGTGCACCGTGGCATTGAGCAGGCGAGACATCGCCGGGTTGGCAAAACGAATCAGTCCGTCCTCGCCCACCACCAGAATGCCTTCGGCGGCGTTATCCAGCACCGAGGCATTGAAGGCACGAGCGACTTCCAGGTCATGGCTCAACTGCTGCAAAGCGCGGCGATTACGCTGATGCTCGAGCAGGGCCTGGACTTTGGGTTTGAGAATTTGCGGGTCGAACGGTTTGAACAGGTAATCCACCGCGCCACTGGCGTAGCCCTTGATCACGGCGTCCTGGGATTGTTCGTTGGCGGTAAGGAAAATAATCGGCGTGAGGCGGGTTCGCTGGCTGCCACGCATCAGGCGCGCCACTTCGAAACCGTCCATACCCGGCATCTGCACATCCAGCAGTACCAGGTCGACATCGTGTTCGAGCAGCAGGCTGAGCGCTTCAAACCCGGAAGCTGCGGTGAATACCTGCCAGTCCTGGCGCTGTAACAACGCGCGCATGCTGATCAGGTTTTCGGGGTAATCATCAACGATTAAAAGGATTGAGCTGCCTTCAGCTGGCGTAGGTTGTGCGCATTCCATGCTGCATCTCTTGTTCGGGACCTCAGGCCGGTCTCTTGTGAAAACCGGACACATAATGCGACTTCACTCTAGACCCGGATCCGCAAAAGCAGAAGCTACCGGAGTGCCGTCACTTCAGTAAGTTTCACATAGCCGACTAACGGTCAGTCCTACAGCCCCCGTAAACCGGGAAGGATGGCATTTCGACAGGATGTTGACGTCAACCATCTGCCAAACGGGCATTAACAAACAACCGTTCTACGCTTATAAAGACTGCCCGAAGGCGCGGGCTAGAGCTTCTGGCACGTGCGTACAGAACAAAGTGGAAGCTTGAATATGATCGATCTCGCAACCTGGAACCTCAGCGTTCCTGTCGGCAGTCCGCCGTACACCGTTGAAACAACCAAACTGGTGGACGGCTTCAAGGATCAGTACTTCCACTCCGACACCGGCACCTTGTTTTTCTGGGCCCCGGTAACCGGCACCCGCACTGAAAACGCGATTTACCCTCGCACCGAACTGCGCGAAACCTACAGCAATGGCACGCTGAAAAACTGGTACTACCCCGACGCGGACAACTTTCTGCGTGCGACCCTTACGGTCAGCAAGGTACCCAGCACGGGCAAGATCGTCATTGGTCAGATCCATGCCTACAAAAGCCAGAAGCCCATGGTGAAGCTCGAATATCAATACAAGGACTCCAGCGAGACCGGAAACATCGTCGCCAAAGTCCGCATGCACCCCGACGACGACACCGCCCGGGTCATCACCATCGCCACAGGCATAAAACTCGATCGGGAATTTTCCTACCTCATCCACCTCAGCCCCGGCGGTGCATTGGGCATCAGTGCGGCGGGCTACCAGTGGGACACCGACATCAGCGCGATGTGGCGTGATAAACCGCTGTACTTCAAGGCCGGCGTCTACGTGCAGGACAACACCGGATACACCAGCGAAGGCGGGGAAGTGACGTTCAGCAAGCTGGATATCGATCACGACACCTAATCCCTAAAAGATCGCAGCTTTGTGGCGAGGGGGCTCGCCCCCGTTGGGTTGCGAAGCAGCCCCCAAACCTGTGCGATACGCCGCGCCGGCCGGTTTACGACGGCTACGCCGCCGCTCGGGACGGTGCGGCGTTCCGACAAGCCCCCAGAATAATTCCCCCCCGTAGGAGCTGCCGAAGGCTGCGATCTTTTGATCTTCAGCTCCGAAAACCTCGCAGGAATCCACCCATTGTGGCGAGGGAGCTTGCTCCCGTCGGGCTGCGCAGCAGTCCCTCTTTTTGGGGGGCCGCTTCGCGCCCCAACGGGAGCAAGCTCCCTCGCCACAGGTTCTTTATGTCCAACTCCATCACTTCACTGAGCGGCATCTGGCCCCACTTAAACGCCCACGTTTAAAGACACTCAGCGTTACTTCATGAAGCCTACAACGGCTTGCGTCACCGCCTACAGGTACGCCAGAATCCGCCGGCTTGTGCGCCTTGAAGCCCACCGGTAACTTGATTCGCGTCACTGATTTCCAGTGATCGGGTTTAGTAGCCCGTGGTTTCGAGCTTGGTGCATAAGCATCTGTCAGTCAGGGATTTCGATTCCTGCGCTTGATGGTAACTGTGCGCAGGGCACCTTCGGGTGCGCCGGCTTGCTCGAAACCCCGGTCTACTAACCTGCGTACAGTTGCCTCCACTTTGATTAGTAGCCAGAGAGGGGGCACTCCAATCAGGTTTCGAGCAAATGACAAAATCAACGCCGCATCCGCCGGTCACCGACCCGGCATCACCCTACGAATCCCTCGACTCAAAAAAATTCCACGAAGCCGCCGAACGCGCCCTCGACCATTACCTCAACCCGGCCGCCAACATCATGGCCACCACCAACGAACCCGAGCCCATGTACTTGGCCAATCCGAAGTACAACACCGAATCCCTGCTGGCCAACGCCAGCGAAACACGGGGTCGGCCACCACCATGCTCAACAATTTCGCGGCGCTGCTGGAGACCTCCCATCGCAAGACCCTGCTGGGCATCGCTCAAGTGGTCATGCTCGGCGAACTGGCGGTGAACCAGGCGTTGGACCACGTCGAATTGAAGGAGTAATCGCGGCTCGGTTGGACCAAGGCGAGCAAACTTGCTTCCAATAAAAAACCCGCCTCTCGGCGGGTTTTTTATCAACGCAGTTTAACGCTCAGGCTTAATTAACCTTAGCGCTCAACTCACTGAATAAGGGACGATTAAATGAATCTGTCCCCTTTTCTTTTCCGCTTTTCAAGGAGTAATCACCTACAAGAAACCCGCCTCGCGGCGGGTTTCTTGAATCAGCGAACTAATGCTCAGCCTCAGTTAACCTTGGCGTTCAACTCACCTTTCAGATAATTCTGGAACATCGCTTGCAGAGAGATCGGCTTGATCCTCGAAGCATTACCAGCAGCACCGAACGCTTCATAACAAGCGTTACATACATCACGCATCGCGGTCGCGCCGAAAAATCTACGTCGGTCGAATTCTACGCAAACCAATTATCCTTCAACAATTTCGTCTTTAGACTTATTGAACACAATAGGATGGCTTTCAGCATCAACAACACCCTTAATCGTCCCGTACAATCTATTAAAGCTCCTATCATCCGACTGCAAATTGCATACGTCGAATACCATATCAAGATAGATCGTACTTGCTTGGCCATTCCAATGCAGCCAACCAGAATATAAACTGTGCCCCATAAATTGCCCCTTCCCCCAACGCCCGATAATTTTACCACCATCATGATCAACTGATCTTATTCCAAGCGTATAGTAAGTACCATTGACAGGCTCACTGAAATAAGTAGCCTGAAGACTAGGAACTTCTTTCATAGCTCACACCTCAATTCAATTTAGTTAACATCTGGAATCGCCCAACTATATTCCGATCCAATTAACGGGCTATTTTTTATACCCAGCCTAAGACTGATTGAAAACCACATGAGCTTTAGAGCCATCCTGCTTATTGTAGAGTTCGCCAGACAGCCTCTTGTATTCCTGATTTATGGATAACAAAATACAACTTTCATTTTCGTCAAACGTTAATCTAACACACGACTCATCGCTGGCATCAAGCCGGTGATAACCTGAAGCACCTAAAGGAGAAGTGGGGGCCTGATTTTTTCCCCACTTACCTTCAATGTGACCGGTATCATAATCAGCAAAGCTAATCAAAACGCTGTAGTAATTGCCTTTCGGAGTATTTTCCGAAAGATAGGCACGCTGTAAAGCTGGATTTTGTTTTCCTTTGGACATAATCACAACCTCGATGTAAACCGAACAAAATGCTCGGACAACAACAATGTTATAGGCGCAAGCAATTAAGTCACCTGCAACAAATGACAGTTTTTTATAACTTATTTGAATAAATATTATAGCGAAGTTCTATATTTTGACCGAAGCGGAAATCCGCAAATGGTTTCCCGAAACCGGTTTATTTTCGCCGAACCAATAAGCATCAATAAGGGGACACCCATTAGCCGGTCTCAAGTCAAGGATTTCAATTCCTGCGCTTGATGGTTGAAAGAATAATCACCCACAAAAAAACCCGCCTCTCGGCGGGTTTCTTGAATCAGCGGTTTAACGCTAAGGCTTAGTTAACCTTAGCGTTCAACTCACCCTTCAAATACCGCTGATACATCGCTTCCAACGAGATCGGTTTGATCTTCGAAGCATTACCCGCCGTACCAAACTGCTCATAACGTGCGATACACACATCACGCATTGCAGTCACGGTCGCGCCGAAGAACTTACGCGGATCGAACTCGCTTGGGTTGGTAGCCATCAGGCGACGCATCGCGCCGGTGGAGGCCAGGCGCAGGTCGGTGTCGATGTTGACCTTGCGCACGCCGTGCTTGATGCCTTCGACGATTTCTTCAACCGGTACGCCGTAGGTTTCTTTGATGTCGCCGCCGTACTGGTTGATGATCGCCAGCCACTCTTGCGGAACCGAAGACGAACCGTGCATGACCAGGTGGGTGTTCGGGATGCGTTTGTGGATTTCTTTGATGCGGTCGATGGCCAGCACGTCGCCGGTAGGTGGCTTGGTGAACTTGTAGGCGCCGTGGCTGGTGCCGATGGCGATGGCCAGGGCATCGACCTGGGTGCGTTTGACGAAGTCAGCGGCTTCTTCCGGGTCGGTCAGCATTTGGCTGTGATCCAGAACGCCTTCGGCGCCGATGCCGTCTTCTTCACCGGCCATGCCGGTTTCCAGCGAACCCAGGCAGCCCAGCTCGCCTTCTACCGAAACGCCGCAGGCGTGAGCCATGGCTACGGTTTGTTGGGTAACACGGACGTTGTAGTCGTAGTCGGTCGGGGTCTTGCCGTCTTCGCCCAGGGAGCCGTCCATCATCACCGAGCTGAAGCCCAGCTGGATGGAGCGCTGGCAGACGTCAGGGCTGGTGCCGTGGTCCTGGTGCATGCACACCGGGATGTGCGGGAATTCTTCGATGGCTGCCAGGATCAGGTGACGCAGGAACGGGGCGCCTGCGTATTTGCGAGCACCGGCCGAAGCCTGGACGATCACCGGGGAGTCAGTCTTGTCAGCGGCTTCCATGATGGCGCGCATCTGCTCAAGGTTGTTGACGTTGAAGGCTGGAACGCCGTAGCCGAACTCGGCTGCGTGGTCCAGCATCTGGCGCATGCTGATAAGTGCCATTGTGTGTGTCTCTCCCGGTTGAGGGTCGTTAATCGTGCCAGCCTGCCGTAGCGGCGGCGGCTATTCAAGTTATTGCAGATCGGGGGTTGGCCCGGGCTGCGAATTCGGTACAACAAAAAACCTGTGTCGCTGAAACCTTGTGGCGAGGGGGCTTGCCCCCGTTCGGCTGCGCAGCAGTCGCAAATCGGACGACGCGGTCTAATTGAAGCATCGCGCCCGCTGGCTTCGGGAGCGCTTCGCACTCCAACGGGGGCAAGCCCCCTCGCCACAAAAGCCCGCTCCCACATTTGGATCGCTGTGAATCAAATCAATCGTGTTACTCGGCTTTACAACCGCGGCCGATCAAATCGTTGGTGGCGACCCAATACACCAGGCCTTCCTCACCTTTTACGTGAAACGCCAGCATGTCGTTGCTGTACAGCGAACCTTCGGCGCCCGGCTCTAGCTTCAAACGGTAAACCTGATCGGCACCGCCCAGGCGAACATCGACTTCCTTGCGGTTGATGTCAGTGTAGCGCCAGAGCACTTTGGCCTGGCTGTCGCAGGTCCAGGTGGTCCAGCTGTCCGCTGGCTCGGCAGCGTTGAACAGGTTCAAATTGGCGCAACCTGCCAGCAATGCCAGTGCCGCAACGGCGATAAAGCCTTTCATCCGTGTTCCTCGACTGACGGCACACGCCGCCCGCCTTGAGTAAAGAGTCTGACCCCTCAAGGGCAACCATGTTCCTTGGCCGGGACCTGTGTCTCGTATTTGTCCAGGCCATCGGGCCCGGAACGCTTGTTGATCACCGGGTTGGTTTCCGCTTGCCAATCCGCCTGGTAGCAGCCTTTTTCGTGTGTTTGCGGCGCGGGTTCCGGCGTGGCTTTCGGGTTACTCCCGCAAGCCGCCAGCATACCCGCGGCAATCAACAGCATTAAGGTCCTGACCATGTGAACACTCCTTTGCCTGGTCAAATGCGCGGCCTCAGGCCTTGGCCCGGCTTTCCAGGACTTCGACGGCCGGCAGCACTTTGCCTTCGACGAATTCGAGGAACGCGCCGCCGCCGGTAGAAATGTAGGAGATCTGCTCGGCAACGCCATATTTATCGATGGCTGCCAGGGTGTCGCCGCCGCCAGCGATGGAGAACGCCGAGCTTTCCGCGATGGCCTGGGCCAGCACTTTGGTGCCGTTACCGAACTGGTCGAACTCGAATACGCCCACCGGGCCGTTCCACAGGATGGTCTTGGACGACTTCAACAGCTCGGCGAAATTCGCCGCGGTCTGCGGGCCGATGTCCAGGATCATGTCGTCTGCGGCCACGTCGGCAATCAGCTTGACGGTCGCGGTAGCGCTTTCAGCGAATTCCTTGGCAACCACCACGTCCACCGGCAGCGGAACGCTGACTTTGGCAGCGATTTCACGGGCGGTGTCCAGCAGGTCCGGCTCGTACAGGGATTTGCCGACCGGGTGACCGGCAGCGGCCAGGAAGGTGTTGGCGATGCCGCCGCCGACGATCAGCTGGTTGCAGATCTGGCTCAGGCTGTTGAGCACGTCGAGTTTGGTCGACACCTTGGAGCCGGCAACGATAGCGGCCATTGGCTGCGCCGGGGCGCCCAAGGCCTTGCCCAGCGCGTCCAGTTCGGCGGCCAGCAGCGGGCCAGCAGCGGCGACTTTGGCGAACTTGGCCACGCCGTGGGTCGAACCCTCGGCGCGGTGAGCGGTGCCGAAAGCGTCCATCACGAACACGTCGCACAGGGCGGCGTATTGCTTGGCCAGTTCGTCAGCGTTCTTTTTCTCGCCCTTGTTGAAGCGCACGTTTTCGAACAGCACGATGTCGCCGGCTTTCACGTCGACGCCGCCCAGGTAATCGGACACCAGCGGCACTTCGCGGCCCAGGGCTTTGCTCAGGTAGTCAGCGACTGGCTTGAGGCTGTTTTCGGCCGAGAACTCGCCTTCGGTCGGACGGCCAAGGTGCGAGCAGACCATCACGGCCGCGCCTTTTTCCAGGGCCAGCTTGATGGTCGGCAGCGAAGCCAGGATTCGCGCATCGCTGGTGACAACACCGTCCTTGACTGGGACGTTGAGGTCTTCGCGGATCAGTACGCGCTTACCTTGCAGATCGAGGTCGGTCATCTTCAACACGGTCATGGGTCGCATTTCCTGGATAGCTGTTTTAGAGAGCAGGTTTTGGTTGTGGTGCAGCTGTTTGCAAATAGTGTTCTGCAACGTCCAGCATTCGATTGGCAAAACCCCATTCGTTGTCGAACCAGGCCAGGATGTTCACCAGCCGAGGGCCGGAAACGCGGGTCTGACTGGCATCGACGATGGCCGAATGTGGGTCATGATTGAAATCACAACTGGCGTGAGGCAACTCGGTGTAGGCCAGAAGGCCCTTGAGCGGGCCATGGGTGGCGGCCTCGCGCAGAATCCGGTTGACCTCGGTGGCGTCGGTATCGCTTACGGTCTGCATCGTAATGTCGAGGCAGGACACGTTAACCGTCGGCACCCGCACGGCTTTGGCCTGAATTCGCCCGGCAAGTTCCGGCAGCAGGCGTTCAATGCCTCGCGCCAGACCAGTGGACACCGGAATCACCGACTGGAACGCCGAACGGGTGCGGCGCAGGTCTTCGTGGTGATAGGCGTCGATGACCGGCTGATCGTTCATCGCCGAGTGGATGGTAGTGATCGACACGTATTCCAGACCAATGGCCTGATCCAGCAGGCGCAATAGCGGCACGCCGCAGTTGGTGGTGCAGGAGGCGTTGGACACCAGCAGCTCGTCGCCGGTCAGGCAATCCTGGTTCACACCGTAGACGATGGTGGCGTCGACATCCGCCTCGCTGGCCATCGGCTGGGAAAACAGCACCCGTGGCGCGCCGGCGTCGAGGAATCGCTGGCCATCGGCACGCGTGTGATAAGCGCCGGAGCACTCCAGCACCAGATCGACGCCCAGTGACGCCCAATCGATGCCTTCGGGGGTGGCACTGCGCAGGACCTTCACGCAGTCGCCTTTAATATGCAGACAATCGCCCTCGACCCTCACCTCACCGGGAAACCGTCCGTGAGTGGAGTCGAAGCGTGTCAGGTATTCGATGCTGGCCATGTCGGCCAGATCGTTGATCGCGACAATTTCGAACCCTGCCGTCGAGCCTCGCTCAAACAACGCACGCAAGACGCAACGACCAATCCGGCCGTAGCCGTTGAGTGCAACTTTGTAAGGACGCGGTTGAGGCATGGGGTTCTCGATTACCGTGGTGAATCCGTCAGTGTTGCGTTGAATGTTCTATTGCCATCGCGGGCAAGCCCGCTCCCACATGGACGGTGTAAATCCCTGTGGGAGCGGGCTTGCCCGCGATAGCGTCAGAACAGGCAATACATCACCTGAACTTAGTCTTCCAGCAGCTCTTCAGCCTGACCCAGGATGTTTTCCAGGGTGAAGCCGAACTCTTCGAACAAGGCAGGCGCAGGCGCCGACTCGCCGTAGGTGGTCATGCCGATCACACGCCCTTCCAGGCCCACGTACTTGTACCAGTAGTCCGCATGGGCGGCCTCGATGGCGATACGCGCGCTGACCTGCAATGGCAGAACCGCTTGCTTGTAGCCGGCGTCCTGGGCTTCGAAGACGCTGGTGCACGGCATCGAAACAACACGCACCTTGCGGCCTTGCTCGGTCAGTTTGTCGAAGGCTTGAACGGCCAGGCCGACTTCCGAACCGGTGGCGATCAGGATCAGCTCAGGCTCGCCCATGCAGTCCTTCAACACGTAACCGCCGCGATTGATGCACTCGATCTGCACGGCATCACGGGTTTGGTGCTGCAGGTTCTGACGGGAGAAGATCAGTGCCGACGGGCCATCGTCACGCTCCAGCGCGCATTTCCAGGCCACTGCCGATTCAACGGCATCGGCTGGACGCCAGGTGTCGAGGTTCGGCGTGCAGCGCAGGCTGGCCAGTTGCTCGATCGGCTGGTGCGTCGGGCCGTCTTCGCCCAGACCGATGGAGTCGTGGGTGAATACATAGATGATGCGTTTCTTCATCAGCGCCGACATGCGCACTGCGTTGCGGGCGTATTCCATGAACATCAGGAAGGTCGCGCCGTAAGGCACCAAACCGCCGTGCAGGGCCACGCCGTTCATGATCGCGCTCATGCCGAACTCGCGAACACCGTAGTACATGTAGTTGCCGCTGGCGTCTTCGGCGGTGACGCCTTTGCAACCTTTCCACAGGGTCAGGTTGGAACCGGCCAGGTCAGCCGAACCGCCCAGCAGTTCCGGCAGCAGCGGGCCGAACGCGTTCAGGGCGTTCTGGCTGGCTTTACGGCTGGCGATGGTTTCGCCCTTGGCCGCGACTTCAGCGATGTAAGCAGCCGCTTTTTCCGCGAAGTCTTCCGGCAGGTCACCGCTCAGACGACGAACCAGCTCGTTGGCCAGCTCCGGGAAGGCCGCGGAGTAAGCAGCGAAACGCTGATCCCACTCGGCTTCGGCAGCGCGACCGGATTCCTTGGCGTCCCACTCGGCATAAATATTGGCCGGGATTTCGAACGGGCCGTGGTTCCACTTCAGTGCTTCACGGGTCAGAGCGATTTCCGCGTCACCCAACGGGGCACCGTGGCAGTCTTCCTTGCCCTGCTTGTTCGGCGAACCGAAACCGATGGTGGTCTTGCAGCAGATCAGCGTCGGCTGCTCGCTTTTGCGGGCAGTATCGATGGCGATCTTGATTTCTTCCGGGTCGTGACCGTCGACGTTGCGGATCACCTGCCAGTTGTAGGCCTCGAAACGCTTCGGCGTGTCGTCGGTGAACCAGCCTTCGACTTCGCCGTCGATGGAAATGCCGTTGTCATCGTAGAAGGCGATCAGTTTGCCCAGGCCCAAGGTACCGGCCAGGGAGCTGACTTCGTGGGAAATGCCTTCCATCATGCAGCCATCACCCAGGAACACGTAGGTGTGGTGATCAACGACGTTATGGCCGGGACGGTTGAACTGCGCCGCCAGGACTTTTTCCGCCAACGCGAAACCCACGGCGTTGGCCAGGCCTTGCCCCAGTGGACCGGTAGTGGTTTCGACGCCCGGGGTGTAGCCGTATTCCGGGTGACCCGGAGTGCGGCTGTGCAGCTGGCGGAAGTTTTTCAGGTCATCGATCGACAGGTCATAGCCGGTGAGGTGCAGCAGCGAGTAGATCAACATCGAACCGTGACCGTTGGACAGCACGAAGCGGTCACGGTCGGCGAACGATGGATTGCTCGGGTTGTGCTTCAGGTAGTCACGCCAAAGTACTTCGGCGATATCCGCCATACCCATAGGGGCACCGGGATGGCCGCTGTTGGCTTTTTGCACGGCATCCATGCTGAGGGCACGAATGGCGTTGGCACGCTCACGACGGCTGGGCATCGCTGTTCTCCTGCGGATATTGAATCGAGAGTTAATAAAACGAAACGGAAAAAAGGCGAGCATTTTCCCTCACCGACCGCCTTCGGGGCAATGACAGATAGTCATCCGAAGGCGTTTTTCCAATGGATAACAGCGTATTCGACTGATGAAACCTTTCCGCTGTTCGCTTGCTGACTAAACCTAACGCTGAAAAGTGCCATCTATCGAGCAATATCAAAACTTTTTGATATTGCTCTTGCGATGATTTCTGACCGTCACTAGACTGCTGGCCTTATGAATTTACGCGTGCCTTCCATTCGACATGACGATTGCGATGAACTGGCGGCCCTGTGCAAGGCCGGCGGCGATCCTCTGCGGCTGAATGTATTGCGCGCGCTGGCCAACGATTCGTTCGGTGTACTGGAACTGGCGCAGATCTTCGGCATTGGCCAGTCTGGCATGAGTCATCACCTCAAGGTTTTGGCCCAGGCCGACCTGGTGGCGACCCGTCGTGAAGGCAATGCGATTTTCTACCGTCGCGCCCTGCCCCACACCGATCTGCTGGGCGGCAAGCTGCATGCCGCGCTGCTGGAAGAAGTGGACAACCTGACCCTGCCGACTGACGTTCAGTCGCGGATCGGTCAGGTCCACGGGCAGCGAGCGGCGGCCAGCCAGGACTTTTTCTCACGGGTCGCGGAGAAGTTTCGCGCCCAGCAAGACCTGATTGCCGGCCTGCCACAGTACCGCGACAGCGTGGTGGCACTGCTCGACAAGCTGAGTTTCGGTCCTGGCGCCACGGCGATCGAAGTCGGCCCTGGCGATGGCGGTTTTCTGCCGGAACTGGCGCGTCGTTTCGCTCAAGTCACAGCGCTGGACAACAGCCCGGCGATGCTCGATCTGGCCCGTCAGGTCTGCGAACGTGAAATGCTGGCTAACGTCAGACTGCAATTGGCCGATGCATTGAACGGTGTAAGCCTCAAGGCTGATTGCGTTGTACTGAACATGGTACTGCACCATTTCGCCGCGCCGGCCGAAGCACTCAAGCGCATGGCCGACTTGCTGCAACCGGGCGGCAGCCTGCTCGTGACAGATTTATGTAGCCACAACCAGAGTTGGGCCAGGGAGGCCTGCGGTGATCTGTGGTTGGGGTTTGAACAGGACGATCTGGCCCGTTGGGCCACCGCTGCGGGACTCGCTCCCGGGGAAAGCCTCTATGTAGGCTTACGTAATGGTTTCCAGATTCAGGTCCGCCATTTTCAGCGACCGACTGGCGACACTCACCATCGGTAAATTCAGGAAAAAATCGAGATGAGCGAATACTCCCTCTTCACCTCCGAGTCCGTGTCTGAAGGGCATCCGGACAAAATCGCCGACCAGATTTCCGATGCGGTGCTGGACGCCATCATTGCTGAAGACAAATTCGCCCGTGTAGCGTGCGAGACTCTGGTGAAAACCGGCGTGGCAATCATCGCAGGTGAAGTCACCACGTCGGCCTGGGTCGATCTGGAAGACATCGTCCGTAACGTGATTCTCGACATCGGCTACAACAGCTCCAATGTCGGCTTCGACGGTGCGACCTGCGGCGTGATGAACATCATCGGCAAGCAGTCCCCTGACATCAACCAGGGCGTTGACCGCGCCAAACCTGAAGACCAGGGCGCCGGCGACCAGGGCCTGATGTTCGGCTACGCCAGCAACGAAACCGACGTGCTGATGCCAGCACCGATCACCTTCTCGCACCAACTGGTTCAACGCCAGGCTGAAGCCCGTAAATCCGGCCTGCTGCCTTGGCTGCGCCCGGACGCCAAGTCGCAAGTCACTTGCCGTTACGAAGGCGGCAAGGTTGTCGGTATCGACGCCGTTGTGTTGTCGACCCAGCACAACCCTGACGTATCGTACAAAGACCTGCGCGAAGGCGTGATGGAACTGATCGTCAAGCACGTACTGCCTGCCGAGCTGCTGTCCAAAGACACCCAGTTCCACATCAACCCGACCGGCCAATTCATCATCGGTGGCCCGGTGGGCGACTGCGGCCTGACCGGTCGCAAGATCATCGTCGACAGCTACGGCGGCATGGCCCGTCACGGCGGCGGCGCGTTCTCCGGCAAGGATCCATCGAAAGTAGACCGTTCGGCGGCCTACGCCGGTCGTTACGTGGCCAAGAACATCGTCGCTGCCGGCCTGGCCGAGCGTTGCGAGATTCAGGTTTCCTACGCGATCGGTGTTGCCCAGCCTACGTCGATTTCGTTGAACACCTTCGGCACCGGTAAAATCAGCGACGACAAGATCGTCAAACTGGTTCGCGAAGTGTTCGACCTGCGTCCATACGCGATCACCACCATGCTTGACCTGCTGCACCCGATGTACCAGGAAACCGCTGCGTACGGCCACTTCGGTCGCACTCCGGCTACCAAGACTGTGGGCGACGATACGTTCACCACTTTCACTTGGGAAAAAACCGACCGCGCCGACGACCTGCGTGTCGCTGCCGGCCTGTAAGACTTTTCCTGCGGTACCCAAAGCCCCGCACGGTTCGCCGTGCGGGGCTTTTTATTGTCCGTGCCTTTTGTAGGAGCGAGCTTTTGTGGCGAGGGGGCTTGCCCCCGTTCGGCTGCGAAGCAGTCGTAAATCGGACGACGCTGTCTAACTGAGACATCGCATCCGCTGCTTTCGGGAGCGCTTCGCACTCCAACGGGGGCAAGCCCCCTCGCCACAAAAGCCCTTCACCACAAAAGCCCGCTCCCGATAGGGTTCGTCGACACACACTGAAAAACAGTCAGACTCGTCATTGTGGAAATCCGTCCTAGCCTTCAAGCATCCCAACGAGCAAGGACGCTCTCGATGCTGCCCAACCTGCGCCTGTTTTTCGCTTTCCTGCTGACCTTCGCCAGCCAGACCGCCAATGCCGCCGAATGCCCCGACTGGCCACCGGCCCGCGCGCAGGAAGAAATCACCACCCTGCAACTGCAAATCGATCGTTGGGACGACAGCTACCATCGTGAAGGCCAGTCGCTGATCGCCGATGAACTCTATGATCAGTCCCGTGCGCGACTGACCGAATGGCGCGAGTGTTTTGATTCAGGCCCCGCCACCGAACCATTGCGTACGGCCGGCGGCACGGTTGCTCACCCCATCGCCCACACCGGCCTGGAAAAACTGCGCGATGGGCGCGCCGTCGAAGCCTGGCTGAAGGATCGGGGCGAGGTGTGGATTCAGCCCAAGGTTGACGGTGTGGCGGTGACGTTGATTTATCGCAATGGCTGGTTGCACCGGGCGATCAGTCGGGGGGACGGGGTAAACGGCCAGGACTGGACTGCCTCGGCACGCCAGATCGCCGCCATCCCTCAAAAACTTTCGCAGTCGCTGGACTTGCTGCTGCAAGGCGAACTCTATTGGCGCCTGACCGAACACGTACAAGCCGAGGCCGGCAGCCTCAATGCCCGCGCCACGGTGGCCGGGTTGATGGCACGCAAGGCGCTGAGCTCCGAGCAGGCCGCCGGTATCGGTTTGTTTGTCTGGGACTGGCCGCAAGGCCCGAAAAGCCTGCCCGACCGGGTGGCAGCTCTGGATAAGTTGGGGTTCCCGAGTACGGCACCCTACAGTCAGCCGATCGAGGCATTTGCCGATGCCGAACGCTGGCGCGAGCACTGGTATCGCTCGCCCCTGCCCTTTGCCAGCGATGGGGTCGTACTGCGCCAGGACCAGCGCCCACCGGCCGAGCGCTGGCAGGCGAAAACGCCTTACTGGAGCGTCGCCTGGAAATACCCCTTTGCCCAGGCGCTGGCCGAGGTGCGCAAGGTCCACTTCAAGATTGGACGAACCGGCCGGATCACACCGGTGCTGGATCTGAAACCGGTGATGCTCGATGACCGGCAGATCAGGCGCGTCAGTGTCAGTTCTCTGCAACGCTGGGAAGCGCTGGATATTCGCCCGGGCGATCAGGTCGCCATCAGCCTGGCGGGGCTGACCATCCCCAGGCTCGATGGTGTCGTCCTGCACAGCACCGAACGCCCGGAATTGAACGTACCGCTTGCGGCAGATTTTCATTCTTTAAGCTGCTGGCAGCCCACACCCGGATGCGAAAGCCAATTCCTTGCACGTCTGAGCTGGCTCAGTGGCAAACAGGGGCTGGCCTTGCCTCATGTCGGGCCGGGCACCTGGGAGAAACTCCTCAAGGCCGAACGCCTCGACAGCTTGGTCGATTGGTTGACCCTTGATGAGCAAGAGCTTGCTAAGATTGACGGCTTCGGTGAGCGCAGCAGTGCTCGCCTTTTGGACAGTTTCAACAGCGCCCGGCAACGCCCATTCGCTCGCTGGCTCAAAGCCCTGGGTTTGCCGCCGACTGGCCAGGCACGCCTCGCCGACTCATGGCAGGCGCTGGCACAACGAAACACCGAACAATGGCAGGCCGAAGCCGGCATCGGCCCGGGGCGCGCAGCGCAATTGAGCGCATTTTTCCGCGACCCGCAGGTCCTGGCCTTGAGTGAGACATTACGTGTTGCCGGGATTGACGGTTTCTAGACGCCAGCCCTGCCTGAGAGCCGGGAACCCAAAGGTGCCGATGCGCTCAAACAGCCCATCGCTATATCGAATTTTTCACCTGGAGCTTTTATGAAACTTCTTTCACCGCTTGCCGTGTTGACCCTGTGCAGCGTGATGGCCGCTCCATTGATGGCCGACGAAGATGCCCCGGGCCTGACCGGCTGCGCCGCCAAAAAACAAGGCATCATCAACCAGATCGAACAGGCCAAGTCCCGCGGCAACGCCGATCAACAGGCTGGCCTGGAAACCGCCCTGAACGAAGTCACTGCCCATTGCACCGACGCTTCCTTGAAGAAGGAACGGGAAAACAAGGTGCTCGACGCCAAGCACGAAGTCAGCACGCGTCAGGCCGACCTCGAGAAGGCGATGAAAAAAGGCGACGCCGAGAAGATCAACAAGCGCAAAGACAAACTGGCTCAATCACGCAAGGAGTTGCAGGAAGCACTGGATGAGCTGGATAAGTAGTCCGGCTTGAACAAGGGGCTTTTGTGGCGAGGGGGCTTGCCCCCGTTGGGTTGCGAAGCCCCCCCAAAATGGCAACCGCAATCAATCTGTCAGATTGCATTGGCTGGATTGCGACTGCTACGCAGTCGAACGGGGGCAAGCCCCCTCGCCACGGGAAAGCGCTGCAAATCAATGATCCCGAAACTCTTTATGGCAGGCACTGCAGGCATCTTCGACTTTCTGCACCGCCGGCCCCAGGTTGCTGACCTTGTAGGGCTGAACCTTGCTGACAATCACCAGCTCACCGGTGGCGCCTTCAAGGGTGCGGGCCAGCTCCTGGAAACGTGCCTGCTTCTGCCAGACATCGTCCTTGGCGCTGGTGTGATCCTCTTCGCGCACCTGCGGGAAATGTTTCCACGGCTCATGGGACAACGCGTCAAGCTTCACCGCGCCGTCGACGAATTTCGGGCCATCGAACGGAATACGCCCACGCAACATGCCGCCCAGGTCTTCGCCGGTCTTGAGCATCTGCTTGAAGATCGCCTTGCGCTGACCCAGCGGCGAGTTCGGGTCGACACCACCGCAGGCGGACAAGGTCAGACAGGCCAGCAATACAACGGAAAGTCTTTTAAGAATCATGGTGGCTTCAGGTCACTGGAAACGGCGGCCAGTATCCTCGCGTCACCGGCAAAGACCAATAGCCCTATTATCAATACGGGTTGTTTGAGCGCATGGAGCACTCAGGCAACCGACAAAGGAATTACTCCATGAACAGCCGTTTCAAGGCATGGCGTCACAATCTGGCCTGGACCCTTCCGATGGTGGCCGTGCTGGCAGGTTGCACCGGCGGCGACAGCAGCAAACCGAAAACCCACGCACTGGCAACCTACTCCAGCGCCACCTGGGAAGCGCTTCCGGCAGTGTCCGACAACGACCTCGTCGCCGGCTTCGGCTCGTGGCGCAGCGCCTGCATCCGGCTCAAGGCCGATCCGGTCTGGGGCGGCACCTGTGCGGCTTCCGCCAATGTGCAGCCAACCGCCAATGACATCCGCGGTTTCCTCAAACAGAACCTGGACGTCTATGGCCTGCGTGCCGCCAATGACAACCCCAACGGCCTGATTACCGGTTACTACGAACCGGTGTACCCCGGCAGCCTGACCCAGACTGAGGAAGCCAACATCCCGGTGTACGGTGTACCCGAGGACATGATCATCGTCTCTCTGGACAGTATCTATCCGGAACTCAAAGGCAAACGCCTGCGCGGACGACTCGAAGGTCGCGTGCTCAAGCCATACGACGATGCGGCAACCATTGAAACCAGAGGCGTGAAGGCACCGGTGATTGCCTGGCTGACCGACCCGATGAACCTGCAGTTCCTGCAAATCCAGGGCTCGGGTCGCATCCAGCTTGATGACGGTCGTCAGTTGCGCGTCGGTTACGCCGATCAGAACGGCCACCCGTATCGCCCCATCGGTCGCTGGCTGGTGGACCAAGGTGAGCTGAAGAAAGAAGACGTGACCATGGGCGCTATCAGCACCTGGGCCAAGGCGAATCCTGCGCGCATTCCCGAACTGCTCGGCAGCAACCCCAGCTACGTGTTCTTTACCCGCAACCCCGACAGCAACGAAGGACCGCGCGGCTCGCTGAATGTCCCGCTGACCGCAGGTTATAGCGCGGCGGTGGACCGCAAGGTGATTCCACTCGGCAGCCTGTTGTGGTTATCGACCACACGCCCGGATGGCAGCGCACTGGTACGTCCGGTGGCCGCGCAAGATACTGGCGGCGCGATTGCCGGCGAGGTCCGCGCGGACCTGTTCTGGGGCACGGGGGAGGCGGCCGGGCAATTGGCCGGCGACATGAAACAACAGGGGCAAATCTGGATGCTTTGGCCTAAGGGGGCGGCGTTGCCGCAAGTGCCGCAGGTTGCAGACACACTTTAAAAGCAAAAGATCGCAGGTTTCGCCAGCTTCTACATTGACCGCGTGCGCTGCAATATCGCGGACGAACATCGATCCCTGTAGGAGCGGCCAAAGGCTGCGATCTTTTGGTCTTGCCTTTAAACCGACACCACAAAGAAACTGACAATCAACCCCATTCCAATGGCCCACACCAACGACCGCAGAATCGCCCAGTCCGCCAGATAGCAAATGATGTAGAGCAGCCGACTGGTGATAAACAGCACCGCCAGCACATTGATCGTCACCAGATCGGCATTACCGGCCAGGTGCGCGACGATTACCGCTGCAGCAAACGCCGGTGTCACTTCGAAGCTGTTCAACTGCGCCGAATGCGCACGCCTGGCCACCCCTTCAAGCGAATTCAGAAACGCCCGCGGGTCGTGATTCTGTTTAAGCCCGAACTTGCCGCCGCTGAACTTGGCGACGCCTGTGCATAGATATGGCAAGCAGATCGCAATCAAAATGCACCACAGAGCAACCGTCATAACGCAGTCCCTTCTTCAAGTTATAGAAAATCGAATTCCATCAGGGGTGACTAAAACTTCATCACCAACATGCCGATCAGCACCAGCCCACAGGCTAAGAGCCGGGGCTTGCCGAAAGGTTCTTTCAGATAGCGCATCCCAAACAGCACCACCAGAATCACACTGATTTCGCGCAGCGCCGCGGCTTCAGCAATCGAGCCGAGCTGCATCGCCCACAGCACCAGAGCGTAGCTGAACAGTACGCAAAACCCGACCGCCAAGCCCAACCGCCACTGCTCGCGCCAGAACAGCATGAACGCCGGGCGCTTGCGCACCAGCGCCAGCAACGGGAACGGCCAGGCACTGAGCAATGTGACCCAAACCAGGTAGTCCAGCGGATGGGACCAGCGTCGCAAGGCCTGGCCATCGATGAAGGTGTAGCAACCGATGCACAACCCGATCAGTGCCACCACCGGCAGCATCGACCACGGCAGACGCACCCCGCCACCGCCCTGCCAGAGCAGGCACAACATGCCGAACGGGATCAGCAAAATGCCGAAGATCTGTTGAGCCGTCAGCACTTCCCCGGCGAAGATCAGCGTCAGTGCCAGCACCACCAACGGCGACAGGCCACGCATCAACGGATAGACCAGACCGAGATCGCCGACCCGATAGGCCTGGATCAACAGGTAGCGATAGAGCAACTCAAATGCCGCTGACGCGAGAATCCACGGCCACATCTCCAGTGGCGGCAGCGCCACGAAGGGCAGCATCAGGGCGACAAACAGCAGCGCCACGCTGTCCATGCAGGCCACCACCAACAGCCGCTCCGCGCTGAATTTGATCAGGGTATTCCACGCCGCGTGCAACAGCGCCGCCACCAACACCAGAACCGTCGCAAGCACGGCACACTCCTTATTTTGCCCCCCCACCCACCCCTACATGGGCGGGGCAGAGAATTGATTCGCCATATGTCCGCAGCTGTTTATACTGCAAGCGACCACGCCGCACTCAGTTGCGCACACACTAATTCCAATAATTCCTGCCTCTGCCCGCTCTCACCGAGAACGGTCGTCGGCCTGCGTATGCCTGATCAAAGCGTCAAGACTACCGACAGAGACCTTGCGCATGCCACTCGCCTTGCTTGCACTGGCCGTTGCCGCCTTCGGCATCGGCACCACCGAATTCGTCATCATGGGCTTGCTGCCCGATGTCGCCCGCGACCTCGCCGTGAGCATTCCTCACGCGGGGCTGCTCATCACCGGTTACGCCCTGGGCGTGGTGTTCGGTGCGCCGATCCTCGCGGTCGGCACCGCCAACATGCCGCGCAAAGCCACATTGCTGGGCATGACGCTGATGTTCATTCTCGGCAATATCCTCTGCGCCCTGGCGCCGAACTACGCCACGTTGATGGCCGCGCGGGTGATCACCGCGCTGTGCCATGGTGCGTTCTTCGGCATCGGCTCGGTGGTCGCTGCCGGTTTGGTGGCACCGAACAAACGAGCCCAGGCGATTGCCATGATGTTCACCGGCCTGACGCTGGCCAACGTGCTGGGCGTTCCATTGGGCACCGCGCTGGGGCAATACGCTGGCTGGCGCTCGACGTTTTGGGCCGTGTCGGTGATTGGTGTGATTGCGGCCATCGCACAGTGGGTCTGGCTGCCCAAGGAAATCCCCATGGACAAGGCCAACCTGGCCAGCGAGTTCAAAGTGCTGGGCAAGGTCAACGTGCTGCTGGCGCTGGGCATGAGCGTGCTGGCGTCCACCAGTCTGTTCAGCGTGTTCACCTATATCGCGCCGATCCTGCAAGACATCACCGGTGTCAGCCCGCATGGTGTGACGATCATGTTGCTGTTGTTCGGGGTCGGTCTGACGGCGGGCAGCATGCTTGGCGGCCGATTGGCGGACAGTCGTTTGCTGCCTTCTCTGGTGGGTATGGCACTGGCGGTGGTCGTCGTGCTGGCCGCTTTCAGTCAGACCAGTCACTCAGTGATCCCGGCGGCGATCACGCTGGTGTTGTGGGGCATATTCGCGTTTGCGCTGTGCCCGATCCTGCAATTGCTGATCATCGATCAGGCTCATGAAGCGCCGAACCTCGGGTCGACGCTGAATCAAAGTGCATTCAATCTCGGCAACGCAGCCGGTGCGTGGATTGGCGGGCTGGTTGTAGCCAGTGGCGCGGATCTGGCGGACTTGCCGTGGACCGGCGCACTGGTCAGCGGGTTGACGGTGCTGACGGCGTTGTTTTTCATCTACCTGCAGCGTCGCAGTGCTGTCGCGGTCAATGTGTCCGGCTGATTGACTGCATTGTTGCGCAAACCGCTATCGCGAGCAGGCTCGCTCCCACTTGGGCAGCGTATTTCCCGGTGGGAGCGAGCCTGCTCGCGATGAAGCTTACGCGGTGCTCCTCACTTCACTCATCTTTAGGCTTGCGTGGATCCGGCGTTTGATCCGTGCTCTTCTTCGGCGGCCCGCTTTCACTGCGAATCTGCGCGTGACTGATCAGTGCGAAGATAAAACTGCCACCGATGATGTTCCCCACCAGCGTGGGTCCTGCGAACACCAGCCAGAAATCCTTCCAGGGCAACTCGCCAGCAAACACCAGATACGAGACCTCGACCGATCCAACCACGATGTGGGTGAAATCTCCCAGTGCCATGAAATAGGTGATGAGGATGATGATCCACATCTTGGCGCTTTCCATGGACGGGATCATCCAGACCATGGTGGCGATCATCCAGCCTGAGATGATGCCTTTGGCGAACATTTTGCTCGCGTCGTTCTCCATGACCTTGCGCCCGATGTCGAGGAAAGCCAGATCGGTCTTGGTGTCGAAAATCGGCAGGTGCAGCATCACATACGCCACCAGCAGGGTGCCGCAGAGGTTACCCACCAGCACGACCGACCACAGCCGAAGCAACCGACCGAAATTACCCAGCGTAGGCTTGCTCATGATCGGCAATACCGCAGTCAGGGTGTTCTCGGTGAAGAGTTGCTGGCGGGCGAGAATCACTGCGAGAAAACCTGCGCAGTAACCGAAACTGGCGATCACCTTGAAGCCTTCGCCGTCCGGCAGACGCGAGTTGAGCAGCCCCATGCCCATCAGCGACAAGCCCATGGTCAAGCCCGCAGCCAGGGCCGACCACCACAGCGCCGCAACGCTACGCTCGAGCTCCTGATCGCCTTGGGTGCGAATGATTTCGTGCAGCACCGCCGCGCGCGGTGGCTGGTTCTTGTCGACCTCGCGCTGTTCTTGCGCCGAGAGGTCCGGGGTCTTGCCGTCTTTGGGCGTGTCCATAAAGCTCCTGAACCAGTGGCGGGTCGTTTAACTACGACACGCGGGGTTCGGAGCTGTTCACTACCCGCCGAAACGAAGCAAACCCTGTGGCGAGGGAGCTTGCTCCCGTCGGGGCGCGAAGCGGCCCTAAAATCTGCCATCGGGTTCTTTCAGACAGACTTCACTGTCGGCTTACGACTGCTTCGCAGCCGAGCGGGAGCAAGCTCCCTCGCCACAGAGCGGCAATCACTCGCCGATCACATCATCCTTGAACTGGTCTTTGACGTACCTGATCTCGGTCCGGCCGTGCGGCGCGGGCAGGCCGTCTTCGCCCAGGTTCACGAAAACCATTTTCTCTACCGTCAGGATGCTCTTGCGGGTGATCTTATTGCGCACTTCGCAAGTCAGCGTGATCGAGGTGCGACCGAATTCGGTGGCGGTGATGCCCAGTTCGATGATGTCGCCCTGGCGCGAGGCACTGACGAAGTTGATTTCGGAAATGTATTTGGTGACCACACGCTGATTGCCCAACTGGACGATGGCATAGATCGCTGCTTCTTCGTCGATCCAGCGCAACAGGCTGCCGCCGAACAGCGTGCCGTTGGGGTTGAGGTCTTCGGGTTTTACCCATTTGCGGGTGTGGAAATTCATACTCACTCCTGACCGTCTTGCCGATTGATGCCGGCCATCATGGCAGAGCCCGGACTAGAGCTCTATCAAGCATCGACTATGGTCTCGATTACCGTTCGGACATTGACCAACAGAAACGCTTTGGAAGATCAGCATAGCCCGCTATAATCGCCCCCGTTGTACGACACGCTGAGCGTGTCTCCGAACTTCGAGGTGTCAGGTCATCTTGAAGGGTTCTTTGATTAGAACCAAAGCTCAGGCATCCAACCCTGTGAAACAAAATCCTCCCAGGAGTCCCCTGCCTTCAAGGACTTGGCCGTTGCGGCGGCTGGCGCTTCCCGGTCGATACGCGCTCTATTACTCGACCACAGAACCGGTTGCTCCCGGCTCTGGAGTGCAATTCATCTCAGCCTGTTTCTAGGCACAACCCTGCGGGAAATAATCCCCGCAGGGGTTACTTCCCGCCTCAGACATTCGAGGCAACACTTCTTCGAGCATGCTGCCTTGGCAGTTCCTGCTCTCATCACTCCCGGAGACATGAGCGAAAGCTCTGTCTGTCATTGTCCAACTACCTTGCCTGCAAGGTGGCAGCGGACTCGTTGTGCGACCAACGATAGCCTACGAAGACATGCGTCACTGGTAACGGTGGGGTGTGAAGTTTTTCTGACAATGTGCCCCCTCACGGGTGTGACCTCGCCGCGAGGCAGGACGCAGATGCTCGGAGCAGTACCGGGTTGAGGCGCTAGGCTGACTGGCATGGGTAACCCATGTGAACTGCTGATAAACACCGTAACGATTGACGAGCCCAAACTGCTGACAGGCTCGAACCAAAAGGTATGTGGTCGGATATCGCTGTAGCGGATAGAGATACGTCGCCGTATGACCACCGGTGGAAAGGCAGACCCTAACCCAGTCGTGTGACAGGCAGGGAACGTGGTAAGCCCGTATGGCTGCCTTCGGGCAGGTGAACCGCAAGGGGATCTGTTGGCTGTGCGGGTATGGGATCGCAGAGAAAGCGAACGCCGGGCTGTAATGGTTCGGATAGGGGTTGAGACATTACCCCACGGGAAACCGGGCAGACTTCTGCGTGGTCTTTCGTCGCATGAACTCTGACTGAACCTGTCTCAATGATCTTAGAGGCCAGCAGTAGTGGTCTCCAATTAAACCAACCCTGACGGGAACGTCCATTCCCGTCGGGGGATGCGTACGTCTTCTGTCCGGGGAAACTTGAGAGGAAGGCAGCATGATAGAACACAGCCTAAAGGCCGTGTCTGCGCCCTCCGGCACTCCGCAGCAGTGGCACGACATCGATTGGCGTCGTGTTCAGCGGAATGTTCGGGCAATGCAGGTACGGATTGCGAAGGCTTGTCGGGAAGGCCAATGGCGCAGGGTGAAAGCCTTGCAACGGATGCTAACCCACTCTCGAACGGCCAGGTACTTGGCCGTACGGCGAGTCACTGAAAACCAGGGTAAGCGCACGGCGGGAGTCGACCGCGTGCTCTGGGATACACCCGACGCGAAATGGAAAGCGGCAAACGGGTTGAAGCGCCACGGATATCAGCCACGGCCTTTACGGCGTGTGTTCATCCCGAAGTCGAATGGGAAAGAACGCCCTTTGGGCATTCCGACCATGACTGACAGGGCCATGCAGGCTTTATACCTGCTGGCGCTGGCGCCCATCGCAGAAACCACCGGTGATCCGAACAGCTACGGCTTTCGGATTGAACGCTCGACGGCGGATGCGATGGGGCAGCTGTTCATTTCCCTATCCCAAAAAGCTTCGGCCCAATGGGTACTGGAGGCGGACATCAAAGGTTGCTTCGACCATATCAATCACGACTGGCTGATCGCCAACGTCCCTACGGACAAAACGATCCTTCGGAAGTGGTTGAAAGCTGGTGTGATTCACAAAGGCCAGCTACAGGCAACGAATGCGGGTACGCCGCAGGGCGGGATTATCTCGCCCACCTTGGCAAACATGGTGCTGGATGGTCTGGAAACACAGCTCAAGCAACATCTGGGCGTGACAAGGGCCAAGAAGCTGAAGATCAATGTGGTGCGATATGCGGATGATTTTGTGATCACTGGTAGCTCGAAAGAGATACTGGAAAACGAGATCAAACCTTGGGTGGAGCAGTTCCTCTCAGTACGGGGTCTGCAGCTGTCACCGGAGAAAACCCATGTCGTCCATATTGATGGAGGCTTCGACTTTCTGGGATGGAATTTCCGCAAGTACAAAGGGAAGCTCCTGATCAAACCGAGCAAGAAAAACGTGCAAGCGTTCTACCGCAAAGTAAAGGAAGTCATCAGCACCAATAAAACGGCTAGGCAGGAAGACTTGATCCGACTGCTGAACCCTGTACTCCGAGGCTGGGCGATTTACCACCAGCCAGTGGTGGCCAAGCAGACGTACAGCCGCATGGACCATTTGATTAACTATGCGCTTTGGCGCTGGGCTAAACGGCGACACCCCAACAAGAATGCGTTCTGGATAAAGGAGAAGTACTTTCCCGCGCAGGAGCAGAAATGTTGGGTATTCGCCGAGTCGGTGATAAACGGAAAGGGAGAACGTGTGACCCTAAAGCTGTACTCGTTAGCCGAGACCCCCATTGAGCGACACCGAAAAGTCAGCGGAGGATACAACCCCTTCGATCCTGCAATGGAGGGGATGAGCGAGAAACTGCGTATGGACCGGATGCTGAAAAAGATGAAGTACCGGAAGCAGATTGTCAGCTTGTTCCGAAGCCAGAACGGAAAGTGTGCGTTATGTGGGCAGTCGATAACCAAAGAGACCGGATGGCACGACCATCACGTCATCTACCGCATTCAGGGTGGTGACGACTCTTTGGGCAATCGGGTACTATTGCACCCTGTTTGTCACCAGCGGCTTCACGCGCTGGGTTTGACAGTGAACAAATCGGCCTCTAATTGAGGTTTTGCAAGACTTGAGCCGTATGCGCTGAAAGGCGCACGTACGGTTCTTGGGGGGCCTCATTCCAGCAATGGAATGGGGCTACCCAACTCAAAACGGTAATGTTCACTTGCTACCGTTTTCCCGCCACCTGTCCGAGGGGCGCTGCAGCAGGTTCGACCTGTCAGGCTCGGATGGGGCGTTGACTGGCCACGGCCAGACACTAAACGCACAACGGCGCCCATTCGCATACATTACGAATGGAGGCTCATCATGAGCGCTGTTATCACGCCTGTAGATTTTAACGATTACAAAGTTGCCGACATGTCCCTGGCTGCCTGGGGCCGTCGCGAAACCATCATCGCCGAATCCGAAATGCCAGCCCTGATGGGTCTGCGCCGCAAGTACTCCGCCGAGCAGCCGCTCAAAGGCGCGAAGATTCTCGGCTGCATCCACATGACCATTCAGACTGCCGTGCTGATCGAAACCCTGGTTGCCTTGGGTGCCGAAGTGCGTTGGTCGTCCTGCAACATTTTCTCGACTCAAGACCAGGCCGCTGCCGCTATCGCTGCTGCCGGTATCCCGGTTTTCGCCTGGAAAGGCGAGACTGAAGAAGAGTACGAGTGGTGCCTGGAGCAAACCATCCTGAAAGATGGCGCGCCTTGGGATGCCAACATGATCCTCGACGACGGCGGCGACCTGACCGAGCTGCTGCACAAGAAATACCCGGCGATCCTGGACCGCGTCCACGGCGTCACTGAAGAAACCACCACCGGCGTTCACCGTCTGCTGGACATGCTGGCCAAGGGCGAGCTGAAAATCCCGGCCATCAACGTCAACGACTCGGTGACCAAGAGCAAGAACGACAACAAGTACGGCTGCCGTCACAGCCTGAACGATGCGATCAAGCGCGGCACCGACCACCTGCTGTCCGGCAAGCAAGCGCTGGTCATCGGTTACGGTGATGTGGGCAAGGGCTCGGCCCAGTCCCTGCGTCAGGAAGGCATGATCGTCAAAGTGTCCGAAGTCGACCCGATCTGCGCCATGCAAGCCTGCATGGACGGTTTCGAACTGGTTTCGCCGTTCATCGACGGTATCAACAACGGTACCGAAGCCAGCATCGACAAAGCGCTGCTGGGCAAGATCGACCTGATCGTGACCACCACCGGCAACGTCAATGTTTGCGACGCAAACATGCTCAAAGCCCTGAAGAAGCGCGCTGTGGTCTGCAACATCGGTCACTTCGATAACGAAATCGACACCGCTTTCATGCGCAAGAACTGGGCATGGGAAGAAGTGAAGCCACAGGTTCACAAGGTTCACCGTACCGGTCCTGGCGCTTTCGACGCTCAGAACGACGACTACCTGATCCTGCTGGCCGAAGGCCGTCTGGTTAACCTGGGCAACGCCACTGGCCACCCAAGCCGCATCATGGACGGCTCGTTCGCCAACCAGGTTCTGGCGCAGATCTTCCTGTTCGGCCAGAAGTACGCCGACCTGTCGCCAGCCCAGAAAGCCGAGCGTCTGACCGTTGAAGTACTGCCGAAGAAACTCGACGAAGAAGTGGCCCTGGAAATGGTCCGCGGTTTCGGTGGCGTGGTCACTCAACTGACCAAGCAACAGGCTGACTACATCGGCGTGACCGTCGAAGGCCCGTTCAAGCCGCACGCTTACCGCTACTGATTGGTCCTGCTGCCTGCTCTCCCTTGTGGGAGCGGGCTTGCTCGCGAAGGCGGTTTAACATTCAACATTAATGTCGTCTGACCCACCGCTTTCGCGAGCAAGCCCGCTCCCACATTGGGATGTGCAAGCGTCCGGCTTACGTGCTTCCAAGGATATGACCATGTCCCAAGACCGTCGCTACAGTTTCGAGTTCTTCCCGACGAAGACCGATGCTGGGCATGAAAAACTGATCGCCACTGCTCGTCATCTGGCGTCCTACAACCCCGACTTCTTCTCCTGCACCTACGGCGCTGGCGGTTCGACCCGTGATCGCACCCTCAACACCGTGTTGCAGCTTGAAAGCGAAGTCAAAGTCCCTGCCGCGCCGCATTTGTCTTGCGTGGGCGATAGCAAGGACGACCTGCGCGGCCTGCTGAGCCAGTACAAGGCAGCCGGCATCAAGCGTATCGTTGCGCTTCGCGGTGACCTGCCCTCGGGCATGGGCATGGCCAGCGGCGAGATGCGTCACGCCAATGACCTGGTTGAATTCATTCGTGAAGAAACCGGCGATCATTTCCACATCGAAGTCGCCGCTTACCCGGAGATGCATCCGCAAGCGCGCAACTTTGAAGACGATCTCAACAACTTCGTGCGCAAGGCTAACGCCGGCGCCAACAGTGCGATCACCCAGTACTTCTTCAACGCCGACAGTTATTTCTACTTCGTCGAGCGTGTACGGGCCAAGGGTGTGAACATCCCGATCGTGCCGGGGATCATGCCGATCACCAACTACAGCAAGCTGGCGCGTTTTTCCGACGCTTGCGGTGCGGAAATCCCGCGCTGGATCCGCAAGCAACTGGAAGCCTACGGCGACGACACCCAAAGCATTCAAGGCTTTGGCGAGCAAGTCATCACCCAGATGTGCGAACGCCTGCTGCAAGGTGGCGCTCCAGGGCTGCATTTCTACACGCTGAACCAGGCTGAGCCGAGTCTGGCGGTGTGGAACAACCTGAAGTTGCCGCGTTAATCGTCGTTAAAGCAAGATCAAAAGATCGCAGCCTTCGGCAGCTCCTACAGAGGTACGTATCCCCTGTAGGAAATGCCGAAGGCTGCGATCTTTTGCTTTCCGGCGCCCCTTTATTGTGCAGCCATACCCTGAACCAGAGCATCTGGATCCGGTTTCTGGCTCTTTATGATTTCTCGTCGTAATCTCAACCCCATGCCTTTGATCGCTCAGTTACTGACCATGCTTCTGTTCACTTGCCTGAGCCTCACTGCTCGGGGCGAGAAGTTGCGTATTGTCACCGAACCCTGGGCACCTTACGTGTATGAGGAAAACGGCAAGTCTTTGGGGCTTGACTATGAAACCACCGCCATTGTCTTCAAACGCCTCGGAATCGACGTGGAATGGCAGTTCCTGCCATGGAAACGCTGCCTGTCGATGCTTGAGCAAGGCCAGGCAGATGGCGTGCTGGATATCTTCCACAGCGCTGAACGCGACGCGACCCTGCTCTACCCCAGCGAACCGCTCTCGCAAGTCGAATTCGTAATGTTCTATGCCAACGAGCGACCCTATCCGTTTCGCACCCTGGACGATCTTAAAGGCCTGACCATCGGCACCTCGCCGGGCTACCTGTACAGCAAGGACTTCAGCGAATCGACGCTGTTCACCCAAGAGCCGGCACCCACCCATGAAGCCAACTTCGGCAAACTGGTGCGCGGCCGCATCGACCTGCTGATCACTGATCGCCGGGTTGGCCAGCATTTGCTCGATCAACTGAACATCCGCGACAAAATCACCGAGAACCCGATCATCATCAGCCAGCAAAGCCAGTTTCTGGCGGTACGCCGCAATGCCGGGATGGATTTGTTGGTGCAGCGTTTCGGTGCCGAGCTCAAACGCTTCAAGCGCGAGCCGGCCTACGCCGAACTGAGCGCCCGCTATGGCGCCGGCCCGGCCCCCGAAGCACGGGCCGCCAGCGCCACCGCAACCGGCGGAAAAACCGTTGAGCAGCAGGAAAGCGGCGCGCAGTGATTGCTCTGTTATACTCCGGCCTTCCCGCCAGGCTCACGCCCGGACGCTCGGACTTGTTCAAGGCATCTCGATCCCGCTACAGCGCAGCTTTTCAGCCCGCGCGAGCGCTCCAGACGAGCCTTCGAGGCCCAGCAGGACCGGACGGGATTGCGTCCTCTTAAACGCGATTCGCGCCAGGCAAGACTCCCATTGGGCCAAGCCCTAACTAAAACAGGATTACTCATGTCCTTTGCTTCCCTCGGTCTCTCCGAGGCTTTAGTCCGCGCCATCGAGGCAGCGGGCTATACCGAGCCTACTCCGGTGCAACAGCGGGCCATTCCCGCCGTGTTGCAAGGTCGCGACCTGATGGTTGCGGCACAGACAGGTACTGGTAAAACCGGTGGTTTCGCCCTCCCGATTCTGGAGCGGTTGTTCCCCAACGGTCACCCGGACAAATCCCAGCGTCACGGCCCGCGCCAACCGCGCGTACTGGTCCTGACCCCAACCCGCGAACTCGCGGCCCAGGTGCACGAGAGCTTCAAGGTCTATGCCCGTGACCTGAAGTTCGTCAGCGCCTGCATCTTCGGCGGCGTCGGCATGAACCCACAGGTTCAGGCCATGTCCCGCGGTGTCGACGTGCTGGTGGCCTGCCCCGGTCGCCTGCTCGACCTCGCCGGCCAAGGCAGCGTCGATTTGTCCCACGTGGAAATCCTCGTGCTGGACGAAGCCGACCGCATGCTCGACATGGGCTTTGTCCATGACGTGAAAAAGGTCCTCGCCCGCCTACCGAGCAAACGCCAGAACCTGCTGTTCTCGGCGACGTTCTCCAAAGACATCACCGACCTTGCCGGCAAGCTGCTGCACAACCCGGAACGCATCGAAGTCACGCCGCCGAACACCACGGTCGAGCGGATCGAACAGCGCGTATTCCGTCTGCCAGCCAACCACAAGCGTTCGCTGCTGGCGCACCTGATCACCGCTGGCGCCTGGGAACAGGTGCTGGTGTTCACCCGCACCAAGCACGGCGCCAACCGCCTGGCCGAGTACCTGGACAAACACGGCCTCACCGCCGTCGCCATCCACGGTAACAAGAGCCAGAACGCCCGCACCAAAGCCCTGGCCGACTTCAAGGCCGGTGAAGTGCGCATCCTGGTCGCCACCGACATCGCCGCTCGCGGCCTGGACATCGACCAGTTGCCCCACGTGGTCAACTTCGAACTGCCGAACGTCGACGAAGATTACGTGCACCGTATCGGCCGTACCGGCCGTGCCGGTCGTTCGGGCGAGGCGATCTCGCTGGTCGCTCCGGACGAAGAAAAGCTGCTCAAAAGCATCGAGCGCATGACCAAGCAGAAGATTGCCGACGGCAACCTGATGGGCTTCGACTCCAGCGCTGTGGAAGCCGAGAAACCTGAAGTTCGCGAGCGTCCGGATGTGCGTAATCCGCGCAACCCACGTGGCCCGCGCGGCGATGGTCCGAACGGCAGCGGTGGTGGTGGCGGTCGTAAAGACAAAGGCAAGGACAAGGGCGGCAAGGAAAAACCTGCTGCCACTGGCCGTGGCGATCGCCCCGCCCGTGAACACAAGCCTCGCGAAGGCACCCCGGCCCGTGAGCAACAGCGTCCGGCACCTCGTGCCGCCGCTGACCGTGCTCCGGACGAGTTCCTGGACGACGATGTCGATAACTTCGGTAACCGCGTCGATTACGTGCCTCAAGCCAAACCTGCTCAGGGCCGTGGCCGCCGTCCGGGCGCTCCGGCACAAGGCGCAGGTGCTCCGCGCACCGGTCAGCCACAAGGTCGCCAAAATGGTCCGCGCAGCAGCAGCGGCGCAACCACCGGCACGCCGCCAGCCAAGCGCAGCGGCCCACGCAACGGCGCTCCACGTGATGGCCAGGCCCGTCGCGAAGAGTCCCGCAACCGTCGCCCGGCCCGTGACGAGCAGCCTCGTTCGGAACCGGCCGTGCAGAACCCGCGGGGCCCGGCACCGAAGATCATTCACAAGGAGTCGAAAAGCGATCGCTTCCCGACACCTGAGCAACTGGATCAACTGCCAGGCCGTCCACGCGGCGAAAAACCAGCCTTGCTGACCCGCAATCGCTGAGTTTTTAAAAGCCATGAAAAATGCCCCGGATCTCACGATCCGGGGCATTTTTTTATGCTGGCGAAGCCCCCTGTGGGAGCGGGCTTGCTCGCGAAGGCGGTGGTTCAGTTGACATTAATGCTGAATGCTCGATCGCATTCGCGAGCAAGCCCGCTCCCACATTGGATTTGCGGTGCCTGTACAGATTTTGCCCGCCAATAAAAAACGCCCCGGATCGCGAGATCAGGGGCGTTTTTGTTCAAGCAGCGAATTTCACTTCGCTTTCACACCTTCAAACGTAATGTACAGCTCGACTGCGTCGGACGCTGGGCCCAGGTCTTTCTGCTTGCCGAAATCGGAGCGCTTGATGCTGGTGGTGCCTTCGAAGCCGGCACGGTAGCCGCCCCATGGATCCTTGCCTTCACCCAGGAAGGTGGCTTTGACCACGATTGGCTTGGTCACACCCAGCAAGGTCAGGTTACCGGTTACGTCGGCAGTGTCTTTGCCAGCGGCGTTTTTGCCGGTGGATTTGACGCTGGTGGAAACGAACTTGGCGTCGGCGAATTTGCCCACGTTCAGGAAGTCACCGCTGGAGATGTGCTTGTCGCGTTCGGCGTGGTTAGTGAACACGCTGGCGGTGCGCACATTGAACTCGATCTTGCTGTCTTCAGGCTTGGCGGCGTCGAAGCTGAACTTGCCGTCGATGTCCTTGAAGGTACCGGTGATGTAGCTGTAACCCAGGTGGCTGATTTTGAAATCAACGAAGGCGTGCTGGCCTTCTTTGTCGACAACATAATCGGCCGCCATTACGTTAGCGGACAGCAGAGCAGAACCGATTGCCAGGGCGGCGAGCGTCTTTTTCAACATGCTTTCTATTCCTTTGGAGTCGAGGTTGAACATCAGGCTTTGCGACCCAGCATTCGTGTCAGGGTCGCATCACGATCGATAAAGTGGTGTTTCAATGCTGCCAACGCATGGAGGCCGGAAAAAATTACCAGCGCCCAGGCCAGGTACAAATGGATCACACCAGCGGTGTCTGCCTGGTCCGGTAGTCCGGAAACCAGTGCAGGCACTTCAAACAGGCCAAACACCGGGATCCCGACACCGTCTGCGGTGGAAATCAGGTAACCGGCAATCATCACAGCGAACAATCCGAGATAGAGGAAGGCATGGCCGAACACGGCACCAAGACGCGTCATGCGGCTATAACTTTGCAGGGCCGGCGGCGGCGGACTGATGAAGCGCCACAACACCCGCAGCAACATGACCGCGAACAACAGCAGGCCAATGCTCTTGTGCAGATCCGGCGCATCTTTGCGCCAAGAGCTGTAGTAGTCGAGACCCACCATCCACAACCCCAACGCGAACAGACCATAGACCGCGAGCGCCACACCCCAATGCACGGAGATGCTGATCCAACCGTAGCGGGAAGAAGAGTTACGTAGTTGCATTGCCCAAATCCTGTAAGAACTGCGCCCAAGACTATCGAGTTATCTATCGATTTAAAGCGGAAAATTTCGCTCTGAAATATCGAGAAATACGATCAAGACCTTGCGGCCGAGATGTTAAGAGAGTGTTAACCGAACGAAAAAACCTACAAATGCCGTCCCCATTCCCACTTAAAAAAAGCCTTTACCACTCGTCAGAACTGTCATATCTGACAGTAGCCAACATTGCAGGTCATTGATGAACCTGATCTCGGGCGTTTGTCCGAGCGTCTGAACAGGAGTTCTACCATGAGTCACCATTCGAGTTCATCCCCCGCGACTACGCGCAACCTATCCAATTCGATACCCGTAGGGGCAGGGCCACGAGGGATAGCCATCAACAACGATGGATCACGGGTTTTTGTTTGCAATTACATTTCAGGCAACGTGTCAGTGATCAACACCCGGAACAGAAAGGTAATCCACACCATCGCCGTCGAGCATTACCCCCAAAACATCGTCCTTGCCCATGGAGGGAAAAGAGCTTATGTGACCAACTACGGGTCAAGTTCGGTTTCGGTTATTGATACTGAAACCTATGCGGTGGGTAACGTCACGGTGGGAAAATATCCTCGGGGAATCGTCGTGAGCCGAGACGGCAAGCATGTTTACGTGACCGTTCGACAAAATAAAGAGTGGCTGGCCATTATCGACACCCGCACTTATGCGGTGAGCAGAGTGAGAGGATTGCCCTCTCCCTCTATAAGTGTGGATATCAGCCAGGACGATTCGCGTCTTTACATTTCCAGCACGAACTCTCCTGATGGCCCTTATCAGGACGCACTAACGATCATCAGCAGCAAGACTTTCAAAGTCCTCGATATCATCAGAACCGAAAGGTATCCGTCAGCAGTTACCGTCAGTCCCGACGACAAAGAAGTGTATATCGTGTGTCTGGACGCTCAAAAACTGACCGTACTGGACCCTAAGTTATCGACCACCAGGCATTTCGATTTTGTGACTTGCGAAGGGAAAATAGTGTTCGGCGAAAAAAACGCTTATGCCGTTGATCAAATCAAAAAAGAGGTCGTGGAAATTAATACCGCCACGTATGAAATTGTTCGCCGGGTGCCCATCCCTGGTGCTTCCGAACCGTATGACATGGTTCTTGATCAACATAACCATGCCTATGTCAGCGACTACCAAAGCGACGAAGTCCATAGTGTCGATCTAGCTTAGCGTCAAAGAAAAATCAGCAGCGACATACGCAAGACATAAAAAAAGCGCGGCATCACTGCCGCGCTTTTTTTGATTCCAGAACTTACTGCGTCTTGGTTTCAGTCGTCACTGGGGTCTTCGCAGCAGTATTGACCGCTGGCTTCTTCACCGGCTCAGTCTTTTTCACCGTCGCCTTGACCGGGGCTTTTTTGGACTCGGTTTTGGCCGCAGGCTTTTTCACTGGCGCTTTGGCCGGCGCTTTCCTGGCAGGCTCTGCTTTCACCGGTGCCGCAGGTTTCGGCGCCTCAACCGGTGCTGGCGCTGGAGTCGGCGCAGGTACTGGCGCGGGTGCCGGAGCAACCGGTGCCGCGGGTGCTGGCGCCTTGGCCGGTTCCGGTTTGTCGTCAGAACCACCGAACAGGTTGGTGAAGAAGTTGCCTTTCTTCGCCGCCACTGCACCTGCCGCTGCTGCGGTCGCCGCCGGAACAACTTTCGCCGGCTCAAACGATTTGCCTGCCGCCAGGTCTTCTACCTGACTGGCTGCACGCTGGCCGGTGCGCAATGCGCCTTCCAGAGTGCCTGGGTACAAGGCGTCGGTGTGTTCGCCGGCAAAGGCTACACGTTGCAGCGGACGCTCCCACAGGCGCCAGTACTTGCTGATCTGGCCCGGGCCGAAGGCCAGGTAAGCGCCACCCATCGACGGATCGGTGCTGTAGCGACGGATTTCATAACCGGTGAACGAACCGCGTGCCTGTGGATAAAACGCATGCAGGCGAATCAGTACCTGATCAACCATCTGCTTGTCGCCGAAGGCCTGCATCACGCGCGCATTGTCGCCGGACAGGTTGATCACCACATTGGCGCCGCCTTTCAGGGCCGGCTCGACCCACAACATGCCCAGGCCGGTGTTGCTGTAGATCTCGCCGGACATGCGCGCCTTGCTTTCCCACACTGGCGTCTTGAACTTCAGCATGATCTGGTCACGCCAGCCGTAGTTGGTGCCTTTGATGGCGCCCATGTGCTGGGCATCCAGCGCCGGGGTCATCTGGATCTTGTTCAGTGCCCGCAATGGCACGGCCAGCACAACGTAGTCCGCCTGATAGCCAACACTGCCGACCTTCACGGTCACGCCGTCCTTGTCTTGAGTAATGGCCGAAACCGGCGAGCTGGTCTTGATGGTTTTCAGTTGTTTGACGAAGGCCTGGGCCAGCACCGGGCTGCCACCGGGCAGACGCGAGGCGCGCAGGTCACGGTCGGCAACGCCACGGTAGACGCGGCTCTGTTGTGCGAAGTACAGCAGCGACAGGCGCGAAGGTTCGTCATAGCGGGTACGAATCTGCTGATTCACCAACTGACGCGCAGTGGCTGGCAGATTCAAGCGATCGAGCCAGTTGGACACGTTGATCTGGTCCAGTGCGAACAGTGTGCTGTTGGCGGCCGGGTTCTGCGGGTCTTCGATCGAACGCGCCAGATCATCCAGAGTCTTTTCGTAGCGTTTCAGCGCGTCGCTGGTGGCCGGCTGTTTAGTCGCCAGATCGGCGGCGGTGAAATATTCACCGTCGATCAGGTAGCTCGGAGTCCGCACGAATTCAGGGGCTGGCGTGGTGGTCAGCTTGAACGTCGAGACGTACTTGTTCAGCACCGGTTGGGTCTTGTCGTTGCCGATCCACTCACTGGTGGCCATGCCGGAGCGACCGCCCAACGTCGGTTTGGCTTCCAGCAGGGTGACCTGCCAGCCTTTGTTCTGCAGCTCGTACGCCGCGGTGAGGCCCGAAAGCCCGCCGCCGACCACGATCACCGTTTTATCCTTGGCCAGCGCCGAAACGCTGAACAGCCCCAACATCACCAGCGCACAGGCGCGCAGCCAACCAGCAGACATTCAGCGAACTCCGGAAATACACGAGGAAATAGCGGTTTTACGAGTCAGACGACTCAAAGAACCGCGAAGAATACGTCAGCCATCAAAACGCCGCCAGCAACGTCTATCGTCCTATACAAAGTAGCTCAATCGACACAATGGGTTGTCCCGATGACGCGCATTGCATAGGCTTGCGCGATTGTTTACCCGCCTACGTCACGGGTAGCCTCGAGGAGACAGAAAATGGGCCTGAATAAACAGTGGATGGAACGCGATCTCGCGGTGTTGTGGCATCCCTGCACCCAGATGAAAGACCACGAACAGCTGCCGCTGATCCCGATCAAGCGCGGTGAAGGCGTCTGGCTGGAAGACTTCGAAGGCAAACGCTACCTCGACGCGGTCAGCTCCTGGTGGGTCAACGTGTTCGGCCACGCCAACCCGCGGATCAACCAGCGCATCAAGGATCAGGTCGATCAACTGGAACACGTGATCCTCGCCGGTTTCAGCCATCAACCGGTGATCGAACTGTCCGAGCGCCTGGTAAAGATGACGCCCGAAGGCCTGACCCGGTGCTTCTACGCCGATAACGGTTCGTCGTGCATCGAAGTCGCGCTGAAAATGAGTTTTCACTACTGGCTCAACCGCGGCCAGCCGAACAAGAAGCGCTTCGTCACCCTGACCAATGGCTACCACGGCGAGACCATGGCGGCGATGGCGGTGGGCGACGTGCCGCTGTTCACCGAAACCTACAAAGCCCTGCTGATGGACACCATCAAGGTGCCGAGCCCCGACTGCTACCTGCGCCCCGAGGGCATGAGCTGGGAAGAACACTCGCGCAACATGTTCGCCGCCATGGAGCAGACCCTGGCCGAAAATCACGACACCGTGGCCGCCGTGATTCTGGAGCCGCTGATTCAGGGCGCAGGCGGCATGCGCATGTACCACCCGGTGTACCTGAAGTTGCTGCGCGACGCCTGTGATCGTTATGGCGTTCACCTGATCCACGATGAAATCGCCGTCGGCTTCGGTCGCACCGGAACGATGTTCGCCTGCGAACAGGCCGGCATCCGCCCGGATTTCCTCTGCCTGTCCAAGGCCCTGACCGGTGGTTACCTGCCGTTGGCGGCGGTGCTGACCACCGATGAGGTCTACAGCGCCTTCTACGACGACTACCCGACCCTGCGCGCCTTCCTGCACTCTCACAGCTACACCGGCAATCCCCTGGCGTGCGCGGCGGCATTGGCGACGCTGGATATCTTCGAAGAAGACAACGTCATCGAGAACAACAAGATTCTGGCTCAACGCATGGCCTCCTCCACCGCGCACCTGGCCGATCACCCGAACGTTGCCGAAGTGCGCCAGACCGGCATGGTCCTGGCCATCGAGATGGTCAAGGACAAGGCCACCAAGGAAGCTTATCCGTGGCAGGAACGTCGTGGTTTGAAAGTGTTCCAGCATGCGCTGGAGCGAGGTGCCTTGCTGCGGCCGCTGGGCAGCGTGGTGTATTTCCTGCCGCCGTACGTGATTACCCCGGAGCAGATCGATTTTCTGGCCGAGGTGGCCAGTGAAGGCATCGACATCGCCACTCGTGACAGCATCAGCGTGGCGGTGCCGAAGGACTTTCATCCGGGCTACCGTGATCCGGGCTAGTTTCTCTCGTTCCCACGCTCTGCGTGGGAATGCAGCCGGGGACGCTCTGCGTCCCAAAAGCGGACGCGGAGCGTCCGGTGAGGCATTCCCACGCAGAGCGTGGGAACGATCAGTTCAGACGAATTACAGAGACCATTGATGAGACTGTCCCGCTTCTTTATCGACGCCCCCTTGAGCACCGGCGAACACGAGCTTCCCGAGGCCCAGGCGCATTACATCAGCCGCGTGCTGCGCATGGCCGAGGGTGATGCGGTGCAATTGTTCGATGGCTCGGGCCATGAGTTTCGCGGCACGCTGGCGGAAGTCGGCAAGAAGCGCGTCGTGGTGCAAATCGATGAAAGCTTCGCCGGGCAGGTCGAGTCGTCGCTTGCGGTCCATCTCGGCCAGGGCTTGTCCCGTGGCGAGCGGATGGACTGGGCGATTCAGAAAGCCACCGAACTGGGCGTCAGCGAAATCACCCCGATCTTCACCGACCGCTGCGAAGTCCGCCTCAAGGACGAGCGCGCCGACAAACGCCTGATGCATTGGCGTCAGGTGGCGATCAGCGCTTGCGAGCAGTGCGGGCGTTCACAGGTGCCAGTGATTCATCCACCGCTGTTGTTGGCTGATTGGCTGAAGCAGACGGAAGCCGAATTGAAACTGGTGCTGCACCCGGTGGCCGAGCCATTGGTGAGCCATGCGAAACCGGCGACACTGGCGTTTCTGATCGGCCCGGAAGGCGGGTTGTCCGACGCTGAAGTCGAACAGGCCAAGGCCGGCGGTTTTCATGCCGCCCGCCTCGGCCCTCGCGTGTTGCGTACCGAAACCGCGCCGGTGGTGGCGTTGGCGGTGGCTCAGCAGTTGTGGGGCGATTTTTAGGTTTGATCGTTCCCACGCTCCGCGTGGGAATGCAGCCCGGGACGCTCCGCGTCCCATCAAAAGTCGAACGCGGAGCGTCCGTAGAGGCATTCCCACGCAGAGCGTGGGAACGATCTTTCAGGAACTACTGCACCGGATCACTCACCGGTTTCGCAATGATTGCCTTGAGTTCGCTGGTCATCGGAAACTCAAGATTCAAACCTTTAGGCGGAATCGGCTGCTGGAACCAGCGATTGTAGATGCCATTGATTTCCCCTGAGCTATACAAATCGGCGAGCGTTGAATTCACCAGTTCGAGAAATTGCGGATCGCCCTTGCGCACCATGCAGCTGTAGATTTCCCGCGACTGCTCCTCGCCCACCACGACCCATTTATGCGGATCGCGGGCCTTGGCCCGTTCACCGTAAAGCAACGCATCGTCCATATAGAACGCCGCCGCCCGCCCCGACTGCAGCATCTGGAAGGCTTCGCCGTGGTCCTTGGCGCTGATCACGAACATGTCGATCTTGTGATCGACGTTGTAGCTCTTCAGAAAACGCTCATTGGTGGTGCCGGCGGTGGTCACGACGTTCTTGCCGCGCAGGTCGGCGAAGCTTTTGATGCCGCTGTCCTTCGCCGTGAGCAGTTGCCCTTTCACGTAGATGAACCCATAGGAAAACGCCACTTGCTGCATGCGCTCGGCGGTCACGCCAGTAGAGCCGCATTCAAGGTCGACCGTGCCGTTTTGCACCAGCGGGATACGTGTTTGCGAAGTCACCAGGTTGTACTTCACCTGCAGATCCGGAAGCTCGAGTTTTTGCTTGATGCGCTCGACAATCTTGCTCGCCAGGTCCACCGAATAGCCCATCGGCTGCCCCGTGTGATCACCCACGTAAGAGAACGGCACCGACGCATCGCGATAGCCCAGCGTGATGCTCTTGGCATTGGCGACCTTGTTCAGCGTGCCGGTCAGCGGCGCTTCATTGGCCTGGACCTGACTGGCGAGCAGCAGGCCGAGGGTGCAGCCGATCAACGTGATTTTTTGCATTGTTATTCTCCGTTGTGGGTAGATCGAATTAGCGGCGGGCGGCGATCACGGTGATTTCCACCAGGACCTCTGGACGGGCCAGTTGCGCCTGCAAGGTGGTGCGGGTCGGCGCTTTGCCCGGCGACAGCCATTGTGACCAGACCTCGTTCATTGCGGCGAAATCGCGGCCAATGTCGTTCAGGTAAATGGTCGCGTTGAGCAGATGATCCTTGTCGCTGCCAGCCTCGGCCAGCAACCCATCGATCTTCGCCAGCACCTCTGCGGTTTGGCCGGCAGCGTCGGTGCTGTCACCCGGCACCTGGCCCGATAGAAACACCAGTTCGCCAAAGGTCACGGCGCCAGAGAGTCGACTGTTGCTGTTGAAACGCTTGATGCTCATCAGTTCTTCCTTTTCCAGTCAGGCGACGCGGGGTGCGAGGCCCTGCATTTCGATCGAGGGTGCGCGCCGGGCAATCAACTCACTCAGCAGCCGAGCGCTACCGCAGGCCAAAGTAAAACCCAGGGCGCCATGGCCGAGGTTGAGCCAGAGGTTGCGGTACGCCGTGGCGCCAATCAACGGCACGCCGCTGGGGGTCGCCGGGCGCATGCCGGCCCATTCGATGGCGGCGTCATAATCGCCGGCATTGGGCAAGGTTTCCTGCGCCTGGCGTTTGATCAGCGCCAGACGCTTGGGATCGAGTGCCGGGTCGAAACCGACAATGTCGACCATCGCCGCCACCCGCAGTTGTGCACCGATGCGGGCGTAAACGATCTTGCGGTTGTAATCGGTGATGCTCAGCTCCGGCGCGCGGTGTTCGGCGCGGATCGGCATGGTCAGGCTGTAGCCCTTGAGCGGATACAGCGGCAAGTTCATGCCCGGCAACGCCAGCGCCGGGCTGCGATGACCGGCAGCGATCACCAATTGCTCAACCGGCAATACCTGCGCGCCCATTTCAACGGCCTGCACCACGCCGTCCCCGTGGCGAATGCCGGTGACCGTGCGCCCCGGCAAAAACTCGCAACGCCCCGACGCCTTGAGCCGGGCCACCAGTTGCAGGCAGAAAGCATGGCAATCGGCGACTTCTTCATCGGGCGTGTAGATCGCCCCTACGAACGGCGCCTCGGCGAGTGCCGGCTCCAGCTGTGCGCACTCGGCCCGGGACAACACCTGTTGCTGTCGCGGATCAGCCAGCCCTTGGCGCGCATGCTCGAAGCTTGCGGCTTCGCGAAACGTCACCAGTTTGCCGTTGCGCCGCCAGTCGAAACCGTCGAGGCGGTCTTCGTCGCGCCAGCCTTGCAGCGTGGCCTGGCTCAGCAGCGCCAGGCGCAGCAGATGCGCGCCGTTGCGCTGATTCACCGAACGCCGGCAGGCCGCCAGAAAGGCCGCCATCCAGCGCCATTGCGCCGGGTCTAGGCGCGGGCGCAGCTTCAACGGCGAGTCACCGCGCAACATCCATCCCAGCGCCTGCAACGGTACGCCTGCATCGGCCAGTGGCGCGACATAGCGGTAGGACAGCTGGCCGCCGTTGGCGAAACTGGTCTCGCTGGCAAACGAATCCCGGGCCTCGATCAGCGTCACGTCGATGCCGTCGCGCACCAGTGCGTAAGCCGTTGTCAGCCCGATGACGCCGCCACCGATGATGCAAACCCGCTGAGCCATGTCAGTCCTTAAGCGTTGTTGAAACGTGCCCTCAGCTTAGGACCAGGTGACAGCCGTTGAACAATGCATAAAGATGCCTGACCCATAAACAAAGGTTATGGACTTGCCATGCGACTGCGACACATCGAGATTTTCCAGGCCATTCGCCAGACCGGTTCGGTCAGTGGCGCCGCCCAGTTGCTGCACGTGTCGCAGCCGGCGGTGAGCAAAGTGCTGCAACACGCCGAACAGCAATTGGGCTTTGCGTTGTTCCTGCGGGTGCGCGGTAAATTGCAGCCGACGCCCGAAGCCCTGGAGCTTGAGCGCGAGGTCGACAAGGTCACCGAAAGCCTGCAAGGCGTGCGACGTCTGGCCCAGAGCCTGCGACGTGAGCCGGGCCACAGTGTACGGATCGGCGCGATCCCGGCGCTGGCCTTGTCGCTGCTGCCGCCGGCGATCAACGAATGGACGCAACGTTACCCGCAAATCGCCTGCGAACTGTCCAGCGCCCACAGCCGCGAGCTGATGCAGAACCTGTTGATGCGCGAAGTGGATGTCGCCCTGACGCTGCAACTGCCCGATCATCCAGGCCTTAAGGCGCAGGCCCTGGCCTGTGGGATGCTGGTGGCACTGGCGCCGAAAGGCTTTTGGGCCGACGACACTCACGGTAAACCGTTGCCGTTGATCGAACTGGCCGGTGCGCCGCTGATTGGCTTGTCCAGCGCCGACCCGCTGGCCGCCAGGCTCGACAGCTACCTTGAAGCGGTCAATCCGCCGCCAAAGGTACGCATCGCGGTGCAGACCTACTCGCTGGCGCGGGCAATGGTTGAATCCGGTGCCGGGTTGGCGGTAATCGACCCGTTCACCGCGCTCGGCGCGTCCCCCGCCACCACGGCGATTCGACCTCTGGCGCCGGCGCTACCAATCACCCTGTACGCGGTGACCCGCGCCGACGAACCACCGCCACACACCTTGAGCGACTTGTTGCAGGTGTTCAGCCGACGGGCGCAGGCGCAACTGGATCGCTTGATCCCGTAGCAGCCTCAAAGGACATAAAACAAAATCGCCACAAAGTGCAGCAAGCTCCCGGCAATCACAAACAGATGCCAGACCCCGTGGGCATGGCGCAAACGGCTGTCCAGCGCAAAAAAGACAATCCCCACGGTGTACAGCACCCCGCCCGATGCCAACCAAGTAAAGCCGACGGGCCCAAGCGCCGCCAGTAATGGCTTGACCGCCACCAGCACGATCCAGCCCATCACCGCGTAAATCACGATCGACAGAATCCGCGCTTCCGAGCGGGGTTTGATCTCTTGCAGGATGCCGATCAGAGCCAGCCCCCAGACAATACCGAACAACGTCCAGCCCCACGGCCCGCGCAGGGTCACCAGGCAGAACGGTGTGTAACTGCCGGCAATCAGCAGGTAGATCGAAAAGTGATCGACCTTCTGCATGATCGCTTTCTTGCGCCCGCGCACGCTGTGGTAAACGGTCGACGCGCTGTAGAGCACCAGCAAGGTGAACGCGTAAATCGCCACGCTGACGATCTTCCACGGACTGCCGTCCATACTGGCGATCACCAGCAGCCACACACCCCCGACAAGCGCCGCCACCGCCCCGACCAAATGCGTCCAGGCGTTCAATCTTTCCCCGTGATACATGTGTTGCTCACCTTAAAAATTCATTAACACAAAGCCCCTGTAAGACCGGTGTAGGAGCTGTGTAGGAGCTGTCGAGTGAAACGAGGCTGCGATCTTTTGATCTTGATCTTAGGATGCCAAAGATCAAAAGATCGCAGCCTTCGGCAGCTCCTACAAAAAGCCTTCGAGCCAAACCTCAGCCAATTGGGCACAATCGAGCGATTCGAATAAGAGTCACGCCCATGCTGATCGATGAAGAGTTGACCCTGAAAAAACTCGAGGTGTTCCTGGCCTTCATGCGCACCGGCAACCTGACCCGCGCTGCCGCCGAGTTGCAAACCAGCAACGTCAGCGTGCACCGCGCCATCCACTCTCTGGAAAGCGCCCTGCGTTGCCCGCTATTCAAACACGAAGGCCGCAACCTGACCCCACTCGAAAGCGCTTATGTGCTGGAAGAACGGGCGCAGAAGCTGATTCAGGACGTGCTCGAAAGCGTGCGCCTGACCCGCGAAGCTGCCGGGTTCTCGGCTGAGCGTTTCAAGCTAGGGTCACTGTATTCGTTGACGGTGAAGACCGTGCCGCAGCTGATCATGGGCCTGAAGATTCGCCGCAGCGAACTCAATATCGACCTGATCCTGGGCTCGAACATCGACCTGCTATACAAGCTCAAGAACATGGAAGTCGACGCAATCCTGGTGTCGCTGGATGACAGCGTGAATGACCCGGACTGCGAGCAGATTCCGTTGTTTTCCGATGACATCTTCCTCGCCACCCCGGCTGACTCCCCCTTTGCCCAACGAACAGAAGTCGATCTGGCCGAGGTGCGCGACGAGACATTCATCACCTTGACCCAAGGCTTCGCCACGCACCAGGACGGTATTCGGGTGTTCAAGCAGGCGGGGTTCGAGCCGAAGGTGGCGATGCAGGTCAACGACATCTTCACCCTGCTGAGCATGGTCAGCTCCGGGGTCGGTTATGCGTTGCTGCCGGGAAGGATTGCGGCGGTGTATGAGAACCGGGTGAAGCTGATTCCATTGCAGCAAAAGTATCGGTTACAGCAGCACATCGGGGTGGTGTTTCTGAAGGCCAAGGAGCGTGACCCGAATTTGCTGGCGCTGTTGGCGGAGTGCCGGATGTATGCCAATCGGCAGGCCACCCAATGATCGTTCCCACGCTCTGCGTGGGAATGTCTCAATGGACGCTCTGCGTCCGCTTTGGGACGCGGAGCGTCCCGGGCTGCATTCCTTTGCTGCGCGTGGGAACGATCAGTCAGCCGACAATCCCGCGAACAATGAAGTACAGCAACGAAGGCCCAAGCAAGCACCCAAGCCCGGTGTGGAACGTCGCGGTCAACGCGCCATACGGCACCAGCCGCCGATCCGTCGCCGCCAACCCTGCGGTCACCCCACTCACCGTCCCGGCCAGGCCGCCAAACACCATCGCCGAGCGCGGGTTATCCAGCCCCATCCAGCGCGCCGCCATCGGTGTGCCGACCATCACCAGAATCGCCTTGATCAGCCCGGTGGCAATCGACAACGCCATCACGTCGGACGTGGCACCAATCGCGGCCCCGGTCACTGGCCCGACGATGTACGTCACCGCGCCCGCGCCAATGGTGGTCATGCTGATCGCATCGCGATAACCGAACACCCAGGCCATGCTCGCCCCGACAATGAACGGCAGAATCGTGCCCAGCAGCAGCGCGATGACGCCAATCATCCCGGCCTTTTTCGCTTCCGTGGCCTGCACCTCAAACGCCGTGGCGACAATGGCGAAGTCCCGCAGCATCGCGCCGCCCATCAAACCAATGCCGGAAAACAGTGACAAATCCGCCAGGCCTTTTTGCCCGCCGGTCATGGTGCCGCCGACCCAGGCCAGCACCAGGCCGATGACGATGGCAATCGCCGAACCGTGAATTCGCCCGAAGGTCAGGCGTTTGGACAACACCACCGACACCCACATGATCACGCCAACGAACGCGAATGCCGTGATCAGACCGTTATGTTCCAGACCTTTCTCGATGAGATCCCACATATCAGCGACCTCCTGCCGGTGCGCCAACCGACGTTATGTCCGCCGGTTCATCGGGCAAGGGCTCGCCTTTGTGGGTCCGGCTGATCAGCGCAATGGTGCAGCCGCAGAGCACCACCGAACCGATCGCCGCCAGCACCGCCACCGGCCCGCCGTGCAAGGCGGTAACGACGTTCTGTTGCGCGGCCATCGCCACCACCACCGGAATGTACATGGCGCCCCAGAAGCCGACGCCCATCTCGCAGTCCTTGGTCATGCCGCCGCGTTTTTGCATCCACAACCGCGCGCAAATCAGCAGGATCATCGCGATCCCGACCCCGCCGACGTTGGATTTCACGCCCAGCAATGCGCCGAGCATGTCACCCATGATCACCCCTGCCAGCGTACAGATCGCCAACAGCGCCACACCGTAAATAATCATTGTTGTAGTCCTCAAAGTGCATCGTCGGATTTGTTGTTCTTGTAGTTCGCAGCCTGAGTCGGTGGTCTAGGGTTGGCGTCTTCCCTCCTCACGCAACAGCGCCTGCAAGGTATCGAGCCGCGCACCGTCGAAGGCAATCACGGTACCCTGCTCGAACACCCGGCGCGCCAGCCCGGTCAACACCGCACCGGGCGGCAGTTCGATCTGTAGACGTACGCCACGCTCATAAGCGCTTTGTACCGTGCCGCGCCAATCCACCACGCGGCACATGTTGAACGCCAGGTCGTCACGCAGGGCGTCGGTATGGGTGACAGGCCGTGCGCGGCTGCCGCTCAAATAACCCAGTGTCGGCGCCTTCAACTGCACCTTGGCGAAGGCTTCGGCCAAGGCTCTTGCCGGTGTATCCAGCAACGGGCAATGGGACGGCACGCTGACCGCCAGACGCTTGGCCAGACCGGCGCCGCACCCTTTCGCCAACTCGGCAACCGCTTTCATCGCCTCGTCGCTGCCAGCGATCACCACTTGGTTATCGGCGTTGATATTGGCCAGGTAAACCGGTGTATCGACGCTGTGAACCTGCGCCAGCAAACCTTCCACCGTCGCCAGATCGAGACCGATGATCGCGGTCATGCCATAGCCCTGAGGATAAGCCTGCTGCATCAGCTCACCGCGCAGACTGACCAGATGCAGCGCATCGCAGAAGCTCAAGGCGCCGGCGACCACCGCCGCCGGATAGGCGCCGATGGACAATCCGGCCACGTAATCCGCGCTCAATGACAACTGACGTGAAGCGGCGACTCCGGCAATCAGCAGGCATAACTGAACCGCCCTCGTCGACTGCAACGCCTCGGCAGAATCAAGCAACAAAACATCTTCACCCAGCACCTCGCTCGCCTCGATCAGCGTTTCCCGAGGCAAACGATGGAGCATGCCCGGTTGCTGCGCGCCCTGGCCGGGGAACACCAGCAAACTGCTCACGCTGCTTGCTCCTGCGGGTTCCAGGGATCGGTGACCAGACAGGCGACCTGAGCGTTTTTGAGCAGCACCCGCTGCGACGGGCCGGCCCATTCGCGCAGGGCCACAGCGCCGTAAGGCGTCTGCAACTGCATATCCACCAGACACTCAGCGGCACCGAGAAAAGTCGCCAACTCTCGCGCTTGAAGCCGGCTCAACGGTTGCGGTGTACGCAGGATCAAATCGAGATCGCTGCGCTCATGCAACGCCGCAAAACCACTGGCCAATTCAAACCCGGCGCTGCCGCTGACACCCCACACCCAACCGCAGGCGTCGAGCATTGGCCGCAGCTGCACCAGTGCTCGCAAAGCCGGGAGATCCCGCGCCGTCTCGACATGACAAAGCTCTTCCGGACTTACCCGACGTGAAATCGCCGTGATCGCCATCGACGTTGCATAACGCTGCTCGCGCAAGCGTCCGCGTACCCCGACCGCGATCTGATCCGGCGCACTGATCGCACGCCGAACCACCACTGGCTGACCCGCGCTGATCGACTCGACCGCCCACGCAGGCGCATCCGCAGGCAACTGCTCCGGGGTCATCCCCCAAAGCAGGTCGTGGGCCAGAAACGTATTCACCACTGCTCTCTCAGCAGTTGGCGAACCTTGCTCGACGCGCCACGGTTGGGCGCCCCCAAGCGGCTGCTCAAATCGCGACGACCAGCCCCGACATTTTCAATCGCCTGAACCAGACACTCGTTCACCCGCGCCAGATCCGCCGCCGTCGGTTGTTCGATCTGCTCCACCGACAGGGTTTCCCAAAGCAGCCCCAGGCTGGCAAAGCTGTCGATGTCATAGGCCATCGGCGGCACGCTGGCGGCCAAGGCTTCAAGCTCTTCGACGCTGCGTAATGTGACCCGCGCCGCCGAAGCCTTGCCCATCGCATGCACCATCACGCCCGGATCACGTAGCGCGATCAGCCGGTTGGCCTGATAGCCATGAGCGAGAAAGGCGCCAGACATCGCCTTGCCCACCAGCAAACCGATCACCGCATGCCCGGCGAGTCGGGCGCGGGCATAACTGTCCGCAGCACCGGCCAAGGCTTGATGAATGCCGAGGGCTTCTTCGCGTCGACCGTAAGCCTGGCTAGGAACATCGACGATGGCGATCAGGGCGCGTTTTTGAGGTTTGTCGTTATCCGCAGCAATGATTTCATCCACCGCTTTGGCCAGGCCCCAGCCTTCCAGCAAACCGACCTCGCCATTGCGGGCGCGGACGAAACGGTTGTCGGGATCGGCCACCACTGCGATAAACCGCACGGGTAGATCGCCCAATAAACCATCGGCGACTTTCAACGACGCCGGCAAATCCGCGACCGGTTTCGCGCCGGCACTCAAGGCGTGGAACCAGTTCAAGCCTCTCAGGGAATACGAACTCATGAGCGCTCTCCTTGATACAGATCGCGAACCGTCGCCGGCTCGATTTGTGGTTCGGCGTCCAGACGCGCCAGCCGTTGCAGGAACCATTCGGCCTGGCGGCTGCGTTGCTGCGCCGGCAAACCCTGCTGGAGCAACTCGCTAACCTGCTGCTGAATCTGCGCCACGTCGTCAGCCACGTAGCGATCCACCAACCCACTGGCGAAACGTTGCTCGCCACCGGTCAGACTCCAGATAAACGGCCGGTCACGGGAGTCGTATTCCTCAAGTCCGGCTTCCTGTTCGATCACCTGAGGGCCGTTGAGGCCAAGGCGCGCTTCCTGAGTCACCAGCAAATAGCTGCACAACCCGGCGGCAATCGACATGCCGCCAAAACAGCCGACACTGCCGGCGACCACGCCGACTACCGGCTGGTACTGGCGCAGATCGACAATCGCTGCATGAATATCGGCAATCGCCGCCAACCCGAGATTGGCCTCCTGCAAACGCACGCCACCGGTTTCCAGCAGCAGCACGGCGCGAGTGGGAATGCCTTTGCGGTTGTCCTCGGCGGCCAATTCCAGCGCACCGGCAATTTTCGCCCCGCCGACTTCACCGAGGCTGCCGCCCTGAAACGCGCCTTCGATGGCAGCGATCACCACCGGAAAACCGCCGAGGCTGCCCTTGGCGATCACCACGCCGTCATCGGCTTGCGGCACCACGCCCTGGCGCGACAGCCATGGCGACATGACGCGCTGAAACGGGTCGAGCAGTTCACGGAAGGTCCCGGCGTCGAGCAACGCTTTCGCTCGTTGCCGGGCGCCGAGTTCGACGAAGCTATGCCTTTCAAGGAATGGGTTGAGAAGCGCTGTGCTGTCAGTCATGGCTGATCTCCTCGAAGCCTTGTTCCAGGCGCAAGCGCACCACGCCGGGAGTGGCGCCGAAATCGTGGATATCGATCGCCATTGCGGGCGGTGTCTGGCCGTCGAACATCCGCGCGAACAGATGCTGCCAGCGTTGTTCGCTGCCGTTGACCGAGGTCTGCACCTGGATCGTCAGCTTGCCCGCCAGCCCCGGTTCAATCAGCACTTCCAGATCGCCCGAGCCCACGCAGCCCACCAGCGCCCTGCCCCGTGGCGGCTGCCCGGCGGGGAATTCAAAGGATAAGGTTTCCATCAAAACGCTCCCTGGAGGACGCCGGCGCCCGACTCGATGCGGTCGATAAACAGGCAGGCTGCGAGCAAGTCCGCAGCGCCGCCGGGCGAGGCATTCAACGCGATTAATTGTTGGTCCAGCTCATGCAAACGGCGGCGACCGGCCAGGCTCGCACTGCCGCCGGCGTCGAGCACTGCTTGGGCACCGAGTTGCATGGTCTGCAGGCCGGTTTCGCCTGCGCGGTAGAGCACGCAGGTGTCGGCCAATGTCGTCATGATCGCCAGCAAGGCATCGAGCCGGGCGTTCTGTTCGCCATGGCCGGCGGCGCGGCTGCGCTTGAGTTGCGGCAGGCCACGTTGCAGCACGGCCGGGAAACCAAGCTGTGCTTCTTCACGGGCACCGCGAGCGCCATAACGTTGGGCCACTTGAGCGCCATGGCTTAGGGGACGCGGGGCGTAGCGGTCATCGAGCAAGGCCAGGCGTGCGGCGCGCAACGTGATGCCGCTGGCGGTGCTGGATTCAGGTTCCAGCGCAGCGGCGGCTACCAACAGCCCCAACGCCCAGATCGCCCCACGATGAGTATTCACGCCGTCGGTGGTGGCGAGCATCGTTTGTTCACCGTCGCGGCCAATCCGCCCAAGGGCTTCGCGCAGGGGTAAACCGACTTCGCCAAATTCGCCGGCCGCGTCCGCCATTGCCTTGAACGCCGGCCACAACGACAGCGCCGAGGCGTGCATCAGGTTCAGGTGTAAATCGGTGTGCGCGCCATTGCCGCGACGATCCACCAGCGCCGGTTTCGGCGACAGATCGGCTTCATCGATCAGAGCGTCCACCGCCAGGTCCGCCAGCCGCTCAGTCAGGGTTAAAGGTTTCGGTTGCAGGTTGAATGCGTGCATTACCAGCTCCTGAACTTGGCGGGCGGGTTGTAGAGGCCACCGGACCACTCCACCAGATCGGCCACGCTTTTCGCTGCGAGCAACTCACGGGTGGCGTCGGTGCGGCGGATGCCGAGGTCTTCGGGCAAAGCGATCAGGCCTTCGCGGCGCATACGGGCGGTGTCTTTCGGGTTGTGGCGCAGGCCGATGGCGGTCACGCCAGCGACGGCAGCGATCATCGCCTGACGTTCCTCGAGGGAACGCGCCTTGTACAAATAGGCGATGCCTTCTTCGGTCAGCAAGTGGGTGACGTCGTCGCCGTAAATCATGATCGGCGCCAGTGGCATGCCGCTTTTCTTCGCCACTTCCACCGCGTCGAGGGTTTCGACGAAGGTCGGTTTGCCGCCCTCCTGAAAGGTCTCGACCATTTGCACCACGAGTTTCTTACCGCGTTCCAGCAACGCTTCGGGCGCATCGTCGTGACGCATGTCGAGCCAGGCCGGCGTGCCATGGCGGCGACCGCGCGGGTCGTGGCCCATGTTCGGTGCCCCCCCGAAACCGGCCAGGCGACCGCGCGTCACGGTGGAGGAATGACCGTCGCCGTCGACTTGCAGGGTTGCGCCGATGAACAGGTCCACCGCGTATTGCCCTGCCAATTGGCAGAACATCCGGTTGGAGCGCAGTGAGCCGTCGCGGCCGGTGAAGAACACGTCAGGGCGGGCGGCAATGTAGTTTTCCATGCCCAGTTCAGTGCCGAAACAATGCACGCTTTCGACCCAGCCGCTTTCGATGGCCGGGATCAGGGTTGGGTGAGGATTGAGCGTCCAGTTACGGCAAATCTTGCCCTTCAAACCGAGGGATTCGCCGTAGGTCGGCAGGATCAGTTCGATGGCCGCGGTGTTGAAACCGATGCCGTGGTTCAGGGACTGGACGTTGTGTTTTTCGTAGATCCCGCGGATCGCCATCATCGCCATCAACACGTGTACCGGCTTGATGTGCCGTGGGTCGCGGGTGAACAGCGGTTCGATGTAGAACGGTTTGTCCGCCACCACCACGAAATCCACCCAGGACGCGGGGATGTCGACGCGGGGCAAGTCGCTGACGTCGTCCACCAATTGGTTGACCTGGACGATGACGATGCCATCGCTGAAAGCGGCCGGTTCGATCAACGCAGGGGTGTCTTCGGTGCTCGGGCCGGTGTAGATGTTGCCGGCACGGTCGGCCATGAAACCGGCCGAGAGCACGACGTTGGGGATCAAGTCGACCACCAGCCGCGCATAGAGCTCGATGTAGGTGTGGATCGCGCCGATTTCCAGCAGGCCGTCTTCGAGCAACTGACTGATGCGCAGGCTTTGGGTGCCGGCAAAAGAGAAGTCGAGCTTGCGGGCAATGCCGCGCTCGAACAGGTCCAGGTGCTCGGAACGCCCGACGCTGGGCATGATCATGTGCAGGTCATGCAGCTTGCCCGGATCGGCCTTGGCCAGGGAGCGGGAAAGGAAATCCGCCTGCTTCTGGTTATTGCCCTCCAGCACCACACGGTCGCCGGGCAGAATCAACGCCTCCAGCGCCGCAATGATCTTGTCGGTGGGCAGCACCACACCGTCGGCAAGCCCCTTCACCAATTCGAGGCGCCGCTGCTTTTCGCTGCGCCGCCGCGTCCATCGCGAGTCGGGGGATATTGTTGTTGTCATGACCACTCCACGGGTTCGCTGTCGTGGGGGTCACCTTAGGAGTGTTGGGCGGGGGGCATCAATCAAGTAGAGGGACGGATCGTTACGCTGACCGTAATGATCGAACACCGTCCCGATCGTTCCCACGCGCAGCAAAGGAATGCCTCAAGGGACGCTCCGCGTTCCAGCTCTCGAATGGGACGCGGAGCGTCCCGGGCTGCGTTCCCACGCAGAGCGTGGGAACGATCAGGTCCGCGATGAACTGAAGGACGCCATCTGTTCCTGCACTCGAATCAGGAGCTGTTCAGCACTTTCCAATAGCTGCGCCAACAACGCCGGATCTTCATCCATATAGCCTTCGTACTCCGCCAGGTTTCGTCGCTCATGACACAGGGCGAATAGCCGAACCTGTACTTTGCCAATATCAGCGGTATGAACCAGGCACTGAAACACCAGATATCGCTTGTCTGAACGGTAGCCGCACAAGCGAAGAGCCGTCAGTGCAAGGGCATGGGCAGCGTTGTAAGCCAGGTCGAAACGACTCGCGAAGGAAAGCGAAGACGTTTGCGCGTCTTTCAATCGGTCCACAGCCGAACGCATCAGTCCTTCGCATTCCTTGCGATCCGGCGGCTCAGCTTTCAGTCCACCGCTACGTAACAGGTTTTCCAGGTTCTCGTTGCTGCCCATCCTTGGACTCCAAAGGGTTTCCCCCCATCAGATTGATCTTGTCCTGCTGCGCTACCCGCACGACAAAGCTGTTTTCAGCCGCCAGTTTTGCGGCCCAGTCGTCGGGGGTGTAGAGCGTCGGGTTGAGGACGCGGCCCAACAGCTCCTCCATCGGCATGAGCCGCTCCATCACTTCACTGTAGTGCAGGCCCTCGCCGATCAGCATGAGATCAATGTCACTGGATGCGTTTGCCTGATCCTTGGCGATAGAGCCGTATACAAATGCCCAAGTGATCTGTTCGGCAAAGGGTTGGAGCGCCTGACGCAGAGGCTCGGCAATGCCGAAGGTTTTGCGGGCGATGCCCAGCAGTTCGGCATAGATCGGGCAGTCGGGATTGGCTTGATAGTGGGTCTGGTTGCCCTGACGGGTCATGGTCAACACGCCTGCCCGCTGCAACCGATCCAGCTCGCGCATGAGGCTGCCTTTACCCACTTGAGCCCAGCGGGCGATCTCGTTGGCGTAAAAGCTTTGGTCGGGTTTACCAAACAGCAGGCCGAGCACTTTTTGCTGGGTGGTGGTGAACAAGGCTTCGCTCAATGACAGGTTTTTCACGGCAACGACCGATAAGTCCCAAAAAAGGAACGATAGGTCCCTTTTTGGGAATCTTCAACCTTGCGCAGCGTAAACCATTATTCTCGGTGTACCTGATACACCCCGGTTGCAGGTTTTGGGGCTGCTTCGCAACCCAGCGGGAGCAAGCCCCCTCGCCACAGGGTCCGACCGCTTGGGGTTTTGTGTTTAAAAGTTTGTCCTCAGGAATGGTGTGAGGCTACGCAGTCTGGCGTCGCTGCCTACAGCAATGCCGGAACCCGCTGACTGGTGCGGTTTTGCGTTGATCTTTATCGTTTGGGGGTCGCTGCAAACGCAGCGACCGGGATTGGAACCCCGTGGTGTTAACGAGGCAAAAGCGCCTTTCATAACGTATGCTTGCGCACCTTTAATGTGTGCACTCCGTTATGGCGGCTGTGCGCGGGAGACCTTAGTGTCTGTCGGGTTTTGTCCGTTTGCCCGGGTTCCAGCCCGCGTACAGCTGCCACCCCTTCGATTGGAACCCGATGGAGCAGCTGAAACTCATTAAATGGAGCTTCACTATGTTCAAAGCTACTCCCAATCCCCCGGAAACCGACGCCGATTCCCAAGCATCCCTCGATGCAGAAAAAATGAAGGAAGCCGCTGACCGCGCCTTTTCCCATTACTTCCCCCCACTCCACGAAAAACCGGCCAAACGCCGTAAATCCCAGCTCTTCACCGTCGCCCCCGATATCGACACCGAAGCCCTTCTGGCCAATGCCTCCGAAGACCTGCTGTCCATCAGCGCCATTGCTGCCGATCTGGCGGACGATGTGGAAGGCTCACGCCGCTCTGTAGCCTTGGCGCTCAGCCGTTTGGCCGATGGCGTGCAGTTGTTGGTGGAGCGAGTGCTGGATCATCATGAGTCGTTGCAGATGAAGGCTCGGGCTGGGGTTTAACGCAGAAACCTGATCGTTCCCACGCTCTGCGTGGGAATGCAGCCCGGGACGCTCTGCGTCCCAAAAAGCCGAACGCGGAGCGTCCGTTGAGGCGTTCCCACGCGGAGCGTGGGAACGATCAATGGGCTAACCCTGCTGTAACAAGCAACTCTTCCAACGCCAACAAATCCGGCACCTTGGCCACTTGCTCCCCCACCTGCACCGCCGCCTGTTCCAGCGAACACAACGGCACATCCACATAGCTCAACTGGCTATCCAGTTTGTAAGACCGCGGAATCCCCTGCACCAGCAGCGCAATGAACTTCAGCTCCGGTCGCCCGCCGAGGGCGTTGAGGATAACGATCCGTGCTCGCTCACCGATCACCACTTTGTTGCCACACGCCGACTCAAAACTAAGCAACGGAATCTGCCGATCCCGCCACTTCACCAACCCCAGATACCACGGAGGTGTATCGAGGTCGAAGGCGCCGGGTTGGTAATCGATGAGTTCAGCGACAGCGACGTTGGGCAGGATCAGGTTGCGATCAGCCAGGGGCAGCAGCAGGCCGGTGAGGTTGCTGGAGCGCTTGTTGAAGCGCAGCTCATGCATGGGTTTTGCTCCACAATGCGATGCTGTCGAGCAGCACCGATTCCTGGTATGGCTTGCCGAGGTAGTCGTTGACGCCGATGGCCATGGCGCGGTCGCGGTGTTTCTGGCCGGTGCGGGAGGTGATCATGATGATCGGCAGATGCCGCAAGCGTTCGTCGGCGCGCACCTGGGTCGCCACTTCGAAGCCGTCCATGCGCGGCATTTCGATGTCCAGCAGCATCAGGTCGGGCATGTGTTCTTCGAGCAGCAACATCGCGTCGACACCGTCCTTGGCGATTAGCACGTTCATGCCGTGGCGTTCCAGCAAACGGCTGGTGACCTTGCGCACGGTGACCGAATCGTCGACCACCAGCACCAGCAACGGCCGTTGCGGCTCGGGCTCTACGTCTTGAGTCACAGGCCGCTTCGGCACCTGTGCCTGCATGGCGCGGATCGGCGCCAGCAAGTCGAGAATCAGTACCACACGGCCATCACCGAGAATCGTCGCCCCGGACAAACCCTGCACCGCGGCGAACTGCGGGCCAAGGCTTTTGACCACGATTTCCCGGGTGCCGGCCATGGCATCCACCTGCACCGCAACGTGCCGCTCGTTGCATTGCACCAGCAACACCGGCAACGGCAGGCTCTGGCCCAGCAGTTTGGGGCGGGTGCTGGTTTTCAGCAGTTCACCGAGATAGCACAACTCGTAACGTTGCCCGGCGTATTCGTAGGTCGGCGGATCGAGCCGGTAATGCCCTTCGAGTTCGTTGGGCAATACACGCACGATGCCGTCGATGGTGTTCAGCGGGATCGCGTATTGATCCTCCCCGCACTGCACCATCAGCGCACGGTTGACCGACACGGTGAACGGCAGGCGAATCCGGAAATGCACGCCCTGCCCTGGCACAGAGTCGATGGTCATACTACCGCCGAGCTGCCGGACTTCTTCGTGAACCACATCCATGCCGACGCCACGCCCGGAGATCTGAGTGATTTTCTCGGCGGTGGAGAACCCCGGTTGCAGGATGAATTGCAGCACGTCGCGATCGCTGATGTCGCTGTCCGGGTCGAGCAAGCCGCGCTTGATCGCCTTGCGCCGCACGGCGTCCAAAGGCACGCCGGCACCGTCGTCGCGGATGTCGAAAATGATGTCGCCACCCTCTCGCGACAAGTCCAGGGTGATCTTGCCCTGAGCCGGTTTACCCGCCGCGATACGCACCTCGGCAGATTCCAGCCCATGGTCGACGGCATTGCGCAGCATGTGTTCCAGCGGCGCGGCCATGCGTTCGAGGACGTTGCGGTCCATCTCGCCTTCGGCGTTGCCGACGACGAAGTCCACGTCCTTGCCCAGTTCGCTGGCGACCTGCCGAACGATGCGTTTCAAACGCGGCAGCATTCGCTCGAACGGCACCATGCGCGTACGCATCAGGCCTTCCTGCAATTCGGTGTTGATGCGGCCCTGCTGTTGCAGCAGGTTTTCCGCGTCGTGATTGCGCCGCTCGAGGGTTTCCTTGAGGTCAAGCAGGTCGGAGGCAGACTCGAACAGCGCCCTCGACAACTGTTGCAGCTGCGAGTGACGGTCCATCTCCAATGGGTCGAATTCTTCGTACCCCAGGCGTTCGGCATCGACTTGCTGACGGCTGAGGATCCGCCCCTGGGTTTCGGTATCGAGGCGGCGCAACTGGTCGCGCATGCGCTCGATGGTGGTTTCCATCTCGCTCAGGGCCACCCGTGCATCGTTGACCTGTTGTTCGATGCGGCCACGGAAGATTGAAGTTTCCCCGGCCAGATTGACCAGGTCATCGAGCAATTCCGCCGAGACCTTGACCGTGTCGGTGCCTTCCGGTTGCAGCGCGGTTGGCTCGGCTTTGGGCGCTACGGGCAGCGTCACGGGTGCCGATGTTTCGGGCACTGCCGGATGGCTGAAATTCTTGATCGCATCGATCAGCCGATCGGCCGGCGGCAATGGCTGACCGGCACGGGTGGCGTCGAGCATCTGCGCCAGTCGGTCATGGCTGCGTTGCAACAGCGAGAATAGCTCGGCGGTGGGTTGCAGCACGCCAGCCGACAAGCCTTCGTAGAGAAATTCCAGTTCATGGGCCAGGTCGCCAATCGGCACAATCTCCACCATCCGCGCGCCACCCTTGAGGGTGTGCAAGTCGCGCAGCAGGGTTTCCATTTCCTGGCGATTCGACGGCTCGGCCTGCCAGCGCAACAGCGCCGCACCGGAGTTTTCAATGATGTCGAAACCTTCCTCGAGGAAGATCTCCAGAAGCTCGGAATCATGACCCGCCGAGTCATTGCTGACCGCTGGCTCGACCACCTCGGCGCTGCCGGCATTGCCCTGGCGAAACTCACGAATGGCCGTGATCAACTCACCCGGATCACCCAACGGACGGTTGTGCTGCAACTGATCAAGGAACAGGGCCAGTCGGTCATGGCTCTGTTGCAGCAATTGCGCCAATACTTCGCTGTGGCTGTAACGGCGGTCCACCAGGCCTTCGTAAAGGTTTTCCAGTTCATGGGCCAGATCGCCGACCGGCTCGACCTCGGCCATCCGCGCACCGCCCTTGAGGGTGTGCAAATCGCGCTGCAAGGACAACAGCGGCGCGGCGTTGTCCGGGTCACTCAGCCAGCGCTGCAAAGCCTGGCCCGCGCTCTCGAGGATATCCACCGCCTCTTCAAGGAAGATCGAAACGATTTCGTCGTCCAGCTCCACCTGCGTCGCGCTCTGCTCCAGCTCGGCGGTGGCGCTGCCCAGTTCGCGGATGCTCAGGGTGCGGCTGCCGTCACTGCGGATCAGGCCCATGGAGGATGGATCGAGACTCTCATCGAGCAAGCCGCGCAAGGCACGCACCCGCTGCGGTTGCGCAGTGACTTCCTGGCCGGCGGCCAGTTCGTCGAGCATGTTGATCAGCGCTTCATGGGCACTTTGTGCCTCATGAAAAAACCTGTCGCTGACCGCCAGGCTGCTTTCTTCCACAGCGCCATACAGGTCGAGCAAAGCTTCGCAGAGTTCATCCACCGGATGCAGATCGGCCAGGTGCGCGCCTTCGCCGAGGGTGGTCAGTTCGTCGAGCAGCGCGCTGAGTTCCTGCCGCTCGCCGGGATGCTGCTGCCAGCGCAGTAACAGGCTTTCGGCGTCCAGCAGGATGTCCATGCCCTGGGCAAGGAAGTTGTTGATCAGTTGCGGATCGCGCTTGATCCGCAGCTTGGTATTGGGCGTGCTCAACAGGCTTTGCAGACGCTCGGCCAGCAATACCTGGGTTCGCTCGATCAGCGAGCGGGCGTCGGGGATTTCAGCCAGCGGATCGCTCTTGAGTTGTCGCAGCCCAAGGCGGAATAGCCCTTCGGCTTCCAGCAACAACTCGACTTCGTCCAGGTCGAGGGCAATCCGGTGCGCCTTGTACTCCCGGGCCAATTCATCCAGCGACGCCGCCAACTCGGCAATCGGCAGCACGCCGGCCATCGAGGCGCTGCCCTTGAGCGTGTGCAACGCCCGCTGCAACTCGTCGCTGGCCTGAAGCGGTACATGCTCGGCGGCTTGGTCGAGGAAGCGGTTGAGGCTGCTCAAATGGGTTTCGGCTTCGTTGCGGAAGATCTCCAGCAACAGTGGATCGAGCGCCGCGACATCCTGCACGTCTTCATCGGACACCGGTTTATCACCCTTGGCGAGGGCATGGGCGCGGGCGGCCAATTGATCGACATCGTTGCGTTGGCGCTGGGCATTGGCGGCGAACTCGGCCACCAGTTCCGGCAACAGCTTCAGCGCATCGCCCGCCAGTTGTTGCACCGCAGGCGAAGGTGCAACGCTGTGTTCCAGCACGCGATTGAGCAGGTTTTCCACCGCCCAGGCCAACTCACCCAGCACCAGCGCACGGACCATCCGGCCACTGCCTTTAAGGGTGTGGAAGGCGCGGCGCAATTCAGTCAAGACCGATGTGCTGTCGGGGCTGGCCGACCAGCGCGGCAGATACTCCTCGAGGACTTCCAGCACCTCGTCAGTCTCTTCGAGGAAGACGTCCCGCAGCTCATCGTCCACCGGCTCTTCACCGGCGGGCGGCGGCAACAGGCTACCGGGCGTGGTCAGGGCTGGCGGGTTGACGGACGACACCGGGCTGGCCAACACATCGGCCAGGGACTGAACGGTTTCGGGGTCGTCCAGTTCCTGCATGTCCTGCATGACCAGGGCTTCATTGGGGCTGAGTACATCCTTGAGCATCGGCACCTGCTGTTCACTGGGGAAGAAGCCGAGTGAGGCCAGGCCTTTTTCCGCGACGTCGAGCAGGTGTTCCCCCGGCGCTTCGGGGTCGTCGCTGAGGCGCTCCAGGTAATACTCGATGCTGGTGATGACGTCGGCCAGGCTGTCCAGTTGCTGCCAGCCGGGCTGGCCCGGGTCCACCAGCAGATGTTCGCGGATGAAGCCGTTGCAGGTCTCGACCAGGCTCGCCGCGCGGGCCAACGGAATCATCGCCAACGCACCGCGCACCTGGGTCAGCAACGCCGGCAAGGGTTGTAAATGCTGGCGGTCCCAGTCGGCGTCGATGTAGTCGACGATCATGTCCTTGGCCTGTTGCAGGCAAATGCGCGCTTCCTTGATCACGATCTGATGGATCTGCGTCAGATCAGTGGTCGGCAGACGGCTGTCTTCCTGGCTTTCCGGCTCCACGGTACCGACCATGCCGGCCAGGGTCGCTTCGACGTAGAGCAAGGCCCCGGCGACATCCATGAGGGTCGCGTCGTTGGGTTCACGCTGGCCCTGAGCAAGGCTCAGCACCACTGCCAGTTGATCGATGATGACCTTGCGTGGCTGGCCGAAACCGAGCACCGCCAGGGTGTCGGCGATTTGCCGCAGGGGCGCCAGCAGGCTTTCGAGGTCCGAGGTGTGCTGACGGTCGCTGCGCACGAACAGGTCCAGGCGCTCCTTGACCCGCACCAGCTCTTCGCACAGCGCCGCCAATACCGAGCGCATGGCGTCGCGGTCAGGGCCGGCCAGCCTTGCCCGTTCTTCATCGACCATCGCGCCGTCGGGTAGCGCGTCGTCAAGTGAGTAGCGATCTTTCATGGTCAGCATCTGCCCGGTGGGGTGTTCGGCCTTGGCAATATAGAACAACAAACTCTTGAGCAGCTCCGGCGGTGCCGGTTGATTGATTGCGGGCATGCCTTGTTCGAGCAGACGCTTGAGCTCTTTATCGGCATCCTTGAACAAGCTGCGCAACGCCGGGCTGTTGGCGATCGAGCCATTACGCATGCCTTCGACCAGTGCTGAAGCGACTTGCCATAACGGGCTCAAGGGCGCGTTGTCGCACAGCGCTTCGAGGCGCGCAAACACCTTGGCCAGATAACCGAAGTGGGTTTCGTCATCTTGCTCGCGCAACAAACCGACCAGGGACATCTGCAACATTTGCCGCAATTTGCGCAGCACATTCGGCAAGTCGGACGGTTCCAGCAGCGCCAAGGCCTCTGGGCCCAGAGGTAGCAGCTCCGGCAGTTGCGGGCTAAACAGGCTGGTTTCCGATAACAGGCTTTCGCCACGGGCGCTGCGCAGGTCGTTGAGCAGCGGCAACACCACCAGCGGTAAATCACGACGGGCGCCTTGCACCCGGTCGAGGTAAGTCGGCAATTGCCCCAGGGCTTGCAGTAACAGGTGGATCGCCTCGTCGCGATGGCTGACGCGGTTCTGCTGAAGGGCGCTGGTCAACTGCTCGATTTCTTCGGCGAGCAGGGCCGCGCCGTAGAACTCGACCATCTGCAAGCTACCGTGAACCTGATGGACACAGGCCAGACACTCACTCAGCGTGTGTGTCGCCTGTGGATCGTCGATCAGGGTTTCGATCGCCTGATGAGCCTGTTTCAGCGTTTCGGCAATCTCGCCTTTGACCCACTCGAGGGCCACATAGTCGTGCCGATCACCCATAACCACTCCAATCAAGATGCATCCGCCCAGAGGCGGTTCAAGCGTTGTCCGCAGACTTGGCCGGCAAGGTGAAACCGGACACCGAACGCCGCAGCTGGCTGGCCATTTTCGCCAGGTTGCCAATGCTCTCGGCGGTGGCGGTGGAGCCGGACGAGGTCTGCGTGGTGATCTGCTGGATCACGTTCATCGTCAGGGAAATCTGGCCGGCCGACGAAGTCTGTTGCTGCGCGGCGTTGGAAATACTCTGGATCAATGCCGCGAGGGTCTTCGATACGCCTTCGATTTCTTCCAGGGCCACCCCGGCATCCTGCGCCAGACGCGCGCCGCGCACCACTTCGGTGGTGGTCTGTTCCATGGAAATCACCGCTTCGTTGGTGTCGGCCTGAATCGCCCGCACCAGCGTTTCGATCTGCCGGGTCGCCGCGGATGAACGCTCGGCCAGACGCTGTACTTCGTCGGCCACCACCGCAAAACCGCGCCCGGCGTCACCGGCCATGGACGCCTGAATCGCCGCGTTGAGGGCGAGGATGTTGGTCTGATCGGCAATGTCATCGATCAGGCTGACAATGTCGCCGATTTCCTGAGAAGACTCACCCAGCCGCTTGATGCGCTTGGCGGTGTCCTGAATCTGCTCGCGAATATTGTCCATGCCATGAATGGTGTTGTGCACCACTTCGTTGCCCTTGTTAGCGATCTCCACCGAGCGTTCGGCCACCGCAGAGGATTCGGCGGCGTTGGCCGAGACCTGATCGATGGACTGGGCCATGTCGTTGATGGCCGTGGAGGCTTCGGAAATCTGCTGCGCCTGATGCTCCGAGGCCTGGGCCAAGTGCATGGCGGTGGCCTGGGTTTCCTGCACGGCGGCGGCGACCTGGCCGGCGGTGAGGTTGATGGTCGCCACCAGATCGCGCAATTGGTCGACGGAATAGTTGATCGAATCAGCGATGGTCCCGGTGAAGTCTTCGGTCACCGAGGCGGTCACGGTCAGGTCGCCATCGGCGAGGTCTTCGATTTCGTCCAGCAAACGCATGATCGCGTTCTGGTTGCGCTCGTTCTTCTCGGCGGTTTCACGCAGTTGACGGTTGGTTTCGCGCACCATCACCAAGCCGATGAGAATGATCGACATCAGCGCCAGCAAGCCCAGTACATAACCCCCGATAGTGCCGGTGTTACGCCCGCCAGCGAGGTTTTCGAAACGGCTGGCCAGGTGTGAAGCTTCATCGAGCAGGGTTTGCGACAGGGTAAAAATATTGGTGGCCGATTCGCGGACCTTGAGCAGCTCCGGCGAGGTTTCGAGGATTTCATCCACCGAACCCGATACGAATTCGAACAGTTCGGAAATCTCGGTCAGCCGGGCGCGCGCATCACGGTCTTCGACCTGGCTGATTTTCAGCGCCGCATTGCCCTGAAGCATGCCGTTGAGCACCAGGCCGAAACGCGCCGCGTCGCGACCGAAAGCGTCGGCCGCCTGCTGCGAATTTTCATCGCCGGACAGCACGGTATTCACCGCACCAAGAATCCGCTCGGCCAGCAGCGACTGACGCTGGGCCATCGCCACTTGAGTGGCCGGGGCGCCGCGTTGCAGGAGGGTTTCGACGACCTTCTCATACTCGACCTGCAACTGCGGCACGGTTTCGGCCAGCGTTGCGGCGACTTGATGCAAAGACAACACAGTCTGTTCGCTGGAGAGGATGGCGTCGGTGTTTTTCAGCAGACGCTCCCAATCCAGCTGCACGGCGCGCATTTCCGGGCGCACGGTGGATGGTGCCGGCGGCAGGCCGGTGGAAGGATCGCCTTTCTTCAGATAGCCCCAACGCTGGGCGAAGTCGTTGCGCGCATCGCTGAGCAACTTGAACGCCGCGGCCTTGCCGGCGGCGGCTTCGGTGGCGTTCTTGGCGATGCGTTGGGACAGCACGCGCAGCTCACCGGCGTGGCCGATGTACTGTTTGTCGTAATTCGCCTGGGTGTTGAGGTACGCGAAGTTGGCGAACAGCAGCATGATGAAGACGATCAGCGCGATGAACAGCGCAATGATCTGCGACCGACTGCGCGACCCTTCTGGTTTGCCTGTTTTTGCTTTTATCATCGGTCCTCGCCTGTTAACCAACACCCTGTAATGCTTGCCGAGAACCTGTGGGAGCGAGCCTGCTCGCGATTCAGGCGCCGCGATGTATCAGGAAGCACCGCGTTATCGTTCAATCGCGAGCAGGCTCGCTCCCACAGGGTTTACAGCGCTACGTTCATGAAGCTCTGTGACTGCGCCAATGCAAACGGGCTGAATACCTGCCAATTCTGCTCACGCTGAAACCGGCCTTTGATGAACGGTGCAATCGGGCCGCTCAAGGTATCTACCGGTTCCAGGCTGTCCTGGGCAAAGTGCTGCAAGCCAAACACTTCATCGACCAGTAACCCGGCAAACACCTCATTGTGCTCCACCACCAACACCCGTCGCTGCTTGCGCAGATTCGACAGTTCATGACCGATGAAACCACTCAAATCCATGATCGGCAGCAGGCGCCCGCGCAGGTTAGCCACGCCCTTGACCCAGGGCTTGACGCCCGGCAATTGGGTAACGCGCGGTTCGTGCAGGACTTCGCTGACTTCGCGCATGGGCGCGACGTACCAATGCTCGCCCAAGCGAAAGCCGATGCCGCTCCAGCTGTCCTGTCGGGTCGGCTGGGACGGCAAGTCCGCCGCCAGCAGACGACAGCGCTGGTCAATCTGCAGCAGCAGTTCGAAAGCCGTCAGCGACTCGGTCATGACCGGACGATCAACCGGCCAGCACGTTGTTCAGGGTCTTGATCAGGGTCTCTTCGTCGACCGGTTTGGTCAGGTAGTCCTTGGCGCCCTGGCGCGTGCCCCAGACTTTGTCGGTTTCCTGATCCTTGGTGGTAATGATGATCACCGGAATGTGCCCGGTTTCCGGGTCTTTGGTCAGCTGACGGGTCGCCTGGAAACCATTGAGGCCGGGCATGACGATGTCCATCAGCACTGCGTCGGGTTTTTCCTGACGAGCCAGGGCCACGCCGTCGGCGCCGTTTTCGGCTTTCAACACCTCATGACCGTGCTTTTCGAGCATGCCGGTCAGTTTGTACATTTCGGTCGGCGAGTCATCGACGATCAGAATACGTGCCATGGTCTTCCCCATTTTTGTCGACACCGGGCCCCATGGCCGAGCGTCACTGTGCGTGTCCTACTGCGGCGAAACGGCGGTGAAGCCCGGTACATGGGCCTGAATCGCGTTCAGCAGTTCTTCCTTGCTGAAAGGCTTGGTCAAAAACTGGTCGGAACCGACGATCCGCCCCTTGGCCTTGTCGAACAACCCGTCCTTGGACGACAGCATAATCACTGGCGTGGACTTGAACGCACTGTTGTTCTTGATTAAAGCGCAGGTCTGATAACCATCCAGACGCGGCATCATGATGTCGACAAAGATGATGCCGGGGTGATTGTCGGCAATCTTGGCCAGGGCATCGAAACCATCGATTGCGGTGATGACTTCACAGCCCACGTTTTTCAACAGCGTTTCGGCGGTGCGACGAATCGTTTTCGAATCATCGATCACCATGACCTTCAAGGCGCTGGAATGCTGTTCCATAGTGGCTCTACCGTCGCCTTTGTGAATCAAATTGTCCGTTTGCCGCTCATCGCTGGCTCGAAACCCTTGATACTTAAGGGCCAACACGGCATGGCAGCCTTTTTAGCACAGTCTCCCCATCCAATCTATCGGGCGACCCTGGCGGTGGTTTTTCCTTGACCGGGAACCCACTCAGCGCCACTCTGACGCCACTTTTTCACAACACTTTCCACCCCAATTTCGAGGAAAACCCCATGAGCGTTCGCGTCGGGATTGTCATGGATCCTATCGCCAGCATCTCCTATAAAAAGGATAGCTCGCTGGCCATGCTGCTGGCCGCGCAAAAGCGTGGCTGGGAACTGTTCTATATGGAACAGCGCGATTTGTATCAGGCCGAAGGCGAGGCTCGCGGGCGGATGCGTCCGCTGAAGGTGTTCGCCAACCCGGAAAAATGGTTTGAGCTGGGCGCCGAAAGCGATGCACTGCTGAGTGACCTGGACGTGATCCTGATGCGCAAGGATCCGCCGTTCGACATGGAATTCGTCTATTCCACGTATTTGCTGGAACAAGCGGAAAATGCCGGCGTACTGGTGGTCAACAAGCCGCAAAGCCTGCGTGACTGCAACGAAAAGCTGTTCGCCACGCTGTTCCCGCAGTGCACGCCGCCGACCATCGTCAGCCGTCGCCCCGACGTGTTACGTGAATTCGCCGACCATCACGGTGACGTGATCCTCAAGCCGCTGGACGGCATGGGCGGCTCATCGATCTTCCGTCACACCGCGGGCCACCCGAACCTGTCGGTGATCCTCGAAACCCTGACCTTGCATGGCCGTCAGCAAATCATGATCCAGGGTTACCTGCCGGCGATCGTTGATGGCGACAAGCGCATCCTGATGATCGACGGCGAGCCGGTGGATTACTGCCTGGCCCGGATTCCCGCGCTCGGTGAAACCCGTGGCAACCTCGCCGCCGGTGGCCGTGGCGAAGCCCGACCGCTGACAGAGAAAGATCGCTGGATCGCCGCGCAAGTCGGCCCGACCCTGCGTGAGAAGGGCTTGCTGTTCGTCGGTCTCGACGTGATCGGTGAGCATCTGACCGAAATCAACGTCACCAGCCCGACCTGCATTCGCGAGATCGATAACGCGTTCGGCACCGACATTGGTGGCCTTCTGATGGATGCCATCGATCAGAAGCTCAAGGCTCGTTGATAGAGACAACCAACATTGCGTTATCATCCCCGGCTTGTAAAAAACGCGATGTTGGTTTTCTTGTTATGACACTCCCGTCCGATCTGCCCCCTGAACTCGCCCACCTTGGTGTGCGCCCGGCTGATCGCCTCGGTTTCACCCTGTTTCTCGCGGCGCTGATTCACCTGGCCTTGCTGTTGGGCGTCGGGTTCTCCATGGTCGAACCCCAGCAAATCAGCAAAACCCTGGAAATCACCCTCGCCACGTTCAAAAGCGAAAAGAAGCCGGAAAAAGCTGACTTTCTCGCCCAGGAAAATCAGGAAGGCAGCGGCACTCTGGAAAAAAAGGCGACGCCCAAGACCACCGAGGTCGCGCCCTTCCAGGACAACAAGGTGCAGCCAGTCACCCCACCGCCAACCGCCACGCCTCAAGTGCCGGAAGCAGCCCCCAAGGCAGCCGTGACGACCGTCGCGCCGAAACCGAAAAAAACCGCGACCAAGCGCGAAGAGATCAAGACCGAGACCAAACCCAAGGTCGTGGCACCGACCTTCGACAGCGCGCAGCTGTCCAGCGACATCGCCAGCCTGGAAGCGGAACTGGCCAGTGAACAACAGCTTTACGCCAAGCGCCCGCGCATCCATCGCTTGAGCGCCGCATCGACCATGCGCGACAAGGGTGCCTGGTACAAAGATGAATGGCGCAAGAAGGTCGAGCGCATCGGCAACCTCAACTACCCCGACGAAGCCCGGCGCAAACAGATTTACGGCAATTTGCGACTGATGGTCTCGATCAACCGCGACGGCTCGCTGTATGAAGTGTTGGTGCTGGAGTCTTCCGGCCAGCCGCTGCTGGACCAGGCGGCGCAGCGCATCGTAAGGCTCGCGGCGCCGTTTGCACCGTTTACCGGGGATCTGTCGGACATCGATCGTCTTGAAATTATTCGGACGTGGAAGTTTGCGCGTGGGGACAGGCTCTCCAGCAACTGACACCCCACAAAATCCCTGTGGGAGCGAGCCTGCTCGCGATGGCGGTCTGCCTGACACCTCAATTTTTGAACGTACCGCCGTCATCGCGAGCAGGCTCGCTCCCACATTTGGTCTGTGCCGACTGCCAAATTGCGGCATCCTCGGCTTGTCAGTTCGCCCCTCCAACGCCACACTAGCGCTCATGAAGAACGTCAGCCCCAGCTACCTCAAGCATCACTTCCTGATCGCCATGCCTCACATGGCCGACCCGAACTTTGCGCACACCTTGACCTACATCGTCGAGCACACGGCCAATGGTGCCATGGGGCTGGTGGTCAACCGCCCGCAGGACCTGAACCTGGCCGATATTCTCGAGCAATTGCGCCCCGATATCGAACCACCAGTGCTCTGCCAGCACGTGCCGATCTTTATGGGTGGCCCGGTGCAAACCGATCGCGGTTTTGTCCTGCATCCATCGGGCAAATCTTTTCAGGCGACCGTTGATCTGGAAGGCGAGCTGTCCCTGTCGACTTCCCAGGACGTGCTGTTCGCCATCGCCGACGGCGTCGGCCCCGCGAAAAGCCTGATCACCCTCGGCTACGCCGGTTGGGAAGCCGGGCAACTGGAAGCCGAACTGGCCGACAACGCCTGGCTGACCTGCCCGTTCAATGCCGACATCCTGTTCAATACCAGCAGCGAATTACGTCTTGAAGCGGCGGCCAAACACCTGGGCGTCAATCTCAGCCTGCTCACCAACCAGGCGGGGCACGCCTGATGGCCCTGCGGTTGATTTTGGGTTTCGACTACGGCACCAAACAGATCGGCGTTGCGGTCGGTCAGGTGATTACCGGTCAGGCCCGCGAGCTGTGCACCTTGAAGGCACAAAACGGCATTCCTGACTGGAATCAGGTCGAAGCCCTGATTAAAGAGTGGAAACCCGACGCCGTGGTGGTCGGCCTGCCGCTGAACATGGATGGCACGCCGAGCGACATGTGCCTGCGGGCCGAGAAGTTCGCCCGCCGCCTGAACGGCCGCTACAACCTGCCCTTTTATACTCACGACGAGCGCCTGACCACCTTCGAGGCCAAGGGCGAACGCCTGGTCCGTGGCGGCCAGAAAGGCAGTTACCGCGACAACCCGGTCGATGCCATCGCCGCCGCCCTGCTGCTGCAAGGCTGGCTCGACGAAAACACCGCGCTGTTCGAATCCTGACCGCACCTAATTCTGAAGAGCCGCTGCGGCGTCTCCCTTAGCTACAACCCGAGCCACCACTCAAGCGGCATCCGGCTCGGGACAAAGAAGGAGCAAACCATGAGCCTGCCCAATCCCGCCGAACTGATCAGCCAGATGGCGATCCGTCTTGACACCTATCTGGCCAAACGGGGCATCAGCGAACCGCGTTACATCGGCATTCGGACCGGTGGCGTCTGGGTCGCGCAGGCGTTGCTCGATGAACTGGGCAGCGATTCGCCCTTGGGCACCCTGGATGTTTCGTTCTACCGCGACGACTTCAGCCAGAACGGCCTGCACCCACAAGTACGCCCATCGGCGCTGCCGTTCGAGATCGAAGGCCAGCACCTGGTGCTGATCGATGACGTGCTGATGAGCGGTCGGACCATCCGCGCCGCGATGAACGAACTCTTCGACTATGGCCGCCCGGCCAGTGTGACGCTGGTATGCCTGCTGGACCTGGACGCCGGTGAACTGCCGATCCGCCCGAACGTGGTTGGCGCGACGCTGTCGTTGGCGGCCCACGAACGAGTGAAACTGTCCGGCCCGGAACTCAAGCTCGAACTTCAAGACCTCGCCCTTTAATTTCGCCCTATTGAGAGTCCCCCTCGCGATGACGCCTCTAGAAACCAAGCGCCCGCTGCAGCTCAATGATCAGGGCCAGCTGCGCCACTTCCTCTCGCTCGACGGTTTGCGCCGCGAGCTGCTGACGGAAATCCTCGACACCGCTGACTCGTTCCTCGAGGTTGGCGCCCGGGCGGTGAAAAAAGTCCCGTTGCTGCGCGGCAAGACCGTGTGCAACGTGTTCTTCGAGAACTCCACCCGCACCCGCACCACTTTCGAACTGGCGGCTCAGCGGCTGTCGGCTGACGTGATCACCCTGAACGTGTCCACGTCGTCGGCGAGCAAGGGCGAAACCCTGCTCGACACCCTGCGCAACCTGGAAGCCATGGCCGCCGACATGTTCGTCGTGCGTCACGGTGATTCCGGCGCGGCGCACTTCATCGCCGAGCATGTTTGCCCGCAAGTGGCGATCATCAACGGCGGCGACGGCCGTCACGCCCACCCGACCCAGGGCATGCTCGACATGCTCACTATCCGTCGGCACAAGGGCGGCTTCGAAAACCTTTCAGTGGCCATCGTCGGCGACATCCTGCACTCGCGGGTAGCGCGCTCGAACATGCTGGCCCTGAAAACCCTTGGTTGCCCGGACATCCGCGTGATCGCGCCGAAAACCCTGCTGCCGATCGGCATCGAGCAGTACGGTGTGAAGGTCTACACCGACATGACCGAAGGCCTGAAAGACGTCGACGTAGTGATCATGCTGCGCCTGCAGCGTGAACGCATGACCGGCGGCCTGCTGCCGAGCGAAGGCGAGTTCTACCGCCTGTTCGGCCTGACCACCGCGCGCCTGGCCGGGGCCAAACCGGATTGCATCGTCATGCACCCGGGGCCGATCAACCGTGGGGTGGAAATTGAGTCGGCGGTGGCCGACGGTCCGCACTCGGTGATCCTCAACCAGGTGACCTACGGCATCGCGATTCGTATGGCTGTGCTGTCCATGGCCATGAGCGGGCAAACAGCCCAGCGCCAATTCGAGCAGGAGAACGCCCAGTGAAGCTCAGCATTCTCGGCGCACGCGTTATCGATCCGGCCAGCGGCCTGGATCAAGTGACTGATATCCACGTTGAAGCCTGCAAGATCGTCGCCCTTGGCGCCGCTCCAGCGGGTTTCGTTGCAGTAGACACCATCGACGCCAAGGGCCTGGTGGCGGCCCCGGGCCTGGTTGACCTGAACGTCGCCCTGCGCGAGCCGGGTTACAGCCGCAAAGGCTCGATCGCCAGCGAAACCCGCGCAGCAGCGGCCGGTGGCGTGACCAGCCTGTGCTGCCCACCGAAAACCAAACCGGTGCTGGACACCTCCGCCGTGGCCGAACTGATCCTCGACCGCGCCCGCGAAGCCGGCAACACCAAAGTCTTCCCGATCGGCGCCCTGAGCAAAGGCCTGGATGGCGAACAGCTGGCCGAACTGGTCGCCTTGCGCGATGCCGGCTGTGTGGCCTTCGGCAACGGTCTGGAGAGCTTTCGCAACACCCGCACCCTGTGTCGGGCGCTGGAATACGCAGCGACGTTCGACCTGACGGTAATTTTCAACTCGCAGGACCATGATCTGGCCGAAGGTGGCCTGGCTCACGAAGGCCCGACTGCGAGTTTCCTCGGTTTACCGGGCATTCCGGAAACCGCTGAAACCGTAGCCCTGGCCCGGGACCTGCTGCTGGTCGAGCAAAGCGGCGTGCGTGCGCACTTCAGCCAGCTCACCAGCGCCCGCGGTGTGGCGCTGATCGCTCAGGCCCAGGCCCGCGGCCTGAAAGTCACGGCGGACGTGGCGTTGTATCAGCTGATCCTCACCGACGAAGCGCTGATCGACTTCAGCAGCCTCTATCACGTCCAGCCGCCGCTGCGCACCCGCGCCGACCGCGACGGCTTGCGGGCAGCGGTGAAGTCGGGGGTGGTCTCGGCCATTTCCAGCCATCACCAACCCCATGAACGCGATGCCAAACTGGCGCCGTTTGGTGCCACCGAACCGGGCATCAGCAGTGTTGAGCTGCTGCTGCCGCTGGCAATGACCCTGGTGGAAGACGGGTTGCTCGACTTGCCGACGCTGCTCGCACGCTTGAGCGCCGGCCCTGCCGACGCGTTGCGTTTACCAGCGGGCAAATTGGCGGTGGGAGGGCCGGCAGATATCGTGCTGTTCGACCCTGCGGCCTCGACCGTGGCCGGTGAAACCTGGCTATCCAAGGGTGAAAACTGCCCGTTCATTGGCCATAGCTTGCCGGGTGTGGTGCGTTACACCCTGGTGGATGGACGGATCAGTCACCAGGCTTAACACCTGTGGCGAGGGAGCTTGCTCCCGCTGGGCTGCGCAGCAGACCTGTTTTGGGGTCGCTTCGCGACCCAGCGGGAGCAAGCTCCCTCGCCACAACTTACTGGAAGGCGCCTCTGTTCTGCGCGTTGCGAATCGACACTTGGTCATTCAACGTCCAGAAGTCATACAACACCCCCAGAAAGAACACCCCGCCTGTCACCAGATACAGCAACCCGCTGATCCATTTCCCCTGATACATCCGGTGCACACCGAATACCCCCAGAAACGTCAGCAGAATCCACGCAACGTTGTATTCGATGGGGCCAGCGGTAAAGCGCAGGTCCGCTTCACGGTCCATGGAGGGGATCAGAAACAGGTCGATCAACCAGCCGATACCCAGCAAACCGAAGGTAAAAAACCAGATGGTCCCGGTCACCGGCTTGCCGTAATAGAAGCGGTGAGCCCCGGTAAAACCGAAAATCCACAACAGGTAACCAATCACTTTGCTGTGTGTGTCTTGCTCTGAAACGGGGTGTTGATAGGTGTTCATGGATGACCTCGACTCACACGATAGAGAAATATTCTTGAATTCTTTGTGACTTTTTTACAGGCGGCCGACATACGGCAAATGCTAACTTCATTCCTGCCAAAGCCTTGTAATACCTGACTTTTGTCCGACAACTGCGTCAATTTTGCCGCTTTTTTAGTTCCGTGGCCCGCCGCCTGAATCGACCAACGGCCTCGGAAGGGCCAAAAAAGCTGTTATAAAGTTGCGCGTTCACCCATATGAGCCTTGCCTAATGCGTCCATTTTTCAAGACATGGCTAACCATTTGCCTATTATTGCCCCTGGCCGCCCACGCCACCAATCGTGAGCAACGTCTTCCCAACGTTAATGGTTACACCCCCAAATCCCATGTTTCTGCTCCTTCAAGCAAAAACAACAAACAGACAGTAAAACGCTCCACCCAACTGAGCAGCGCTAACCGCACGCTGGTACCGCCAATGGCCAGCAAGGAAAGCAGCAACGTGTTGAGCCGCGCGGTAAACGTGCTCGGTACGCCTTATCGTTGGGGCGGCAGCAGCCCAAGTAAAGGGTTCGATTGCAGCGGTCTGGTGAAATACGCGTTCAACGACGCTACGTTTGACCTGCCTCGTACCTCCAACGCCATGGCCAGCGGCCATGGCGAGAAGGTCGATCGCAACGATCTGAAGCCAGGCGACCTGATTTTCTTCAACATCAAGAGCCGCCGGGTCAATCATGTTGCCATCTACCTGGGCAACGACCGCTTCATCCACGCACCCCGCCGTGGCAAGTCGGTCAGCATCGACACCCTGAAGAAACCGTATTGGGAAAGCCACTACGTGGTTGCCAAGCGGGTTCTGCCGAAAGAACAGAACGAATTGCGGGTTGTTCAGCGCTGATCCGACACTGATCGTTCCCACGCTCTGCGTGGGAACGCAGCCCGGGACGCTCCGCGTCCCCCCTGCCAAAGCGGACGCGGAGCGTCCATTGAGGCATTCCCACGCAGAGCGTGGGAACGATCAACTTCCCGTCAGAAGTTATCCGGCGACCGCGCCTTCTCCCGCGCATGCTCGCGACTGATCACGCCCTTGGTCACCAACTCCTTCAGGCACATATCCAGCGTCTGCATCCCCAGCGACCCTCCGGTCTGAATCGACGAATACATCTGCGCCACCTTGTCTTCGCGGATCAGGTTACGGATCGCCGAAGTGCCAAGCATGATTTCGTGGGCGGCAACTCGCCCGCCGCCGATTTTCTTGATCAATGTCTGCGAAACCACCGCCAGCAATGACTCGGAAAGCATCGAGCGCACCATCGATTTTTCGTCGCCCGGAAACACGTCCACCACCCGGTCGATGGTTTTCGCCGCCGACGTGGTGTGCAGCGTGCCGAATACCAGGTGACCGGTCTCGGCGGCAGTCAATGCCAGCCGAATAGTCTCCAGATCACGCATCTCCCCCACCAGAATCACGTCCGGGTCTTCGCGCAGGGCCGAGCGCAGCGCCGTGGCGAAGCTGCGGGTATCACGATGGACTTCGCGCTGATTGATCAGGCATTTGCGCGATTCGTGGACGAACTCGATCGGGTCTTCGATGGTGAGGATGTGGTGATGGCGATGGTTGTTCAGGTAATCGATCATCGCCGCCAATGTGGTGGACTTGCCCGAACCGGTCGGGCCGGTCACCAGCACCAGGCCCCGGGGGGCTTCGGTAATCTTGCGAAACACTTCCCCCATCCCCAGATCGTCCATGCTCAGCACCTTGGACGGAATGGTCCGGAATACCGCGCCCGCACCCCGATTCTGGTTGAAGGCATTGACCCGAAAACGCGCCACGCCGGGCACTTCGAAGGAAAAGTCGGTTTCAAGATGCTTCTCGAAGTCCACCCGCTGGAGGTCGTTCATGATGTCGTAGATCAGCTCATGCACTTCCTTGTGATCCAGAGCCGGCAGGTTGATGCGTCGTACATCGCCGTCGACACGGATCATCGGTGGCAGGCCGGCGGACAGGTGCAGGTCAGACGCGCCTTGTTTGGCGCTGAAAGCCAGCAGCTCAGTGATATCCATAGCGCTCCTCAATTCCAGTAGAATGCCGCGAACCTTCAGACCGCTGGCGCCTCTTGATGTCCACGATAGCAGACAACATCGCTCAGGTTAGTTCACGCATCCGTGCTGCCGCCCTCGCCGCCGGGCGCAACGAGCACAGCATCCAGCTGCTAGCCGTGAGCAAGACCAAACCCGCCGAAGCACTGCGTGAAGCCTACGCCGCCGGGATCCGCGACTTTGGCGAAAACTACCTGCAGGAAGCCTTGGGCAAACAGCTCGAATTGGCCGACCTGCCCTTGATCTGGCACTTCATCGGCCCCATTCAATCGAACAAGACTCGCGCTATCGCCGAGCATTTCGACTGGGTGCATTCCGTGGATCGCTTGAAAATCGCACAACGCCTGTCCGAACAACGCCCTGCCGATTTGCCTCCATTGAACATCTGCATCCAGGTCAACGTCAGTGGTGAAGCCAGCAAGTCCGGCTGTACCCCGGCCGACCTGCCCGCCCTGGCCAATGCCATCAGCGCGCTGCCGCGCTTGAAATTACGCGGGCTGATGGCGATTCCCGAGCCGACTGAAGATCGCGCCGCCCAGGACGCGGCTTTTGCTGCCGTACAGAGCCTGCAAGCCAGCCTGAACCTGCCACTCGACACACTTTCCATGGGCATGAGCCACGACCTCGAGTCGGCCATTGCCATGGGCGCCACTTGGGTCCGTATCGGAACGGCCCTGTTTGGTGCCCGCGACTACGGCCAGTCTTGAAACAATGGCTGACACCTCTCTTTATAAGGACCTGACATGAGCAAGACTCGTATTGCCTTTATCGGAGCCGGCAACATGGCCGCCAGCCTGATCGGCGGCCTGCGCGCCAAAGGTCTGGACGCCGCGCAGATCCGCGCCAGTGATCCGGGTGAACAAACCCGTGCCCGCGTGAGTGCCGAACACGGCATCGAAGTGTTTGCTGACAACGCCGAAGCCATTCAGGGCGTGGACGTGATCGTGCTGGCGGTCAAACCCCAGGCGATGAAAGCCGTGTGCGAAGCCATTCGCCCAAGCCTTGCGCCGAATCAACTGGTGGTCTCGATTGCGGCCGGCATCACCTGCGCCAGCATGAACAACTGGCTTGGCGCCCAGCCGATCGTGCGCTGCATGCCCAACACCCCGGCGCTGCTGCGTCAGGGCGTGAGCGGGCTGTACGCCACCAACGAAGTGAGCGCCGGGCAACGCCAGCAAGCTGAAGAATTGCTGTCGGCGGTTGGCATTGCCCTGTGGCTGAACGAAGAACAGCAACTGGACGCGGTCACCGCCGTTTCCGGCTCAGGCCCTGCGTATTTCTTCCTGCTGATCGAAGCCATGACCGCCGCGGGCGTGAAGCTCGGCCTGCCAGCGGACATCGCCGCGCAACTGACCGTGCAAACCGCTTTGGGTGCTGCACACATGGCGGTCGCAAGCGATGTCGACGCGGCTGAACTGCGTCGTCGCGTGACGTCACCTGCGGGCACCACCGAAGCGGCGATCAAGTCGTTCCAGGCCGGCGGCTTCGAAGCCCTGGTAGAAAAAGCACTCGGCGCCGCTGCGCACCGCTCGGCCGAGATGGCTGAGCAACTCGGTCGCTAATCAGCTCTTACAAGGAATCAATGATGCTCGGACTCAATGACGCTGCCATTTTCATCATCAAAACCTTGGGCAGCCTGTACCTGCTGATCGTGCTGCTGCGCTTCATCCTGCAATTGGTTCGGGCGAATTTTTACAACCCGCTCTGCCAGTTCATCGTGAAAGCCACTCAACCGCTGCTCAAGCCCCTGCGCCGGGTCATCCCGAGTATGTTCGGGCTGGACATGTCGTCACTGGTACTGGCGCTGATCGTGCAGATGGTGCTGATAGCAGTCATCCTGCTGCTCAAGGGCTTCGAGGTCGATTTGCTGCTTTTGGTGCCTTGGGCACTGATCGCAATCTTCTCGCTGTTTCTGAGTGTTCTGTTCTACGCGATGATCATCAGTGTGATCCTGTCCTGGGTCGCTCCCGGCAGCCACAACCCGGGCGCAGAGCTGGTCGCGCAGATTACTGAACCAGTACTCGCGCCGTTCCGCCGTATCATTCCGAACCTGGGCGGCCTCGACATCTCGCCGATCTTCGCGTTTATCGCGATCCAGTTGCTGCAAAGCTGGCTGATCCCGCGACTTGCGTACTATGCCCTCATGCCGCAGGGGCTGCTCGGCCTGATCTGATGAGCTACTTTCGCTGGGACGGTGATGACCTGATTCTGGAATGTCACCTGCAACCGGCGGCCCGCAGCGATGATTTCTGCGGGCTGCATGGCGATCGCCTGAAGATCCGCCTGACCGCACCGCCGGTTGAAGGCAAGGCCAATGCGTACCTGATGGCGTTTCTGGCCAAGGCGTTCGGGGTTTCCAAGAGTCAGGTGAGTTTGATCAGCGGAGAGCTGAACCGGCAGAAACGGGTGCGGATCTGTTCGCCGAAGAAACTGCCGGATTTGCCGGATCTCACCCTCCCCTGATCATTCCCACGCTCCGCGTGGGAATGCAGCCCGGGACGCTCCGCGTCCCAGCCGAAGCGGACGCAGAGCGTCCAGCGAGGCATTCCCACGCAGAGCGTGGGAACGATCGTTAACGGTGGGGAAGTTAGCTTGCTGCTAGGGTCAGCGGTCTTTAGACTTACGCCTCATTTCAATGAGAGCAGGGTCGATGCCAGCTGCCTTCCCCCCCGATTCTGTTGGTCTGGTGACGCCGCAAGTGGCGCACTTCAGTGAACCCCTGGCCTTGGCCTGCGGACGTTCGCTGCCCGCTTATGACCTGATCTACGAAACCTACGGCACGCTGAACGCTACGGCGAGCAACGCCGTGCTGATCTGCCACGCCTTGTCCGGTCACCATCACGCCGCCGGCTTCCACAGCCCCGACGACCGCAAACCGGGTTGGTGGGACAGCTGCATCGGCCCCGGCAAGCCGATCGACACCAACAAGTTCTTCGTGGTCAGCCTGAATAATCTCGGCGGGTGCAATGGCTCCACCGGCCCCAGCAGTGTCAATCCGGAAACCGGCAAGCCATTCGGCGCCGATTTCCCGGTACTGACCGTGGAAGACTGGGTCCACAGCCAGGCACGTCTCGCCGACCTGCTCGGCATCCGCCAATGGGCGGCGGTGATCGGCGGCAGCCTCGGCGGCATGCAGGCCTTGCAGTGGACCATCACTTACCCGGACCGCGTGCGGCACTGCCTGGCGATCGCCTCGGCACCAAAACTGTCGGCGCAGAACATTGCGTTCAACGAAGTCGCACGTCAGGCGATCCTCACCGACCCGGAGTTCCACGGCGGCTCGTTCCAGGAAGCGGGTGTGATCCCCAAGCGCGGCTTGATGCTGGCGCGGATGGTCGGGCACATCACGTATCTGTCCGACGACTCCATGGGCGAGAAATTCGGTCGCGGCCTGAAGAGCGAAAAGCTCAACTACGACTTCCACAGCGTCGAGTTCCAGGTCGAAAGTTACCTGCGGTATCAGGGCGAAGAGTTTTCCGGACGTTTCGACGCCAACACCTACCTGCTGATGACCAAGGCACTGGACTACTTCGACCCGGCGGCAAACTTCGACGATGACCTGGCGAAAACCTTCGCCAATGCCCAGGCCAGGTTCTGCGTGATGTCCTTCACCACCGACTGGCGCTTCTCCCCTGCCCGCTCGCGGGAACTGGTGGACGCGCTGATGGCGGCCAGGAAAGACGTCTGCTACCTGGAGATCGACGCTCCGCAAGGCCACGATGCCTTCCTGATTCCGATCCCGCGTTATTTGCAGGCCTTCAGCAATTACATGAACCGTATAGCGCTTTGAGGAAGACATGAGAGCCGATCTGGAAATCATCCAGGAATGGATCCCCGCCGGCAGCCGCGTGCTCGACCTCGGCTGCGGTGACGGCGAGTTGCTGACCTGGCTGCGCGACCACAAACAGGTCACCGGCTATGGCCTGGAAAACGACCCGGATAACATTGCCGAGTGCGTGGCCAAGGGTATCAACGTCATCGAGCAAGATCTGGACAAGGGTCTGGGCAACTTCGCCAGCAACAGCTTCGACATCGTGGTCATGACCCAGGCCCTGCAAGCCGTGCATTACCCGGACAGGATCCTCGACGAAATGCTGCGCGTCGGTCGCCAGTGCATCATCACCTTCCCCAATTTCGGTCACTGGCGCTGCCGCTGGTACCTGGCGAGCAAGGGCCGGATGCCGGTTTCGGATTTTCTGCCATATACCTGGTACAACACGCCGAACATCCACTTCTGCACTTTCGAAGACTTTGAAGCGCTTTGTCGCGAACGTGAAGCCAAGGTCATTGATCGGCTTGCCGTGGATCAACAGCATCGGCACGGGTGGGCCAGTAAGCTATGGCCTAATCTGTTAGGTGAAATCGGTATTTACCGAGTCAGCAGCCCCGGGCTGCAGGACCACAAGGTCGCGGTCTGAATCACGACATTTCGAGGAGAACGATCATGGGTCGTCTAGCGCTGTTTTTACTTACTGCCTGCCTGAGCGTCACCGCCATGGCCGCCGATGTCATCAAGGGCGAGCGCAAGGAAACCTTTGGCGATGTGACGGTGCATTACAACACCTTCAATTCCACCTTCCTGACACCGGATATCGCCAAAGCGGCCGAGCTGACCCGCAGCAAGAATCAGGGCGTGATCAATGTCTCGGTACTCAAGGAAGGTAAACCACAGACGGCTCAGGTCAGCGGCACGGTCAAAGACCTGACCAGCCAAAGCATCCCGCTGAAGTTCAAACAGATCACTGAAACAGGCGCGGTGTACTACATCGCCCAGTTCCCGGTGGATCAGCAGGAAATCCGCACCTTTGACATCAAGGTGCAGACCGGCGACAAAACCAACACCATCAGTTTCCAACAAGAGCTTTTCCCCGGCCAATGATGAATTTCACCCAACTCGTACTGGCCAGCCACAACGCCGGCAAACTCAAGGAACTCCAGGCCATGCTCGGCGAATCGGTGCACTTGCGCTCGATCGGCGAGTTCAGCAGCGTCGAGCCTGAAGAAACCGGCCTGTCGTTCGTCGAGAACGCCATTCTCAAGGCCCGCAATGCCTCGCGCATTTCCGGTCTGCCGGCCTTGGCCGATGATTCGGGGCTGGCGGTGGATTTCCTCGGCGGTGCGCCGGGCATTTATTCGGCCCGTTACGCCGACGGTAAAGGCGATGCGGCGAACAACGCCAAACTGCTCGACGTCTTGAAAGACGTGCCGCAAGCCGAGCGCGGCGCGCAGTTCGTCTGTGTGCTGGCGCTGGTGCGTCATGCCGACGATCCGTTGCCGATTCTCTGCGAAGGCCTGTGGCATGGGCGCATCCTGACCCAGGCCAGCGGCGAACACGGTTTTGGCTATGACCCGCTGTTCTGGGTCCCGGAGCGTGAATGCTCCAGCGCCGAGCTTAAGCCCAGCGACAAGAACCAGATCAGTCACCGCGCCCGTGCAATGGATCTGCTGCGCCAGCGTCTGGGCCTGAAATGATCCATGACTCGTCCGCGTCGCCGCTGATCTTCGGCGGCGCCGCCCAATCGCCTCGAGCGGCCCTGCCTGTGCTGCCGCCCCTGGCGCTGTACATCCACATCCCGTGGTGTGTACGCAAATGCCCTTATTGCGACTTCAACTCCCACACCGCCAGCCCCGTGCTGCCGGAAGAAGAATATGTCGACGCCCTGCTGGCCGACCTCGATCAAGACCTGCATGCGGTCTATGGCCGCGAGCTGAGCTCGATCTTCTTCGGTGGCGGTACGCCGAGCCTGTTCAGTGCCAAGGCACTGGGTCGCTTGCTCAAGGGCGTCGAGCAACGAATTCCGTTTGCCAGCGACATCGAAATCACCCTGGAAGCCAACCCCGGAACCTTCGAGCAGGAAAAGTTCGTCGCTTACCGGGCGCTGGGTATCAATCGCCTGTCGATCGGCATCCAGAGCTTTCAGGAAGAGAAGCTCAAGGCCCTGGGGCGGATTCACAACGGTGATGAAGCCGTGCGTGCCGCCGGCATGGCCCGTCAGGCCGGTTTCGACAACTTCAACCTGGACCTGATGCATGGTTTGCCCGATCAGTCCCTGGACGATGCCCTGAACGACCTGCGCCAGGCCATTGCCCTGAAACCGACGCACCTGTCCTGGTATCAGCTGACGCTGGAACCGAACACGGTGTTCTGGAACCAGCCGCCGACGCTGCCGGAAGACGACACCCTGTGGGACATTCAAGAGGCCGGTCAGGCGCTGTTGGCCGAACACGGTTACGCGCAATACGAAGTCTCGGCCTACGCCCTGCCCGGTCGTCCGGCGCGGCATAACCTCAATTACTGGAGTTTCGGCGACTTCATCGGCATCGGTGCCGGGGCTCATGGCAAGCTCAGCCATCCGGACGGGCGCATCGTCCGTACCTGGAAGACCCGCTTGCCGAAGGACTACCTCAATCCGGCCAAAAGCTTCAAGGCTGGCGAGAAAGCCCTGACCAACGAAGAACTGCCGTTCGAGTTCCTGATGAACGCCTTGCGCCTGACCGAGGGCGTCGAAGCGCGGTTGTATCCAGAGCGCACCGGGCTGCCCCTGGAAAGCCTCGCCGAAGCTCGCCGCGAGGCCGAACAAAGTGGCTTGTTGCAGGTCGAACCGTCACGTCTGGCGGCCACGCTGCGCGGACAACTCTTTCTCAATGACTTGCTGCAAAAATTTCTGACATAAGGAAATCGAATGGATCTGGTACTCGACCTGCTCGCCACCGTGTCCCGCTGGAGCCGTAGCAACCTGTCGGAAATCTCGCTGGCGCTGGTGGGCTGCCTGCTGGTGCTGTTTGGCGCCGACATCAAGGGTTGGGTCGACCAACGCCTGGGCAGCATCGCCGGCGCCTTGCGCGTCCCGCTGATGGCCCTGCTGTGCATGGTCGGCAGCGGCGTGGCGCTGATCTATGCAACTCCATGGATCATCAAAGGCCTGAGCCAGTTCAACAACTACAGCCTGGCGCCGGTGTTGTTGGTGGTGCTGGTGTTGATTGGCGTGGTCGCTGATCGCCGCTGACTTCAGTTACAACCGAAAACAACTGTGGGAGCGAGCCTGCTCGCGATAGCGGTCAGACAGTCAACGAAGATGTTGAATGTTGTGACGCTATCGCGAGCAGGCTCGCTCCCACAGTTTTTACAGCGTTGTACTTAAGACTGTTTTTCGAACTTCAGATCCCACACGCCATGCCCAAGGCGTTCGCCGCGGCGTTCGAACTTGGTGATCGGGCGCTCGGTCGGGCGCGGGACGCATTTGCCGTCTTCGGCGAGGTTGCGATAGCCCGGCGCGACGTTCATCACTTCCAGCATGTACTCGGCGTACGGTTCCCAGTCAGTGGCCATGTGCAACACACCGCCGACCTTCAACTTGCTGCGCACCAGCTCGGCGAACGACGCCTGAACGATACGACGCTTGTGGTGACGGCTCTTGTGCCACGGGTCCGGGAAAAACAGCATCAGGCGATCGAGGCTGTTGTCGGCGATGCAACGGTTGAGCACTTCGATTGCATCGCAATCGTAGACGCGCAGGTTGGTCAGGCCCTGAGTCAGCACGCCATTGAGCAGCGCACCGACACCCGGACGGTGAACTTCAACGCCAATGAAATCCTGCTCCGGCGAGGCCGCGGCCATTTCCAGCAGCGAATGGCCCATGCCAAAGCCGATTTCGAGCGAGCGCGGCGCTGAGCGACCGAACACCTGATCGAAGTCCACCGGTGCATCGGCCAAAGGCAGCACGAACAGCGGTGTGCCTTGGTCCAGACCACGTTGCTGGCCTTCAGTCATGCGCCCGGCGCGCATCACGAAACTCTTGATGCGGCGGTGTTGACGCTCGTCGCCTTCTTCCGTCTGGATTGGCGTGTCGTTTGATTCAGTCATCAATGGCTCTTACTTGATCAGACCATCCAGCGGCGAGGAGGCGCTGGCATAGAGTTTTTTCGGCATGCGGCCGGCGAGGTAGGCCAAGCGACCTGCAACGATGGCGTGTTTCATGGCTTCAGCCATCATGATCGGCTGCTGGGCATGGGCGATGGCCGAGTTCATCAGCACCGCTTCGCAACCCAGCTCCATGGCGATGGTGGCGTCGGAGGCGGTACCGACACCGGCATCCACCAACACCGGGATCTTGGCTTCTTCGAGGATGATCTGCAGGTTGTACGGGTTGCAGATCCCCAGGCCCGTGCCGATCAAACCGGCCAGCGGCATCACCGCGATGCAACCGATTTCCGCCAGTTGACGGGCAATGATCGGGTCATCGCTGGTGTAAACCATCACGTCGAAACCTTCCTTGACCAGCACTTCGGCGGCCTTGAGGGTTTCGATCACGTTGGGGAACAGGGTTTTCTGGTCCGCCAGCACTTCCAGCTTCACCAGGTTGTGGCCGCCGAGCAGCTCACGGGCCAGGCGGCAGGTGCGCACAGCCTCGGTAGCATCGAAGCAGCCGGCGGTGTTAGGCAGGAAGGTGTAGCGATCCGGCGACAGGACTTCGAGCAGGTTCGGTTCGCCCGGGTTCTGGCCGAGGTTGGTGCGGCGCACGGCGAAGGTGACGATCTCGGCACCCGAGGCTTCGATGGCCAGGCGGGTTTCTTCCATGTCGCGGTACTTGCCGGTGCCTACCAGCAAACGCGACTGGTAAGTACGACCGGCCAGGACGAAGGGCTTGTCGCTACGAACGATGCTCATGGGAAATCCTCTGTAGGGGTGAGGTTCTTGCAGAATAATTCTGTGGCCTCTTGGGCCAGACGACTAGCCGCCGCCGATGGCGTGCACGACTTCTACGGAGTCACCATCATTTAGGGTGGTTTCTGCGTGCTGGCTGCGCGGGACGATATCCAGATTGAGCTCGACCGCCACCCGGCGCCCGGTCAGTTCCAGACGGGTCAGCAGGGCCGCAACGGTTTCACCGTCGGGCAGTTCAAGGGATTCGCCGTTCAATTGAATGCGCATACCGAATGCCGCCATCACTTTTAGGGGCTGGCATTCTAGCCCGATCAGTCAGGCCGACCCAAGCCATTCGTCACGAAATGGACCGCGTGGTCAGCTCAACCGCCAGGCGGCAAGCCCCAGGCAAACCCAGCCGACCAGGAACGCCAGGCCACCGAAGGGCGTAACGATCCCGAGCTTGCTGACGCCGGTGATCGTCAGCAGGTACAGGCTGCCGGAAAACAGCAGAATGCCGATGGCAAAGGATGCGCCGGCCCAGGTGATCAGTCGACCGGGAATTTGCGTGGCGAGCAGCGCGACACCCAGCAGCGCCAGGGTATGCACCAGTTGATAGGTGACGCCCGTATGGAAAATCGCCAGGTACTCGGCGCTCAGGCGGCTTTTCAGGCCATGGGCGGCGAATGCGCCCAAGGCAACACCGGTGAAGCCGAAAAAAGCAGCCAGCATCAGGAAGCCACGCAACATGAAGAACTCCAGTCAGACTCGATCAACAGGGTCTGTATAATGGCCGGCTCAACGGGTTCGGCCAAGCCATCTCTATGCTGCAGTTAATTTTCCGTCGCTTCACAAAGGCCCTGCTCTGGTTCGCGGGCGGCAGCATATTGCTGGTGTTGCTGTTTCGGGTGGTGCCGCCACCGGGAACGGCGTTGATGGTCGAGCGCAAGATCGAATCCTGGTTCGACGGCGAACCCATCGACCTGCAACGCACCTGGAAACCCTGGGATGAGATCTCCGACGACCTGAAAGTCGCAGTGATTGCCGGCGAAGATCAGAAGTTTCCCGAGCATTGGGGCTTCGATTTCGGCGCAATTCAGGCAGCGTTTGCGCATAACGAGCGCGGCGGCTCGATTCGTGGTGCCAGCACTCTGAGCCAGCAAGTGTCGAAGAACCTGTTTCTGTGGTCTGGCCGCAGCTGGCTGCGCAAAGGCCTGGAGGCCTGGTTTACCGGGCTGATCGAGGTGCTCTGGCCCAAACAGCGGATTCTTGAGGTGTACCTCAACAGCGTCGAGTGGGATGAAGGCGTGTTTGGCGCCGAAGCGGCGGCTCGGCATCACTTTGGTGTAGGCGCTCGCTCGATATCCCGACAGCAGGCAAGTTTACTGGCTGCGGTACTGCCAAACCCGCGGGTGTGGAGCGCCAGTCATCCAACCTCTTACGTTGCAAGACGGGCCGGGTGGATTCGCCAGCAGATGAGTCAGTTAGGTGGGGATAGCTATCTGCTCGGCCTCAACGATTCGCGCCGGGCACCTTGGTCTCAGTAACCGCTCACGATTTTTCGGGCACTACAGAACCCTGTGGGAGCGGGCTTGCCCGCGAAGGCGTAGTGCCAGTCGACATCAATGTTGAATGATCAGCCGTCATCGCGGGCAAGCCCGCTCCCACAGGGATCAAGGCGAGCCTGAAAAATGGGCACCAACAAAAACGCCCCGATCAATGATCGGGGCGTTTTTTATTGCCGGCGCGCAGGTTATGCGGCGATCGACAACTTGAGCTTGTTCATCGCGCTCTTCTCGAGCTGACGAATACGCTCGGCCGACACGTTGTACTTCTGCGCCAGGTCGTGCAGCGTGGCTTTTTCTTCTGCCAGCCAGCGCTGGTAGAGGATGTCACGGCTGCGGTCGTCCAGCACTTCAAGCGCTTCGTGCAGGTTGTGGTTGGAGTTGTCGCTCCAGTCAGCGTCTTCCAGTTGACGGGCCGGATCGTACCGGTGGTCTTCCAGGTAGTTGGCCGGCGACTGGAATGCACTGTCGTCGTCCGCTTCCGCAGCCGGGTCGAAAGCCATGTCATGGCCGGTCAGGCGACTTTCCATCTCGCGCACTTCCCGCGGCTCTACGCCGAGGCTTTCCGCCACGCGATGGACTTCCTCGTTGTTCAGCCAGGCCAGACGTTTCTTCTGGCTGCGCAGGTTGAAGAACAGCTTGCGCTGGGCCTTGGTGGTCGCGACTTTCACGATCCGCCAGTTGCGCAGGATGAACTCGTGGATTTCTGCCTTGATCCAGTGCACCGCAAAGGACACCAGGCGTACACCCATTTCCGGGTTGAAACGCTTGACCGCTTTCATCAGGCCGACGTTGCCTTCCTGGATCAGGTCAGCCTGGGCCAGGCCGTAGCCGGAATAGCTACGGGCAATGTGTACGACAAAACGCAGGTGGGCGAGCACCATCTGCCGAGCCGCCCCCAAATCCTGCTCATAATAGAGACTCTCGGCCAGTTCACGCTCCTGCTCCGGTGTCAGCAATGGAATGCTGTTCACCGTGTGCACATAGGCCTCCAGGTTTGCACCCGGGACCAGAGCATATGCAGGCTGCAAAGAATTGGTCATACGAAAAAACCTCCGACTTACATAACTCGTGCAGTTCAGCACTGCGAAAATTGACCGGAAACCAAAAGACAAGTTCCCATAAACGCTGAAAGGTCAATACGAGCAAAATGATATTACTTTGGCGCAAGCTCCCGCAGGTGGCGTGCGACTGCAATCCATGCACCGATATACCCCAACAGCACCGCGCCAAGCAAGAGCGATAGACCGTCGGCAACTGGCACTCCGGCCAGCGCAAAATCACTGCCGTACAAACCGGCCAGTCCAACCACCGCGTCGTTCAGCCAGTTCAGGCCGAACGCCAATACACCCCAGGAAAGAATCCCCGCACCAAAGCCATAAAGCGCACCCATGTACAGAAAGGGCCTGCGCACATAGCTGTCAGTGCCGCCGACGAGTTTAATCACTTCTATCTCTGTGCGGCGGTTTTCAATATGAAGACGAATGGTATTGCCTATCACCAAAAGTAATGCAGAAACCAAAAGCACGGTCAGACCGAAGACAAATCGGTCGCCCAGCTTGAGGATGGCTGCCAGACGCTCGACCCAGACTAGATCAAGTTGCGCCTGTTGTACCTTCGGCAATTCGGAAAGTTTTTGTCTCAATGCTTCAAGCGCGGGCTTGTCGACCTCGTTAGGGGTCACCAGGACCACGCCCGGCAGCGGGTTTTCCGGGAGTTCCTTGAGCGCTTCGCCCAGCCCGGACTGCTGCTGGAACTCTTCCAGCGCCTGATCGCGCCCCACGTATTCGGCTTCGGACACGCCCGGCATGCCCTTGATCTGCTCACGCAACGACTCGCCCTGTTCAGGGCTGGCATCGAGTTGCAGGTACAGGGAAATCTGCGCCGCACGCTGCCAGGAACCGCCGAGACGCTCGACGTTACTTAGCAAAAGTGACAGGCCCATCGGCAAACTCAGGGCAACTGCCATCACCATGCAGGTGAAAAAGCTGCCGATCGGGTGTTTGCCCAAGCGGCGCAAGCTGTCCAGCAGACTGGCGCGATGGCTTTCGATCCAGGCGCGGAACAGCGTAGGGAAATCCGGGCCATCGTCATCGTCGCGCTTTTTCTTCTGCGACTGCGGTTGCGGATCGGCAGCCTTCGGGGCCACGCGCTCGGAAACCTTGGGGCTACGTGTTGCACTCATACGCCAGCCTCCCCGTCGCCGATCAATCGGCCACGCTGCAGGGTGAGCATGCGATGACGCATGCGGGCAATCAGAGCCAGGTCGTGACTGGCGATCAGCACGCTGGTGCCCAAACGGTTGATGTCTTCGAACACGCCCATGATTTCTGCCGCCAGACGCGGGTCGAGGTTACCGGTGGGTTCGTCCGCCAGCAGCAAGGCCGGACGGTGAACGATGGCGCGAGCGATGCCGACCCGCTGTTGCTGGCCGGTGGACAGGTCGCCGGGATAGAGATCGGTTTTGTCCGAGAGCGCCACGCGCTCCAGGGCCGAGTCCACGCGCTTGGCGACTTCGGCCTTCGACAGGCCAAGGATCTGCAGCGGCAACGCGACGTTATTGAACACCGTGCGATCGAACAGCAGCTGGTGATTCTGAAACACCACACCGATTTGCCGACGCAGGAAAGGGATTTGTGCATTGCTGATGGTGCTCAGGTCTTGCCCTGCCAGCAGCAACTTGCCGGTGGTCGGACGTTCCATCGCCAGCAGCAGGCGCAACAAGGTGCTTTTACCGGCGCCGGAATGGCCGGTAACAAACAAGAATTCGCCCCGACGGACTCGAAAGCTCAGCTCATGCAAGCCGACGTGACCATTCGGGTAGCGTTTACCGACCTGTTCGAAACGAATCATGAACGCTCCCGCTCGGCAAACAATGCCTGGACAAAGGGTTCTGCTTCAAAAGTACGCAAATCGTCGATGCCTTCGCCGACACCGATATAGCGAATCGGCAAGCCAAACTGCTTGGCCAGGGCGAAAATCACCCCGCCCTTGGCGGTGCCATCGAGTTTGGTCAGCGCCAGGCCGGTCAGTTCGACGGTCTGGTTGAATTGCTTGGCCTGGTTGATGGCGTTCTGGCCGGTACCGGCGTCAAGCACCAGCAGCACCTCATGGGGCGCGTCGGCATCAAGCTTGCCGATCACCCGGCGAACTTTTTTCAGTTCTTCCATCAGGTTGTCTTTAGTGTGCAAACGACCGGCGGTGTCGGCGATCAGCACATCAATGCCACGAGCCTTGGCGGCCTGCACGGCATCGAAGATGACCGAAGCCGAGTCGGCGCCGGTGTGCTGGGCGATCACCGGGATCTTGTTGCGCTCGCCCCAGACCTGCAATTGCTCGACTGCGGCGGCACGGAAAGTATCACCGGCGGCGAGCATGACTTTCTTGCCTTCCAGTTGCAGTTTCTTCGCCAGTTTGCCGATGGTGGTGGTCTTGCCGGCGCCGTTGACGCCCACCACCAGAATCACGAACGGCTTGTTCTGCGAGGTGATTTTCAGCGGTTGCTCGACGGGCTTGAGCATCGCCGCCAGTTCCGCCTGCAAGGATTTGTACAACGCGTCGGCATCGGCCAGTTCTTTGCGGGCGACTTTCTGGGTCAGGCGCTGAATGATCACTGACGTCGCTTCGACGCCGACATCGGCGGTCAGCAGACGGGTCTCGATGTCTTCGAGCAACTCGTCATCGATGATTTTCTTGCCGAGGAACAGGCTGGCCATGCCCTCGCCGATGCTGGCGCTGGTCTTGGACAAGCCTTGTTTGAGACGGGCGAAGAAACCGGCTTTGGTCTCCTCGGTACGCACAGGCTCGACCGGTGTTTCGACGGGAGCGATGGGCGTGGTGGCGACAGGAGCGATAACCGGTGCAGGTGCAGGTGCAGGTGCAGGTGCAGGCTCTGGCACCTGAGCAACCGGAGCAACCGGAGCAACAAATACCGGCACTTCAGGCTCTGGAGCAACCAGCACAGGCTCGGCCACGAACACAGGTTCAACGACCGGCTCAACCACCGGCGCGCGAACCGGCTCAGGAGCAAACGCAGTCGGGGCCGGAATCGGCGGCGTGATGTGAGCTGCTTGTTCATCTTCGACCAACGCCACCGGCTCTTCCGCCACCGGCAACGTCAGCCACGGCTCGGCGGCTGGCGTCAGCGGCAATGGGGCCACGACTTCGGTTTCAGGCGCAGGCTCGGCCGCGGATTGCAGCACCGGCTCGGCGATTGGCAGGGCAACCGGCGCTGGTGTTGGCTCAGGAAGTGGTTGTGGCTGTTCGACAACGGGTTCCTGCGGCTTTTTGCGCAGCCATCCGAACAGGCTTTTCTTCTCGCCAGCCGCAGCTGGGGTCTTCTTGTCGTCGTTGGAACCAAACATGGAGGACGGCTATCTCACGGTAGCGACGCGCCAAAGGACGCCTCGGCAATAAATAATTCGATGCAGAACAGACTGCGATTCATCCAGCTTGTTCACGCGCAACATTTTGTCGAGGTGCAAACGGCACCTTGCAAAAAACGATTTCACGAAGGACTGAAGCGGCAAAATCGGCGAAAAAGCAGAGTTTAGTCGATAAACCCCAGCTTTCTGCCGTAAACCCATACAACCTGATCAAACGTAAAGGCCTGATAGGCGTGGCCGCCAGTAAAACGGATCAGTATCCTAGCACCTCCTCGCCCGCCTAGGCTAAGACCAAGCGGGCAGCCCAACAGGTTTAAAAACGAATGAATGCTCTAGCCCGCCGCGCTGCAGGCCTGCTGTTCAGCACAGTTTGTCTGCCCCTCTCGGCCCTGGCTGCCGATCCACAACCCACCCACGAATTCACCCTCGACAACGGCCTGAAGGTTGTCGTGCGCGAAGACCATCGTGCGCCAGTCGTCGTTTCCCAGGTCTGGTACAAGGTCGGCTCAAGCTATGAGACCCCAGGCCAGACCGGGCTGTCCCATGCGCTGGAACACATGATGTTCAAGGGCAGCGAGAAAGTCGGCCCCGGCGAAGCCTCGCTGATCCTGCGCGACCTCGGTGCCGAAGAGAACGCCTTCACTAGCGATGACTTCACCGCGTATTACCAAGTACTGGCCCGTGACCGCCTGGGCGTGGCCTTCGAGCTGGAAGCCGACCGCATGGCCAATTTGCGCCTGCCGGCCGACGAGTTCACCCGCGAGATCGAGGTGATCAAGGAAGAACGTCGCCTGCGTACCGATGACAAGCCAATGTCCAAGGCCTACGAGCGCTTCATGGCCATGGCCTACCCCGCCAGCGGCTATCACACGCCGACCATCGGCTGGATGGCGGACCTCGACCGCATGAAGGTCGAAGAACTGCGCCACTGGTATCAATCCTGGTATGTGCCGAACAACGCCACCCTGGTGGTGGTCGGTGACGTGACCCCGGACGAAGTCAAAACCCTGGCCCAGCGTTACTTCGGCCCTATCGCCAAGCGTGACGTGCCACCCGCGAAAATCCCGCTGGAGCTGGCCGAGCCCGGCGAACGGAAGATCACCCTGCATGTGCAGACCCAATTGCCGAGCCTGATGCTGGCCTTCAACGTGCCGAGCATCGCTACCGCCGAAGACAAGCGCTCGGTGAACGCTCTGCGCCTGATCTCCGCACTGCTCGACGGCGGCTACAGCGGCCGGATCCCGACGCAACTGGAACGCGGCGAAGAGCTGGTGTCCGGCGGTTCGTCGAGCTACGACGCCTACACCCGTGGCGACAGTCTGTTCACCTTGTCGGCCACGCCGAACACCCAGAAGAAAAAAACCATGGCCCAGGCGGAAGCAGGCCTGTGGAAACTGCTTGAACAACTGAAAATCACCGCGCCGTCCACTGAAGAGCTAGAGCGCGTACGAGCGCAGGTGATTGCCGGCCTGGTCTACGAGCGTGACTCGATTACCAGCCAGGCCACCGCCATTGGCCAACTGGAAACTGTCGGGCTGTCCTGGAAACTGATGGACACCGAACTCGCCGAACTGGAAAACGTGACCCCGCAAGACATCCAGAAGGCCGCCAAGCTGTATTTCACTCGCGCACGTCTCAGCGTCGCCCATGTACTGCCACAGGAGACGACTCATGAGTGAGCGTAAAAAACCGCGCCTGGCCCTGATCGGCCTGATCGTCATTGCATTGCTCGGGTCTGGCGTCTTCTATTTCTCCAAGTCTGACAAAACCAGCGCCAGCGAAGCCCTCGACAAAGCCAAGGCCAGCCAGAAACTGCAATCGTTGGCAGAACTCGACGGCAAGGCCCCAAGCCATCGCTCGCTGAACGTGCAAACCTGGAACACCGCCGAAGGCGCCAAGGTAATGTTCGTCGAAGCCCGTGAGCTGCCGATGTTCGACATGCGCCTGATCTTCGCTGCCGGTAGCAGCCAGGACGGCGATGCTCCCGGCCTGGCACTGCTGACCAATGCCATGCTCAATGAAGGTGTGGCCGGCAAGGATGTCAGCGCTATCGCCCAGGGCTTCGAAGGCCTGGGGGCCGATTTCGGTAACGGCGCCTATAAAGACATGGCGATTGCCTCGCTGCGCAGCCTCAGTGCCGCGGATAAACGCGAGCCTGCCTTGAAGCTGTTTGCTGAAGTGGTCGGCAAACCGACCCTCCCCGCCGATTCCTTTGCACGCATCAAGAACCAGATGCTGGCCGGCTTCGAATACCAGAAACAGAACCCCGGCAAACTCGCCAGCCTGGAGCTGATGAACCGCTTGTATGGCGATCACCCGTACGCGCACTCCAGCGATGGCACGGCGAAAAGCATTCCACCGATTACCCTGGCGCAGTTGCGGGCCTTCCATCAGAAAGCCTACGCTGCTGGCAACGTGGTGATTGCACTGGTGGGCGACTTGTCGCGCGCCGAGGCCGAGGCGGCTGCCGCACAAGTGTCGGCCGATCTGCCCAAAGGGCCGGGCCTGGCGAAAATCGAACAACCGACCGACCCCAAGTCCAGCATCGGCCACATCGAGTTTCCGTCCAAGCAAACCAACCTGATGATCGCGCAACTGGGCATCGATCGTGACGATCCGGATTACGCAGCACTGTCGCTGGGCAATCAGATCCTTGGCGGCGGTGGTTTCGGCACCCGGTTGATGAGCGAAGTGCGCGAGAAGCGCGGCCTGGCCTATGGCGTGTATTCGGGTTTCAGCCCGATGCAGGCTCGCGGGCCGTTCATGATCAACCTGCAAACCCGCGCCGAGATGAGCGAAGGCACGCTGAAACTGGTGCAGGACGTGCTCGCCGACTACCTTAAAACCGGCCCCACCGAGAAAGAACTCGACGATGCCAAGCGCGAACTGGCCGGCAGCTTCCCGCTGTCCACCGCCAGCAACGCCGATATCGTCGGGCAGCTCGGCGCCATGGGTTTTTACAACTTGCCGCTGAGCTACCTGGAAGACTTCATGCAGCAGTCCCAGAGCCTGACCGTCGAGCAAGTCAAAACCGCATTGAACAAACACCTGAGCACGGACAAACTGGTCATCGTCAGCGCTGGTCCGACCGTGCCACAAAAGCCGTTGCCGGCCCCTACTGACAAACCTGCCGAGCAACCGCTCGGGGTTCCGGAGCATTAATGGCCAGTCCATCGCGTCCTAAAAAACCTGTTCACAACGTGCACAACGGTGTGAATCAACTGCGCATCATCGGCGGTGAATGGGGCAGCCGAAAGCTGAGCTTCCCCGATGCGCCAGGCTTGCGTCCAACGCCGGACCGAGTCCGTGAAACTCTGTTCAACTGGCTCGCGCCTTATGTCGCCGGGGCCAAGGTGCTCGACCCATTTGCCGGTAGCGGCGCGTTGTTTCTCGAGGCTTTGTCCCGTGGCGCAGCAATGGGCCAGGCACTGGATGCCAGTAACATTGCGGTAGCGAGCATCAAGGAACATCTGGGCACCCTGCGCTGCACAACCGGTCAGGTACAGACTGCCGACGCCTTGCGCTATCTCGAAACCCAACCGGCTACGGCGTTCGATCTGGTGTTTCTCGATCCGCCGTTCAATCAGAATCTATTGCCGGCCGTTTGCACTTTGCTCGAAGAGCGTCATTGGCTGAGTGACGATGCGTGGGTCTACACTGAAAGCGAAACGGCACCGTCGATATTGGGTTTGCCAGAAAATTGGCGCCTGCATCGGGAGCAAAAATCAGGACGGGTGTATTACGCGTTGTGGCAACGTATGGCAGGGATCGCCGGTTAGTCCGGCCTGTAAAAACGGTGCGAAGCTCAGTCAGTTAACGCTGCGGGTAAGCACCGCTGCATCGAGAGCAATCGTGTCCCATCTGCCAGAACGCTTCACCCCCGCCTACGGCCTGGGCAATCCGCACTTACAAACCTTGTGGGGACCGCTATGGCGCAAAACCACACACCTGGACCGCGAGCGCGAACGCTTATGGCTCGAAGACGGCGACTTCCTTGATCTGGACTGGCATGGCCCCCACAGCGCGAATGTGCCACTGGTGCTGGTGCTGCACGGCCTGACCGGCTCATCGAATTCACCTTACGTGGCCGGTGTGCAGAAGGCGCTGGGCGCCCAGGGGTGGGCCAGCGTCGCGCTGAACTGGCGAGGCTGTTCCGGTGAACCCAATCTGTTGCCGCGCAGTTACCATTCCGGGGCCAGCGAAGACCTGGCCGAAACCATCAAGCATCTGCGAACCCAGCGCCCTCTCGCACCGCTGTATGCGGTCGGTTATTCCATGGGTGGCAACGTTTTACTCAAGCATCTGGGCGAAACCGGCAGCAACAGCGGCGTACTCGGCGCGGTGGCGGTGTCGGTGCCGTTTCGGCTCGATCAGTGTGCCGATCGTATCAGCCAGGGTTTTTCCAAATTCTATCAAGCGCATTTCATGCGGGAGATGGTCGCCTACATCAAGAACAAGCAGCGCAGGTTCCAGCATGAAGGGCATCAGGATGGCTTGGCGGCATTGGCGGCGCTGGGCTCGCTGGAGAATATGCGCACCTTCTGGGATTTCGATGGCCGGGTCACCGCACCGCTGAATGGTTTCGCCGATGCCGCGGATTACTATCGCCGCGCTTCGAGTCGTTATTTCCTTGGGGAAATTCGCACACCGACCCTGATTATCCAGGCGGCCGATGACCCGTTTGTCTTTCCTCATAGCCTGCCGCATGCCGACGAATTGTCTGCCTCCACGCAATTCGAATTGCAGGCCAAGGGTGGGCATGTCGGCTTCGTCGAGGGCTCGTTCCGGCAACCGGGTTACTACCTGGAAAGGCGCATTCCCCAATGGCTCGCCACCACAGGACGCAAGTAAACCATGGGGCTGGATCAGGGCGAGTCGATTCATTTCTGGCAAACGGCGCCGTTGGCCGGGGTCGAGTTGTTGTCCGCACGCTACATCGAACACCGCTTCGCCCCCCATGTGCATGACGGCTATGTGATCGGCATGATCATGGCCGGCGCCCAGCGTTATCGCTATCGAGGTGCCGAGCATCTGGCGGGTAGCGGCACGCTGGTGCTGATCAATCCGGATGAACTGCACACCGGCCACAAAGGTACGGAAGACGGTTGGTTATACCGGGCGTTTTATCCCGACAGCGGGCAGATTCTTTCACTGCTGGACGAGCTCGAACTGCCGACCGATACCTTGCCGGCGTTTGGCGCCACGTTGTATCGCGATCCGGATCTGGTGAAGGGGTTCTGCCAACTGCATTGTTTGCTGGAGAGTCCGTCCACGGCGCTGCAGCAGCAAACGGCCTGGCGGGAAATGATGCTGTCGCTGTTGCAACGTCACGCAGCCGTTCCGACCGCCAGCAAACCTGGCAAGGAACACCGGGCGGTGACCCTGGCCAAGGAACTGCTGCAATCACGCTTGGCGGCGCCGCCCTCGCTGGAAGAACTGGCGGCGACGGTGAACCTGTCGCCCTTCCACTTCGCCCGGGTGTTCCGCAGAGCCACCGGCATGCCGCCACACACCTGGTTGATGCAGCAGCGTATCGCCCGGGCCCGGGCGCTGTTAAAGCGCGGCTGCCTGCCGCTGGAAGTTGCGACGCAGCTGGGCTTTGCCGACCAGAGCCATCTGAGCCGGCAATTCAAACAGGTTTACGGAGTGGGACCGGGGGCGTATCGCAGCGCGCGGCAGCTGTGAAATCTCAAGAGCACCTTATTAACCATGTGGGAGCGAGCCTTTGTGGCGAGGGGGCTTGCCCCCGTTCGGCTGCGAAGCAGTCGCAGATCGGGACGATACGGTCTAACTGAAAAACCATATCCGCTGGCTTCGGGAGCGCTTCGCACTCCAACGGGGGCAAGCCCCCTCGCCACAAAGGCTCGCTCCCACAATGGATTGGGGATTACTCGCCCTTGGCGACGCCTCGCGCAGGATCGTTGATCCACTCGCTCCACGACCCGGCATACAACGCTCCCAACGGATAACCCGCCAGGCACAGGGCGAACAGGTTGTGGCAGGCGGTCACGCCGGAACCGCAATACGCGACCAGCTCTGTCGGTGAACGATCACCGAGCTTCGCGGCAAACCGCTGCTTGAGCTGTTCGGCCGGCAGGAACCGCCCGTCGCTGCCCAGGTTATCGGTGAACGCGGCACATTGTGCTCCGGGGATGTGCCCGGCAATCGGATCGATCGGCTCCACTTCACCCTTAAAGCGCGGCAAGCCACGGGCGTCGAGCAAGGTCAGCGCGGGCTGGCCGAGACGTTGCTGGAGCTGTTGGGTACTGAGCACCAACGAAGCATCCGGCGTCCCGGTGAAGGTGCCACAGGCAACCGACGGCGGATCAAGACTCAGGGGCAATCCGGCGGCGTGCCAGGCTTTCAGCCCGCCATCGAGAATGAACACGCCATCGCGCTTGCCCAGCCACGCCAGCAACCACCAGGCCCGTGCCGCGTAGGCGCCGGGACCGTCATCGTACAAAACCACTTCGCTGTCGGCGTTGATGCCCCAGGCTTGAAAGCGTTCGATCAAGTCGGCGGGTTCAGGCAATGGATGACGCCCGGTAACCCCCTTGACCACTTCACCGCTCAAATCACGCTCAAGATCGGCAAAGCTCGATCCGGCAATATGCCCTTCGGCGTAGCTGCGTTGCCCGTAATCAGGGTCTTCGAGGGCAAAACGACAATCCAGAATCACCAGCCCCGGCGTCTCCTTTTTCAGGTCCAACGCTTGCGGGCTGATCAGTTGCGCAATGGGCATAACGGGCTCCTGTGATTTTGTCTGTCTGCAATCCTGCTGCACTCTTTATCCCACTTCTTCCAGCGCCTGGGCCAGCGGTACATAAAACTCTTCGAACAGTGCATTCACCGCATCGCGAGATTGATCCGTGACAAACCCGGCCTCCAGCACCAGCACCTGATACACGCCTCGTTTGATGGCCTGTTCGCTCAGATGGTTGGAATTTTCCCGCGTAGTGCACAGAAAACGCACCCACGAAGTGAGAATGATCCAGGCATTGAGGGTCAGGGATTCGATCTGAACCTTGTCCATGCACAGAATGCCAGCCTCGACGAAACCCGCGTAGATGTGTGTGCCCTGGATCAGGCAGCGCTGGGAAAAACGCCGGTAACGGGCAGCCAGCTCAGGATCGCTGTCGAGCAAATGCTCGAGGTCGCGATGCAGGAAGCGGTATTGCCACATGGCGGCGAGCAGTTCCTTGAGGTAGAAGCGCTTGTCTTCGACTGTCGCTGCGCGGCCCTGGGGCGGGCGCAGGAAGCTGTCCACCAGGTTTTCGTACTCACTGAACAACACGGCGATGATCGCCTGCTTGTTGGGGAAGTGGTAGTACAGGTTGCCCGGGGAAATTTCCATGTGGGCAGCAATGTGGTTGGTGCTGATACTGCGCTCGCCCTGTTGATTGAACAGCTCCAGGCTGTTCTGCACGATGCGCTCGCTGGTTTTGATCCGAGGGGCCATGGCTTGAGCTTTAATTCAGAGTGCGATGAGGGGCATCTTACGACCTATCCGCGCATGGATAAAACAAAGCTGTGCCAGAGCGCCATTTGACTTTCTAGAGTATAGACTCTAAAAAGTCCCTCATTACAATAAATCCGGAGCCGACCATGCCTGCAGACATTGCCTACCTGAAGAACCTGCAGCAGCCTCTGGACGAACTCCAAACCCTGTTCGATGCTCAACGCGCGGCGTATGCCGCCAACCCGATGCCACCCGCAGCTCAGCGCCAGCAATGGCTAAAGGCGTTGAAGGACCTGCTGAGCAATGAGCGCCAGGCCCTGATCAATGCGATCAGCCAGGATTTCAGCCACCGCAGCGCCGATGAAACCCTGCTCGCCGAACTGATGCCCAGCCTGCACGGCATTCACTACGCCAGCCGGCACCTCAAAGACTGGATGAAAGCCTCGCGACGCAAAGTCGGCCTCGCCTTTCAACCAGCGTCGGCCAAAGTGGTTTATCAGCCGTTGGGCGTGGTCGGAGTGATCGTGCCGTGGAACTACCCGCTTTACCTGGCCATCGGGCCGCTGGTGGGTGCGTTATCGGCAGGCAACCGGGTGATGCTCAAACTCAGCGAATCGACCCCCGCCACCGGTTTGCTGCTCAAGGAGTTGCTGGGCCGAATCTTTCCCCAGGACCTGGTCTGCGTGGTGCTGGGCGAGGCTGATATCGGTGTGGCGTTCTCGCGGTTGCGTTTCGATCACTTGCTGTTCACTGGCGCCACCAGCATCGGCAAACACGTGATGCGCGCGGCGGCCGAGAACCTGACCCCGGTGACCCTCGAACTGGGCGGCAAGTCCCCGGCCATCGTTTCCCGCGATGTGCCGCTCAAGGACGCCGCCGAACGCATCGCTTTCGGCAAGACCCTCAACGCCGGGCAAACCTGTGTCGCCCCGGACTACGTGCTGGTGCCTGAAGACCGCGTCGGCTCTTTCGTCGAAGCCTATCGTCAGGCAGTTCGCGGGTTTTATCCGACGTTGGCCGACAACCCGGACTACACCGCCATTATCAACGACCGGCAACTGGCGCGGCTCAACGGCTACCTCAGCGACGCCACCAGCAAGGGCGCATTGCTGATCCCGCTGTTCGACCAGGGCCAGGGCCGGCGCATGAGTCATAGCCTGTTGCTCAACGTCAGCGACGACATGACGGTGATGCAGGACGAAATCTTCGGCCCGTTGCTGCCAATCGTGCCGTACAAGGATCTCGATGAAGCGTTTGCCTACATCAACCAACGGCCTCGCCCGCTGGCGCTGTATTACTTCGGCTACGACAAGCGCGAACAAAACCGCGTCCTCCACGAAACCCATTCGGGTGGCGTTTGCCTCAATGACACCTTGCTGCACGTTGCCCAGGACGACATGCCGTTCGGCGGCATCGGTGCCTCGGGCATGGGCCACTACCACGGCCACGAGGGCTTCCTGACTTTCAGCAAGGCCAAAGGCGTGCTGATCAAACAGCGCTTCAATGCGGCGAAACTGATCTATCCGCCGTACGGTAAATCCATTCAGAAACTGATCCAGAAGCTGTTTATCCGCTAACGATCATCATCGCCGGGTAATAACAATAATGAGCCCAAGCCTCTCCGACACACCCGCGCTGTCACGGCGCGGCCTGCTTAAATTCAGCCTCGGCGCCAGCGCTTTTCTAGCCACGGCCGGATTAGGCGCGAGCCTCAGCGGCTGCTCGTCGAGCAACCCTGCCAGCGGGTTCGCGATTCTGCGCAGCGGCGACCTGCTGTTTCTGCGGACAGTGATTCCGGTGATGCTCGATGGCGCCGTGAGCATCGAAAAAATGCCGGCCGCCGTCGCCGAGACCTTGCACTGCCTGGATAACGGCCTGAATCACCTGTCGCCGGAAATGCTCAAACTGACCCGGCAATTGTTCGACGTGTTGGGGATGAGCATTACCCGCGGGCCACTGACCGGGATCTGGGGTAGCTGGGAAAACGCCAGCAGTGAACAGATCCGGCACTTTCTCGACCGCTGGGAAAACAGCTCATTGAGCCTGCTGCGCATGGGCCACAGCTCGTTGCTGCAAATGGTGATGATGGCGTGGTACAGCCGGGCGGAGTCATGGGCGCATTGCGGGTATCCCGGGCCGCCTACGGTTTGAAATCGTGGCGACCCCATCGCGAGCAGGCTCGCTCCCACAGGGGTTACGCGATCCATGTGGGAGCGAGCCTGCTCGCGATAGCGTCTGCTGCCTCACCACAGAACCCAAAATAATAAGAGAACCCCAAACATGCCCGTACCCGATCCGTTCCGCGAAGGCCTGGCCCGTGGCTGGAAAACCTACAACGGCGCCCGACTGACCGAGGACCTGACCCTCGAAGCGGACGTGGCAATCATCGGCAGCGGTGCCGGCGGCGGGACCACCGCCGAAATCCTCAGCGCCGCCGGCTACAAGGTATTGCTGATCGAAGAAGGCCCGCTCAAGACCAGCAGCGACTTCAAGATGCTCGAAGACCAGGCCTACACCAGCCTCTATCAGGAAGGCATCGGGCGCATGAGCAAGGATGGCGCAATTACCATCCTCCAGGGGCGGGCGGTGGGCGGCACCACGCTGATCAACTGGACATCAAGCTTTCGCACCCCGGACCCGACACTGGAACACTGGGCCAAAGAGCACGACGTCAAAGGCCACACGCCGGCCGAGATGGCGCCCTGGTTCGAGAAAATGGAACAACGCCTGGGTGTCGCGCCATGGAGGGTGCCACCCAACGCCAACAACGACGTCATCCGCAAGGGCTGCGAAAAACTCGGCTACGCCTGGCATGTGATTCCGCGCAACGTGCGCGGCTGCTGGAATATCGGCTACTGCGGCATGGGTTGCCCGACCAATGCCAAGCAATCGATGCTGGTCACGACCATTCCGGCGACCCTGGAAAAAGGTGGCGAGCTGCTCTATCTGGCCCGCGCAGAAAAGCTGTCGCTCAAAGACGGCAGGGTTACGGGGCTGCAATGTGTGGCGATGGATGAGCGTTGCGTTGCGCCCACCGGACGCACGATTACGGTCAAGGCGCGGCATTACGTACTGGCCGGCGGCGGGATCAACAGCCCGGCGCTGCTATTGCGCTCCGAAGCGCCGGATCCTCACGAGCGGCTGGGCAAACGGACGTTCCTGCACCTGGTAAACATGTCCGCCGGGCTGTTTGATGAGGTGATCAACCCGTTCTACGGCGCGCCGCAATCGATCTATTCCGACCATTTCCAGTGGCAAGATGGCACTACTGGCAAGATGTCCTACAAACTTGAAGTTCCACCCCTGCATCCGGCGCTGGCCAGCACGTTACTCGGTGGTTTTGGCACGGAAAGCGCCCGGCATATGGAAAACCTGCCGCATACCCACGCCATGCTGGCGTTGCTGCGGGATGGTTTTCACCCGGACAGCCCTGGCGGCAGTGTTGAATTGCGCGGTGACGGCACACCGGTGCTCGACTATCAGGTTTCACCCTACGCCTGGGACGGGTTGCGCCGGGCTTTCCACAGCATGGCCGAGATCCAGTTCGCCGGTGGCGCCAACGCCGTGATGCCGATGCACGCCGACGCTCGTTACGTGAAAACCCTCGCCCAGGCGCGCACGCTGATTGATGATCTGAGCCTTGAGTTGTATCGAACGCGCCTGGGCAGTGCCCATGTGATGGGCGGTTGTGCCATGGGTGAAGACCCGAAAAATGCCGTGACCAACAGCCTCGGCCAACATCACCAACTCGCCAATCTGTCGATTCATGACGGCTCGCTTTTCCCCACCAGCATTGGGGCAAACCCCCAATTGTCGGTCTACGGACTGACGGCACAATTGGCGACTTCGCTGGCTGAACGTTTGAAAAACCCATGAAAACGCGGAATATTCCCATCGTCTATAGTGCTTTCTTACCCAACAGGCGACTTGGCCGACCGGGAAGGCTGCGATACCATCCGACTCCCCAACGGACTCCCGCCAGGACGACGCGATGAACCGAGTGTTGTACCCAGGTACCTTCGACCCTATTACCAAGGGCCATGGCGATCTGGTCGAACGCGCCTCGCGCCTGTTCGATCACGTGATCATCGCCGTCGCCGCCAGCCCGAAAAAAAACCCGCTGTTTCCCCTGGAACAACGTGTGGAGCTGGCCCGCGAGGTCACCAAACATTTGCCGAACGTTGAAGTCGTCGGTTTCTCGACGCTGCTCGCGCACTTCGCCAAAGAGAAGAATGCCAACGTATTCCTGCGTGGTTTGCGCGCGGTATCGGACTTCGAATACGAATTCCAGCTGGCCAACATGAACCGCCAACTGGCACCGGATGTGGAAAGCCTGTTTCTTACGCCGTCCGAGCGTTATTCGTTCATTTCCTCGACGCTGGTGCGTGAAATCGCGGCCTTGGGCGGCGATATCACCAAGTTCGTCCACCCGGCGGTGGCCGACGCCCTCACCCTACGATTTAAAAAGTAGGAGCTGTCGAAGGCTGCGATCTTTTACGGCTACCGCAATCTTCGAACGCTGCACTTGATCGCGCCCGCGTGCACTGCGGGCGCCAATGCGGCACAATTGTGCGCATTGATTTATTGCGCCCGGGCCTGCTGCCCTGGCTGGAGTTAGCATGTCCCTGATCATCACCGACGATTGCATCAACTGCGACGTCTGCGAGCCCGAGTGCCCGAACGCCGCCATCTCCCAGGGCGAAGAGATCTACGTGATCGACCCGAACCTGTGCACACAATGTGTCGGCCACTACGACGAACCGCAGTGCCAGCAGGTCTGCCCGGTCGATTGCATCCCGCTGGACGAGGCTCATCCGGAGACTGAAGAACAGTTGATGGAGAAGTACCGCAAGATTACCGGCAAGGCTTGAGCCTGACCGTTTTGTGTTGTCTTCCCGGGCCTCTTCGCGAGCAAGCCCGCTCCCACATTGAATCTGCGTCGTTCACAAATTTCATGTGGGAGCGGGCTTGCTCGCGAAGGCGTCATCAGCAACACCAAATACTTAACTGCTTCACTCCCGCTGCTCAAACCCCTCCCCGATACACCCCAGGCACCGCACAAATGCGGCTTTCGCCGGATCGACCACCAACGCCTGTCCCGCATCGCCAATGCCGCCGCCCAGTGCGGTAAACGGCAACGACAGCACAAATGCCCCGGCACCGATAACCGTCGCCGCCACCAACAAAGGTCGAGCAATCAGCAAGTCGCCAAGCATGGCGTAGGCCGGTGGGTTCTGGATGGTGTAGCGCGGATCGCCGCTGCCGTTCTCAGCCGCCAGCGCGGACGCACCGACGCTCAGCAGCAGCGCAACAACAAGGGTTCGAAACGGATTCATGGCACGGTCCTTCGGCTAGGCAGTGAGAACACTGACTATAGACCGTAGCCGGTATCAGCTCTGACAGCGCGGACAAAAGACGCTGGCGCGCTGCCCAAGCTTGACTTCCCGCAGCCCTGTGCCACAGACCTTGCAGTGCTCACCGCCACGGCCGTACACGAACAGCTCCTGCTGGAAGTAACCCGGTTGACCGTCGCCACCGATAAAGTCCCGCAACGTAGTGCCTCCGCGCTCGATGGCGAGGGCAAGGATGCGCTTGATCTCGATCGCCAGCTTCAAATAGCGTGCCCGGGAAATGCTCTTGGCTTCACGGCGCGGGTCGATGCCGGCGGCAAACAAAGCTTCGGTCGCGTAGATATTGCCGACGCCGACCACCACCGCGTTGTCCATGATGAACGGTTTGACCGCCATGGAACGCCCGCGGGATTGCTGGAACAGCCGCTCGCCGTCAAATAGATCGGTCAACGGCTCCGGCCCGAGGCGAATCAGCAGTTCATGGTTCAGCGGATCCAGGCTCCAGAGCATCGCGCCAAACCGTCGCGGGTCGGTGTAGCGCAGGGCCAGGCCCGATTCCAGTTCAATGTCCACATGCTCATGCTTGGCCGCCGGCAGGCCGACTTCCACCAGCCGCAGATTCCCCGACATCCCCAAATGACTGATCAGCGTGCCGACTTCGGCGTTGATCAGCAGGTACTTGGCGCGCCGTTCCACCAGCACGATGCGCTGACCGGACAGCCGCACATCCAGGTCTTCGGGGATCGGCCAGCGCAGACGGCGCTCACGCACGATCACCCGGCTGACGCGCTGGCCTTCCAGGTGCGGTGCAATCCCGCGGCGGGTGGTTTCGACTTCCGGCAGTTCAGGCATGGGGCTCTCGAATCAGGCGAGGTTCGACACTCAACGCGTGGCGAGGTCGCGAATCTCTTGTTTCTGGGTTTCGAAATCGTATTCCGATAGGCCGATGTAATCGAGCACAAGAGGCCCGACACTGTTCCATTCGTGGTCTTCGGACTGGTTGCCCAGTACCCGGAAGGAGGCGCAAATGTGTTCGGCCATCTTCAGGATCGCCAGCAAGTTTTTCAGCGGCGTGTTGCGTGACGATTCATCGCTGAAAATGGCCAGGGCGTTGTGATGGTTGGCAATGGCCTGGGTGACATGTTCCGGCAGGCGCCAGGACTTGGCGGTGTAATACCCGACCACGGCGTGGTTGGTGTTGTATTGCTTGTTTTCGGTATCCACCACCCGGCATTCGGCACTGGCATTGGCATAGGCCTGTTCCAGCACTTTCATGTAGTCGGGGAATTTCTTGATCATCAACGGGATGCCGCAATCGTGGAACAGACCCAGCGCATAGGCTTCATCACCGGCCTGAACACCGACACGCTTGGCCAGGGTCAGGCACGTCATCGCCACGTCCTGCGCCGTATCCCAGAAACGGTTGAGTGTAACGATGGCATCATCGTTAAGCTCGCCCTTGATCGACTGCGCATTGATCAGGTTGATGATAGAGCGGCTGCCCAACAGATTCACTGCCCGCTGGATCGCAGTGATCTTGTTACTCAAGCCGTAGTACGGCGAATTGACGATTTTCAGCAAGGCGCCGGAAAGGCCTGGGTCCTGGGAGATCAGCTTCGCGATCACTTCCAGATCCGGGTCGGGCATGTACTGCTCCATCTGCAGATCCACCATGATCTGCGGCTGGGGCGGCACACTGATGCCTTGCAAGGACTGTTGAATCTGTTCGGTCGTCAACTCTTGGGACATAAGTACACACTCCGGGTCAGGCGGGGATTCTAACCCTTAAAAAGATGGATCTGACACCTTTGGCCGGCACATCGCTTGAAGTTTCATCAGCAAATACTCAGGGCCCTCTCCCGGGTACAAAACAACCTCCTGTGGCGAGGGAGCTTGCTCCCGTCCGGCTGCGAAGCAGTCGCAAATCCAGCGAATGCGGTTTGCCCGAGTGCACTGCAACTACCGCTTATGGGACGGCTTCGCCATCCAGCGGGAGCAAGCTCCCTCGCCACATGTCCACTCGCCGGCCTATCCGGGATCTCAACACGCTATACTCCCGCTCTTTTTTCCGGAGCGACGTCATGTCCCTGCCTAGCCTGCGCCTTAAAGCCAACGCCGACCGTCGCCTGCGAAACGGCCACCTATGGGTCTACAGCAACGAGATCGATGTAGCCGCTACGCCTTTGCACGGTTTCAAGGCCGGCGACCAGGCGATCCTCGAAGCCGCCAGCGGCAAGCCGCTGGGCATCGTTGCCATGAGCCCGAACAACCTGATCTGCGCCCGCCTGCTGTCGCGTGACATCAAGTTGCCGCTGGACAAGTCGCTGCTGGTGCATCGCCTGAACGTTGCCCTGTCCCTGCGCGATCGCCTGTTCGACAAGCCGTTCTATCGCCTGGTCTACGGCGACTCCGACCTGCTGCCAGGCCTGGTGGTCGACCGTTTTGGCGACATCCTGGTCGTCCAGATCGCCTCGGCGACCATGGAAGCTCACAAAGACGACGTGATCGCGGCACTGACCCAAGTGCTCAAGCCAAGCGGCATTCTGTTCAAGAACGACTCCGCTGCCCGTGATGCCGAAGGCCTCAACCGCTACGTCGAAACCGTATTCGGCCTGGTACCGGAGTGGGTCGCGCTGGAAGAGAACGGCGTGAAATTCGAAGCGCCAGTCATCCAGGGACAGAAAACCGGCTGGTTCTACGACCACCGCATGAACCGTGCGCGTCTGGCCCCTTATGCCAAAGGCAAACGCGTACTGGACTTGTACAGCTACATCGGCGGCTGGGGCGTTCAAGCGGCTGCCTTCGGCGCCAGTGAAGTGTTCTGCGTCGATGCTTCGGCCTTCGCCCTCGACGGCGTCGAGCGCAATGCCGCACTGAACGGCGTCGCCGAAAAAATGACCTGCATCGAAGGCGACGTATTCGAAGCCCTGAAGGAACTGAAAGCCAGCGAAGAGCGTTTCGACGTCATCGTGGCCGACCCTCCTGCCTTCATCAAACGCAAGAAAGACATGAAAAACGGTGAAGGCGCCTACCGTCGCCTGAATGAGCAAGCCATGCGCCTGCTTAGCAAGGACGGCATCCTGGTCAGCGCTTCGTGCTCGATGCACCTGCCGGAAGACGATCTGCAGAACATCCTGCTGACCAGCGCCCGTCACCTGGACCGCAACATCCAGATGCTGGAGCGCGGTGGTCAGGGCCCGGATCACCCGGTACACCCAGCGATTGCCGAGACTCGCTACATCAAGAGCATCACCTGCCGTCTGCTGCCAAACAGCTGAGTACGCTGGTTTGACGGGGAGCCAACAGGCTCTCCGTCAGCCGTTTTAACGCCACACCATCCACTCTTCAGCCTCTGCGTCTTACTCTTGCGGTCCTACTGACTTGCAGGACGTTTCCCTGCATCTCTTACTTAAAAGAATATAACTTACAAACTTGCGCCTACCGCCAGATCGCTCCGACAAAATTACTAGAATCTTCCTACTTAATATCCCCTTGATAAGGACTCATTACAGCCTATGATTGAGTTGTCACCGCGAAGTGACACTCACTATCAATGACAAGGAGTCAAAAACATGAAAGCAATTACTCTGGAAACAAACAAAATCGCCAACCTGGCTTTTCTGGTTGCGCCAAAAACCCGCTAAGTAAATGAAACGCTGGGGAGTGCCGGCTACCCAGCGTTTTCTATAGCTACGTCCAGAGCGAACCGTCCATCATGCAGATAAACCCATACTTATTCATACTTCCTCGTACGCCCGGCCAAATAGTCTGGGATTACAAAAACCATAAACAATTTGAACTTAACCTGGAATATTCAACCCGGCTTGCACAACTTATCAACAACCCCAAACTGTATGACGACAGCAACAGAGTAGACACTCAACTTCTGAACTCCGGAATATTGACCCATTCAATACAAGACTCTATTGAATGGGGTTGGGATGAACTGTCGAAGATATTCCATATCGGCACCAAGAACATTCCCTGCGAACATGTCCCTCAGAACATTCATGAATGGTCGAGGCACTATCTGGACCATTGCACCGAAGTACTGGCCGCACCCGCGCCGGGCACCAGGCTCAAAGAACACCAGGCGCGCGAGCTGATTGCCCTGCCAAAACCCTCCTGCCTGCCGGAGAGCTCCCTTGCCAACGTCCTGACCGGCCGAAAAACCTGCCGCACCTTCACGGATGAAGCGGTTTCGCTAGAAGATGTCGGCACACTGCTTTACCTGTCCCTGGGCTACTTGCATGAACGCGAAAATGACGTCGACGAAACCATTGTCGAAGGTCTCGGTGCCCGGCGCAGCAGCCCGTCCGGCGGCGGGCTGAATGCCTGCGAAGGCTTTCTTCATGTACAAAACGTCAGCGGCCTTGAACCCGGGTTCTACGCCTATCATCCCGTCGACCATGCACTGAGCTTCATCAACCCGGCACCTGACTCGCCCCTGGGGCAGTTGCTGTGTGGCCAACATTTCATCAATAACCTGCCGGTGGGTCTGTTCATTACCGCTTGCTTCGACAAGTTATGGTGGAAATATGAACACTCGCGAGCCTACCGAATGGCCTTCGTGGAGGCGGGGCATATTTCCCAGACCTTTCAACTGGTGGCCACTGCACTGAGGCTGAACACATGGTTGACAGGAGCTCTGACGGACGATCAGGTCGAAACATTGCTGGGGCTTGAGAACAATCCAGAACAACCCTTGTTTTTTGTTGGCTGTGGCCACAGCGACGGACAAGTGATGTGCAAGGAATTGAAGGATCTGCTGAGCAGTCGGGAGCCGCAACAATGACCGCCCCCATCATTGCGCCGGTAGATCGCCCCTTTTCCTGGGCGCGGCGTTTCACCCTCGGCGACTGGAATACCCGCGCGTCGGTGCGAACCAGCGAGCACGACTATCTATTGCCGCCAGACCTGGAACAACAATTGGAAACACGCCACTGGTTTCCTCCGGCCTTCCTCGCGTACCTGAAGCACCCGGCTATCGAAGCGCTGGGCCAAACCGTCATCCATCGGCTGTCGGCCAATCATCTGGTGTATTTCCTCGACTACACCACCTTGCTCGAACACCGCATCGTCAACCGATCCGTGGAAACCATCATCCACGGTGAACTGAAGGCCTGCGTCCCCCCGCGGATGAAGACCGCCGCACTTCAGCTTTATACCGACGAGGGTTATCACGCCCTGTTCTCCAACAGCCTTGCCGAGCAGGTTGCCGGGGTTTACGGGATCAGTCCGCGTCCGGTCATGCCTCACCGCATCACGCGGTTGAACACCTTGCTCGACCGCACACCGGAAAAAAACAGGGCACTGGCCTGGTTTCTCGTCGGGTTCGTGTCGGAGACGATCATTGCCAAGGATCTGCTCGACATCTGCCGTGACGACCTGGTGTCCAGCGTTCAGGCAATGCTCAGGGACCATCTCTCGGACGAGGCGCTTCACAGCCGCTATTTCTCTGAAGTGTTCCATTACCTGTGGTTGACCCTGAACAGCCTTCAACGCACGTTCGCCAGCAGGCTGCTGCTGAACATCGTCCGGATTTTCTTCGAAGCCGATGAGCGATGGATGCGGGAAAGCCTGCGCAGCGCGGGTATCGACGAGACCGCCGTCACACAGATTCTCGGAGAACTGACTAGCCGCCAAGCCACCCTTCAGCGTGCGCGATCCGGCAGTGGCGCGACGCTTGATGCTTTGAAAAAAGCCGGATTCTTCGCCCTGCCATACAACCAGCAGCTGTTCATGAAGGCAGGACTTATCGATGAATGAAGGACATTCTGCGGCAACCGCCAGACAGCGTCGGGGGGCAGTCAGCCTGTTGTTGGCGATGGTGCTGCTTGGCGTATTCCCGCTGGATGTCCTGCTTCCCTCGTTCCCTGCACTTACCGAACACTTTCGCAGCACGCCCGCCGACATTGCGCTGTCGATCAGTCTGTTTGCCGGCGGTATAGCAGCCTCTCAACTGCTGATCGGGCCGCTGTCGGATGTGATCGGACGCAAAAGGTTGTTGCTCGCCGGAATCACCGTTTCGATGCTGGGGGCGGTGGGCTGCGTACTGACCACGGACTATGTCCATTTCCTGCTGCTTCGTGTCATTCAGGCGCTCGGCTGCGGGTGTTTCGTGCTGTCACAAGCACTGATTCAGGATCTGTTCGAGGGTGAGGAACGTGACCGGTTGCGGATCCTGATGGTCACCGCCACCGGCATTTTCATCTCGGTCTCGCCGTTGGCCGGTACATTCCTGCAAGCCACGCTGGGCTGGCAGGGCAGCTTCTGGGTGTTTACCGCACTGGCCGGCGTGGTACTGCTCAAAGCCTGGCTGTTTCTCGACAATACCCGCCCGGCAGCAACCCGCGCGCGGCCGAACATCCTCCAGTCCTACAGTGGGGTCCTGCGTGATGCCGACTTCCTGCCCTACTGGTTGATTTCAGGCTTTGCTTTCGCCTGCCATTTCTCATTCATCGTTATTTCGCCGCTGATCTTCATGGACCAACTCCAGTTATCGGCCTATGACTACTCGCTGATCCTGCTGGTATACGGCGGCGCCTACATCGTCGGCGGCATGGCTGCGATTGTGCTGGGCAAACGCATCAGTCCCCGTCATCAGATCATCAGCGGGCTGAGCCTGATCCTGTTGTCCGGCCTCATCATGCTTTACCTTTCAAACCACGTTGCACTGTCATCGGTCACCGTCCTGGTACCGATGCTCATCTGCACCGCCGGCACCACCATTGCCCGACCGGCCGCCACCTCCAAAGCCATGAGCCTGTTCCCTGAAAGTGCGGGAACCTCGGCGTCGGCCGGCAGCACAGTGATTTTCATCTGCGGCGGGTTGATCAGTGCGCTCATCAGCTTGGGGCCGGCCAACCTGCAATCCACCCTTGGATACAGCTTCGTCATCCTGAGCAGCATGGCGCTGGCGCTCAACAGTCGTATCAATCAACGAGCCAAAAGCCCAAGAGCCAGTCCAAGCGTCGAATAACCCCGCCGATCGTCACCCCACACGCTTCATCGGCGCTGGATCAACGTTTTCCGGCATTCCCTCCTGACGCCAGCGGTGTAGAATCGCGAGATTCATCGCCATTCATCCCCCGGCGGGTTTATGAGCTCAAGCTGAAGCGCGCGGCGATCCCGCAAAGTTATCGGCAACTTCCGGGCACACGGCCATTTCCGAGTGTTCCAGACGTCAATAGAAGCTCACTTCCCCTTTTGATACCTGATTAGCCGCCCGGAGTGCTTCATGCCTGATTACCGCTCGAAAACATCCACCCACGGCCGCAACATGGCCGGTGCCCGCGCACTGTGGCGCGCCACGGGGATGAAAGATGACGACTTCAAGAAGCCGATCATCGCCATTGCCAACTCCTTTACCCAGTTCGTACCGGGCCATGTGCACCTCAAGGACCTGGGGCAGCTGGTCGCTCGCGAAATCGAACGGGCCGGGGGCGTCGCCAAAGAATTCAACACCATCGCCGTGGACGACGGTATCGCCATGGGCCACGACGGCATGCTCTATTCGCTGCCGAGCCGCGAGATCATCGCCGACTCCGTCGAATACATGGTCAACGCCCACTGTGCCGACGCCATCGTCTGCATCTCCAACTGCGACAAGATCACCCCAGGCATGCTGATGGCCGCCCTGCGCCTGAACATCCCGGTGATTTTCGTGTCCGGCGGCCCGATGGAAGCCGGCAAGACCAAACTCGCCAGCCACGGTCTCGACCTGGTCGACGCCATGGTGATCGCCGCCGACTCCAGCGCCTCCGACGAGAAAGTCGCCGAGTACGAGCGTAGCGCCTGCCCGACCTGCGGCTCCTGCTCCGGCATGTTCACCGCCAACTCGATGAACTGCCTGGTTGAAGCCCTGGGCCTGGCATTGCCGGGCAACGGTTCGACCCTGGCCACCCACAGCGACCGCGAACAGCTGTTCCTGCAGGCCGGCCGCACCATCGTCGAGCTGTGCAAGCGTTACTACGGCGAGAACGACGAGTCGGTGTTGCCGCGCAACATCGCCAACTTCAAGGCGTTCGAAAACGCCATGACCCTGGATATCGCCATGGGCGGTTCCACCAACACCATCCTGCACTTGCTGGCCGCGGCCCAGGAAGCCGAGATCGATTTCGACCTGCGCGATATCGACCGTCTCTCCCGCCATGTGCCGCAACTGTGCAAGGTCGCGCCGAACATCCAGAAGTACCACATGGAAGACGTGCACCGTGCCGGCGGGATCTTCAGCATCCTCGGCTCCCTGGCCCGTGGCGGTCTGTTGCACACCGACCTGCCGACCGTGCACAGCAAGTCCTTGGCTGAAGGCATCGCCAAGTGGGACATCACCCAGACCACCGATGAAGCCGTGCATCACTTCTTCAAGGCCGGCCCGGCGGGCATCCCGACGCAAACCGCGTTCAGCCAGTCGACCCGTTGGGAAACCCTGGACGACGACCGTGAAAACGGCTGCATCCGCAGTGTCGAACATGCTTACTCGAAAGAAGGCGGCCTGGCCGTTCTGTACGGCAACATCGCTCTGGACGGCTGCGTGGTGAAAACCGCCGGCGTCGACGAGTCGATCCACGTCTTCGAAGGCAACGCGAAGATCTTCGAAAGCCAGGACAGCGCCGTACGCGGCATCCTCGCCGACGAAGTGAAGGCCGGCGACATCGTGATCATTCGTTACGAAGGCCCGAAAGGCGGCCCGGGCATGCAGGAAATGCTCTACCCGACGTCTTACCTGAAATCCAAAGGCCTGGGCAAAGCCTGCGCCCTGCTCACCGACGGCCGCTTCTCTGGCGGTACTTCGGGCCTGTCCATCGGCCACGCTTCGCCAGAAGCCGCTGCCGGTGGCGCGATCGGTCTGGTGCAGGATGGCGACAAGGTTCTGATCGACATTCCGAACCGCTCGATCAACCTGTTGATCAGCGATGAAGAAATGGCCGCCCGCCGTGCCGAGCAGGACAAGAAAGGCTGGAAACCGGTGGAAGTGCGTCCACGTAAAGTGACCACGGCGCTCAAAGCCTATGCCCTGTTGGCCACCAGCGCCGACAAGGGTGCGGTACGTAACAAGGCGATGCTCGACGGGTTGTAATACTTAACCGTCGAACAAAAAAAATGCCCCGCCAAGTGCGGGGCATTTTTTGATCGTTCCCACGCTCCCGCGTGGGAATGCCTCAAGGGACGCTCTGCGTCCAGTGACGCGGAGCGTCACGGGCTGCATTCCCACGCAGAGCGTGGAAACGATCAAACACTGGAGATCAACTGTGGGAGCGAGCCTGCTCGCGAAAGCGCCGGGTCAGTCAACACCAATGCTGAATGACACACCGCCTTCGCGAGCAGGCTCGCTCCCACATTTAGATCCTCGGTCCTACTGAATCTCTTCCGGCTTGACGATCACCCAGTTCTTGTCCGCCGTCACCGCCAATCCTTCTTTCGCCTGGGCTGCAGCGTTTTTGGCCATCATGCCGTTAATCTGGGTCATGTATTTGTCTTTGCGGTTGACCCACAAATGGATACCGCCCTTGGACACGTCGACGCTGTGGAACAGCATGTAGCCGTCGCTGGTCGGGGTATCGCCGCCCACCAGGACCGGTTTTTTCCATTCATCGATGTAGGTCAGAATCGCCGCCTGCTTGCCGGCCATCCAGGTTGCCGGGGTCCACAGATACGGCGTCAGCTCGAGGCCCAGGTTGGCCTTCTCGTCATACTTGCCCGCGGTGACCTGCTTGCGCGCGGTGGTCAACTCGCCGGTCTTGCGGTCCTTGAGCAACAGGCTCACGCCGATCACGTTCTGCGGTTTGACGTTATAGCCGTACTTCGGATCGGAGGCGACCATTCGCACCAGTTCTTCGGAGGCGGCGGTCATCACGTAGACCTCGATGCCGTTCTCCATCAGCTTGGTGTAGAGCTCTTTCTGACCGGTGAAGATTTTCGGTGGATTGACATCGATGGTCTTGACCACGTCGCCATCGTAATAAGTGCTAGGCACCGGTTTGCCTGACGCCATCAGCTCGTCGACGTTGGTCTTGAGTTCCTGAAGCGTGAAGCCGGAAAACACTTGGGCGACCCATGGATAGCAAACCATGTCGTCTAATTCGCAGAGGCGATAGTAGTAGCTGAACAGGCTTTCCTTATGGTCGGCGGTGTCCTTGAACGGCATCAGTTTCAGGGAGGGATCGAGTGACTCGCGAGTGATCAGGCCCTTGTTTTCCATGAACGGAAGCAACGATTCTTCGAGGTCGTAGCGATAACTGGTGTTGTCCATGTCGAACACCGCGAAGTTACCTTTGTTGGCGTTGGCCGCGATCATTGCGTCCAGCGCCTTGGCCTGATCGGCTGGCCAGTGCTTCAAATCTGTGGCGAAGACCTGGCCGGCAAGGCCCAGTCCCAAACTCAGTGCGGCAGCCAGAAATTTCGGTGCGAGCTTCATCTGCGTTTCTCCCTGATTCAAAGATATCGACGCTAACAAATCTGTATGACAGTCCCCGCCTGCCCGCGACCGCTTGCATCCTGATTCCGCCAACTGCATTCCTCACAGCGGCATCGGCTTATTCCAAAAACGACAGTTCACCGCTGTTTTTGATATTAAATCATTACATATCAAGCTGTTAGGCTTACCGGTTCGCAGTCACACACGAAGGTGGCTGGCACAAGTCTATGGAGCTTCTATGAATCTGCCGCTGATCCTCAATCTGCTGGTGTTCCTCGCCTTGCTCTTTGGCCTGGCGCAAACCCGTCACACCACCTGGAGCCTGGCCAAAAAGGTTCTGCTCGCGCTGGTACTGGGCGTGGTATTTGGTGTCGCTCTGCACACGATTTATGGTGCGGGCAACCCGGTATTGAAAGCCTCGATCAGTTGGTTCGATCTGGTGGGCAACGGTTACGTGCAGTTGCTGCAAATGATCGTGATCCCGCTGGTGTTCGCCTCGATCCTCAGTGCCGTGGCACGCCTGCACAACGCTTCGTCGCTAGGCAAGATCAGCTTTCTGACCATCGGCACGCTGCTGTTCACCACCGCTATCGCGGCGCTGATCGGCATCGGCCTGACCAACTTGTTCGGCCTCACCGCCGAAGGCCTGGTCGCCGGCACCCAGGAAATGGCTCGCCTGCAAACCATTCAGAGCGACTACGCGGGCAAGGTCGCCGACCTGAACGTGCCGCAGCTGTTGCTGTCGTTCATCCCGCAGAATCCGTTCGCCGACTTGGCTCGCGCCAAGCCGACCTCGATCATCAGCGTGGTGATCTTCGCAGCATTCCTTGGGGTCGCAGCGTTGCAACTGCTTAAGGATGATGTCGAGAAAGGTCAGAAAGTGATCAACGCCATCGACACCCTGCAAGCCTGGGTGATGCGTCTGGTACGCCTGGTGAAGAAGCTGACCCCGTACGGCGTATTGGCGCTGATGACCAAAGTGGTCGCCGGCTCCAACCTGCAAGACATCATCAAACTCGGCAGTTTTGTGGTGGTGTCCTACATTGGCCTGGGCTTGATGTTTGTGGTCCATGGCATGCTGGTGTCAGCTGCCGGGATCAACCCGCTGCGCTTCTTCCGCAAGATCTGGCCGGTGCTGACGTTTGCCTTCACCAGCCGCTCCAGCGCCGCCACCATTCCGCTGAGCATCGAAGCCCAGACCAGCCGTTTGGGGATTCCACAGTCCATCGCCAGTTTCGCCGCCTCGTTCGGCGCGACCATTGGCCAGAACGGCTGCGCCGGTCTGTACCCGGCAATGCTGGCGGTGATGGTCGCGCCGACTGTGGGCATCAACCCGCTGGATCCGCTGTGGATCGCGACGCTGGTGGCGATTGTGACGCTGAGTTCGGCGGGGGTGGCCGGGGTCGGTGGCGGCGCGACATTCGCCGCATTGATCGTGCTGCCGGCCATGGGTTTGCCGGTGTCACTGGTGGCGTTGCTGATTTCGGTTGAGCCGCTGATTGATATGGGTCGTACGGCGTTGAACGTGAGTGGTTCTATCACCGCTGGGGCGATTACCAGCCAGATCATGCAGCAGACCGATAAAGCACTGCTGGATGCGGATGAGCATTCGGAGTTGGCTCACGCTTAACCCGTACTGATCGTTCCCACGCTCCCGCGTGGGAATGCCTCAAGGGACGCTCCGCGTCCAGTGACGCGGAGCGTCACGGGCTGCATTCCCACGCAGAGCGTGGGAACGATCTACGTGCGCTCCCACACCTCAAAGCTATACGCCGGCTTGTCGCCTTCCGCCGGATTCGGAACATTCGACACCAGCTTCCACTGGTTCAAATCAAACTCCGGAAACCACGCATCCCCTTGCGGGCTCAGCGCCACGCGGGTCAGGTACAGCCGATCAGCCTGTGCCAACCCTTGCGCATACAACTGCGCCCCGCCAATCAGCATCACCTCATCGACGCCCTGCTCGTTCGCCCATTCCTGCGCCCGAGCGACGGCAGCCTCCAGCGACGGAAAAACCTCCGCGCCTTCCAGCTGCAGATCCGCCTGACGACTGACCACGATGTTCAACCGCCCCGGCAGCGGACGACCGAGGGAATCCCAGGTCTTGCGACCCATGATGATCGGTTTGCCGAGGGTGGTGGCCTTGAAGTATTTGAAGTCCCCCGGCAAGTGCCAGGGCATGCTGTTGTCGACGCCGATCACACGGTTTTCACCGAGGGCTGCGATCAGGCTGAGGGGGAGTGATTTAGTCATGTCGGCGAGGATACCAGAGCCTCCCTTACCCCGATAAGCGTCACAGCGGTTATGCTCACCGCTCAATTAAGCGACGGGATGCCGCGTGACTGAACTGACGCCCCTGCAAAACCTCTGGCTGAGTGAAACCATACGCCTGCGTGAAGAACACGCAGGCCCCTTGGACGATCTGGAAGCCAATCGAATCGCCCGTAGCGCCGGCGGCGACCTGCCGACGCGCATTCAACGCCGCGCCCTGTGGCTGGCCGAGCGCGACGGACAGACTCGCGGCCTCAAACATTGGCTGCAAGGCGCGCGACTGGCGCTGATCGTGCTGGCCGTTCTGGCCGTGATCAGCGGAGCCGGGCTGGCGTTTGCCGCGCTAGGCGACGGCCAGACCCCGGTCAATGTGTTCTGGGCGTTGGGCAGTTTGCTCGGGCTGAATCTGATTCTATTGCTGAGCTGGGCCCTGGGCCTGGTGTTCGCCGGAGAACAAGGCGCCGCCCTCGGACGCTTATGGCTGTGGCTCAGTGAAAAACTCGCCCGCGATGCCAACGCCGCGCAACTGGCGCCGGCCCTGCTGCTGTTGCTGCAACGACAGAAACTCAATCGTTGGGCGCTGGGTGTGCTGGTCAACGGGTTGTGGTTACTGGCGATGCTCAGCGCTTTGGTGATGGTGCTGACGCTGATGGCGACCCGGCGCTATGGTTTCGTCTGGGAGACCACCATTCTCGGCGGCGACACCTTCGTCGCCATGACCCAAGCCCTCGGTGCCCTGCCGGCCTTGCTCGGTTTCAGTGTGCCCAGCGTGGAGATGATCCGCGCCAGCGGTGATGCTGCGCTGAACATCGAAAGCGCCCGCCAGGCCTGGGCGGCGTGGCTGGTTGGGGTGCTGCTGGTGTACGGCGTTTTGCCGCGATTGCTGCTCGCATTGTTCTGCCTGTGGCGCTGGAAAACGGGTCAAGCAGCCCTGCATCTGGATTTGAACCTGCCCGGCTACGCCCAACTGCGCGAACGGCTGATGCCCACCAGCGAACGCCTGGGCATCAGCGATGCCGCGCCGGAGCAACTTCATCGGGTTGAAAGCGCTGTCAGCGATCTGCAAAGCGATGGCGCGCTATTGGTGGCAATCGAGCTGGACGACCAACGCCCCTGGCCGCCGCAGCTGCCGAAAAACGTCAACAACGCCGGCGTCCTCGACAGCCGCGAATCCCGGCACAAACTGCTTGAACAGCTGAGTCGTTTTCCCCCTGCCCGTCTGGCCATCGCCTGCGATCCACGGCGTTCGCCGGACCGTGGCAGCCTGGCGCTGATCGCCGAACTGGCCCGCAGCGCTACCGCCACCCGTGTGTGGTTGCTGCAAGCGCCGCCTGGCGAAGCGCTGGATGCCGAACGCCTGGGCGACTGGCATGTTGCGCTACGACAACTGGACCTGCCGTTCGCCGATTGCGCGCCGTTGAACTGGCTGGAGACGGGTCATGACTGATGCCTGGAAACAGCCGTTGAAGCTCGCCGTGGTCGGCCACACCAATGTCGGCAAAACCTCGTTGTTGCGAACGCTAACGCGAGATGTCGGCTTCGGCGAAGTGTCCCATCGTCCCAGCACCACACGTCACGTCGAAGGCGCGCGCTTGTCGGTAGACGGCGAGCCGTTACTCGATCTGTTCGACACGCCGGGTCTGGAAGACGCCATCGCCCTGCTCGACTACCTCGAGCGTCTGGAACGTCCCGGCGAACGCCTCGACGGCCCGGCACGACTGGCACGATTCCTTGAGGGCAGCGAAGCCCGACAGCGCTTCGAACAGGAAGCCAAGGTGCTGCGGCAACTGCTCGCCTCGGACGCCGGCCTCTATGTGATCGACGCCCGGGAACCGGTGCTGGCCAAGTACCGCGACGAACTGGAAGTGTTGGCCAGTTGCGGCAAACCGCTGCTGCCGGTGCTGAATTTTGTCAGCAGCGCCCAGCATCGCGAACCTGATTGGCGCGAAGCCCTGGCGCGATTGGGCTTGCATGCGTTGGTGCGTTTCGACAGCGTCGCACCACCGGAAGATGGCGAGCGTCGACTCTATGAAAGCCTGGCGCTGCTGCTGGAAAACTCCCGCGAACAACTGGAGCGTTTGATCGCCGACCAGCAGGCCCAACGCCTGGCCCGTCAGCAGAGTGCAGCGCGGCTGATTGCCGATTTATTGATCGATTGCGCCGCCTGTCGCCGCAGTGTGGTCAGCGAGCCGGCGCAGGAACAGCAGGCGATCAGCGAACTGCGCAAAGCAGTGCGTCAGCGCGAACAACGCTGTGTCGAGGCCTTGCTCAAGCTCTACGCCTTCCGCCCACAAGACGCGGCGGCCAGTGACTTGCCGCTGCTCGATGGTCGCTGGGGCGATGACCTGTTCAACCCGGAAACCCTGAAGCAGCTCGGTGTGCGGGTCGGCGGCGGCATCGCGGCTGGCGCGGCGGCCGGGGCCGGGGTCGATCTGCTGGTGGGCGGCCTGACCCTCGGCGCCGCGGCACTGGCCGGAGCGATTGCCGGCGGCGCCCTGCAAACCGCCCGCAGTTACGGCAGCCGTCTGCTGGGCAAGATCAAAGGACAGCGAGAACTGACCGTCGACGACGGCGTGCTACGGCTGTTGGCCTTGCGCCAGCGGCAATTGCTGCAAGCTCTGAACCAGCGTGGGCATGCGGCGATGGACAGCATTCAGGTCGCCACGCCACAAGACAAAACCTGGCGCGAAGGCAAACTGCCCGAAGCGCTGAACAAGGCGCGGGCGCATCCGCAGTGGTCGTCGCTTAATCCAAATTCGAAGTTGAGTCAGGGGGAGCGCCAAGAGCAGGTTGAGGTGTTGGCGCAGCAGTTGTAGAGCCCGAGTGATGTGCTGTTCAGGCGGGCCCCTTCGCGAGCAAGCCCGCTCCCACATTGGATCTGCGTCGTACACAAAATCTCTAATCACTGAAGATCAAATGTGGGAGCGGGCTTGCTCGCGAAGAGTCACCGCAGGACTTAAGCCGGAGCCATTTCCTGCGCCAACCCGAGAAACGCCGCCGGCAGCCGCGCACCTTTTCGCTCCTTGAGGCAATACAGATACTCAGGAATCTGCGGCGCATTTTCGATGGTCAGCACCCGCAATTGCGGATCGTGAGGCACTTCCTGCCGAGCAATGATGCTGATACCAATGTTGCGCAATACCGCCTCACGAATCGACTCGCGGCTGCCAATCTCCAGCAACGGCCCGAAACGCACCCCGGCGCTGGCCAGCAACTCTTCGGTCAAGCGCCGAGTGGTCGAGCCCGATTCGCGCATCAACAAGGTATGCCCCGCCAACGCACTGAGCGGCACATGATCATGCACCGCCAGCGGATGATTGCGATGCACCGCCAGCACCAACGGATCACTGCCGAGCACGCGGCGGATCAGCCGCGCATCGTCCAGCAACTGCGAGGACGCCGCGACATCGACCCGGTAATCCTCCAGCGCCTCGAGCACCTGTTGGGAGTTGCCGATTTCCACCGACACCTCCACTTGCGGCAAGCGCTCGCGAAAGGTCTTCACCAGGTCGAGGATGTAATACGGCGCGGTAGCGGCGATGCGCAACGTGCCCTGGACCTGACCGCTGTTGCGCAGGAAGAACTCAATGTCGACCTCCTGCTGCAGATGCCGAATCTGGGTCGTTACCGTCGGTTGGCTCAGGCCGAGTTTTTTCGCCGCCAGGGTAATACTGCCCAACCGGGGCAACCATGTAAAACGCCTTCAGCTCGGCACTCAGCGCACCCTTCCCTCATCGTCTATTTGCGCAACAGGCGCAAACCGTTGAACACCACCAACAGGCTCACGCCCATGTCAGCGAACACCGCCATCCACATGGTGGCGAGCCCGGCGAAGGTTACCCCAAGAAAGATCGCTTTGATGACCAATGCGAGGGCAATGTTCTGTTTGAGGATATTCGAGGTCTGCCGCGACAGGCGGATGAAGGCCGGAATCTTGCGCAGATCGTCGTCCATCAGAGCGACATCAGCGGTTTCGATGGCGGTGTCGGTGCCGGCGGCCGCCATGGCGAAACCGATCTCGGCCCGCGCCAGTGCCGGGGCGTCGTTGATGCCGTCGCCGACCATCCCGACCCGATGGCCTTGGGCATAAAGCGTTTCGATGGCTTGCAGCTTATCGGTCGGCAACAGATCGCCCTGCGCCTGATCGATGCCCACGTGGGCGGCGATGGCCTGGGCGGTGTGAACGTTGTCGCCGGTCAGCATCAGGGTTTTGATGCCCAACTCATGCAACTGCTGGATCGCTTCGCGACTGGACGCTTTCACGGTGTCCGCCACGGCGAACAGCGCCAGGGGGCCCGACTTATCGAGCAACAGCACCACGGATTTGCCCTGTTTCTCCAGAGCAAACAGCTGCTCTTCCAGCGCTGGTGAACACAGGCCCAACTCTTCCACCAGACGGTGGTTGCCCAAGTGGTAGAGCTCACCGTTGATCTCGCCGCGCACGCCACGACCCGCCAGGGCTTCGAAGTTATCCACAATCAGCGGCACCGGATGTTTATCCGCAGCCGCATTGGCGATGGCCAGCGACACCGGGTGATCCGAACGACCGGCCAGTGCCGCCGCAATGGCCGGGGCTATTTCATCCGCGATTGGGTCGAGGGACAAATAGTCGGTCTGCACCGGTTTGCCGTGAGTGAGGGTGCCGGTCTTGTCGAGGGCCAGGTAATCGAGTTTGTGGCCGTGCTCCAGATAGACGCCGCCCTTGACCAGAATCCCTTTGCGCGCCGCAGCCGCGAGACCGCTAACGATGGTCACCGGGGTAGAAATCACCAATGCGCACGGGCAGGCGACCACCAGCAACACCAGCGCCCGGTAGATCCAGTCGAACCACAGCGCATCCATGAACAACGGCGGAATCACCGCTACCGCCAAGGCCAGGATGAACACTGCCGGGGTGTAGATTTTCGAGAAACTGTCGACGAAACGCTGGGTCGGGGCGCGTGCACCCTGAGCCTGTTCCACGGCGTGAATAATCCGCGCCAGGGTCGAATTGTTCGCCGCCGCGGTTACCGTATATTCCAGCGAACCGGACTGGTTGATGGTGCCGGCGAATACTTTGTCGCCGATGGCTTTCTCCACCGGCAGGCTTTCACCGGTGATCGGCGCCTGGTCGATGGTCGAGCTGCCGGACAGCACTTCGCCGTCCAGACCGATCCGCTCGCCGGGACGCACCCGCACCCGCGCGCCCAGTTCGATGTTTTTAACCGGTTGTGCGACCCAACTGCCGTCGGCCTGCTGCACCGTGGCTTGCTCGGGGGTCATCTGCATCAGCCCGCCAATGGCGTTGCGCGCCCGGTCCAGGGACCTGGCCTCGATCAACTCGGCCACGGTGAACAGGAACATCACCATCGCCGCTTCCGGCCATTGACCGATCAGAATCGCGCCGGTCACTGCGATGCTCATCAGCGCGTTGATGTTCAGGTTGAGGTTTTTCAGGGCGATCCAGCCCTTTTTGTAAGTGCTGAGGCCACCACTGAGGATCGAGATCAGCGCGATAACCGCCACTACCCAGTTCGGCGCCGCGTTGGTGAAATGGATAACTTCAGCTGCCAGCGCGCCAACGCCGGACAATGCCAATGGCCACCAGGGCTTTTTCTCAGGCGCCGGGATTGGCGCTTCGACGCCCGGCTCCAGCGGCTCGGCGTGCATGCCGAGGGACTTGATCGCATCGATGATCGGCGCGGTGCCTGGCAGGTCATGGGTCACGCCCAACACCCGGTTGATCAGGTTGAATTCCAGCTGCTGCACACCCGACAGCTTCCCGAGTTTGTTCTGGATCAGCGTCTGCTCGGTCGGGCAGTCCATGGCCTCGATGCGGAAACTGCTCAGCCGCGCACCGGCGGTCGGCGTCTCGCTCAACTTGATCAGCGACGGCGCTGCTGCTTTGGAGGAACAGCAGGAATCCCCGTGGCCGCCATGGTCATGCCTGGACACAGGCTGCAGCTTGTGGCTGTGATCGTGCCCGGGTTTGTGGGTGTGAAGAGAATCGCTCATTGGTCGCGTCCATGAAGGTGCCTGTTGCCAAGTAAAGACCCTGTAGCCACTATAGGGTCAAGCACCCTTTTGGAGATTGTCGCGATGAAAATCGGAGAACTGGCGAAACTCACCGACTGCGCCGTGGAAACCATCCGCTACTACGAGCGCGAAAACCTGCTGCCGGAGCCGGCCCGCAGCGACGGCAATTACCGCGTCTACACCCAGGCCCACGCCGAGCGCCTGACTTTCATCCGCAACTGCCGCACCCTCGACATGACCCTTGAAGAAATCCGCAGCCTGCTGGCCCTGCGCGACAGCCCGCAGGATCAATGCGAAAACGTCAACGCGTTGATCGACGAACACATTCACCATGTGAAGGCTCGAATCGACGGCTTGCTGGCCTTGCAGACACAATTGCTCGACCTGCGCCAACGCTGCAGCGAAGGGCCGGATATCGATCAGTGCGGGATTTTGCAGCGGCTGGAAGTGAGCGGCGGGGTTGTGGCGACGGAGGTTGAGCATTCTCATGTCGGCCGAAGCCACGGCCACTAAGAACACCACAAATCAAATGTGGGAGCGGGCTTGCTCGCGAAGGCGGTCAATCATTCAACATTGATGTCGACTGATCCACCGCCTTCGCGAGCAAGCCCGCTCCCACATTGGTTCGGTGTCGAGGCTTATACCGCCATCGGCGCGGTCATCGGCGCGTGGTGTTCATAGCCTTCCAGCGAGAAATCGCTCGGCTCGATCTGCTCCAGCCATTCCGGCTGATAAACACCGGTCTTGGCAAACTCCGGCACGCGGTCGGAAATCACCAGTTTCGGCATCGGGAACGGCTCGCGCTTGAGCTGTTCGTTGAGCATGTCCAGGTGGTTTTCGTAGACGTGGGCGTCACCGATGAAATAGGTGAACCAGCGCGGTGTGTAACCGGTCAGGCGACCGATCAGGCTCAGCAGCGCGGCGCCTTCGGTGAGGTTGAACGGCGTGCCCAGGCCCAGATCGTTGGAGCGGATGTAAAGGGTCAGGGAGATTTCCCTGGTCTCGACATTCGGGTGAAACTGGTACAGCAAGTGGCACGGTGGCAGGGCCATTTCGTCGAGCTGCGCAACGTTCCAGCCGTGGAACAGGATGCGACGGCTGCCTGGGTCCTTGATGATGGTGTCGACGCACTGGCGGATCTGGTCGATCGCCTTGTACAGCACCACATAGGCCTGACCGTCTTCTTCGCCTTCGGCAATCTGACGATAACCCTGGCTCAGGGTCTGCTCGATGGCGGCCTGATTGCTGACCGGAATCTGCTTGTACGCCGGCCATTTGCGCCATTGCACGCCGTAGATCTCGCCGAGGTCGTCTTCGCCCTGACGGAACGGGTTGGCCAGCCACTGCGCGTTTTCGTTGGCGTTCTGGTCCCAGACCTTGCAGCCCAGCGCCCGGAATTCGGCGGCGTTGTTCACCCCGCGCAGAAAACCGCACATCTCGCCGATGGCGGATTTGAAGGCCATCTTGCGAGTGGTGATCGCCGGGAAACCTTCCTGCAGATCGAAGCGCAGCATCGCGCCCGGAAAGCTGATGGTGTTCACGCCGGTGCGGTTGGCCTGTTTGGTGCCGTTCTTGATGACGTGGGCGACCAGTTCGAGATATTGCTTCATGAATTACCTGTGTCCTTGAACCCGGGACCATCGCCCCAGGGTTCGAATTTATAGCGCCTGCTTCTTATACAGCAGCTGCGGGGGCCGCCGGGGCGCGCCGATAAGCCAGCCAGATCAGGAACAGCCCGCCGACGATCATCGGTACGCACAGCACTTGGCCCATGGTCAGCCAGTTCCAGGCCAGATAACCCAGTTGCGCGTCTGGCACGCGAACGAATTCGACGATGAAGCGGAAGATGCCATAGAACAGCGCGAACATCCCGGACACCGCCATGGTCGGCCGCGGCTTGCGCGAGAACAGCCAGAGGATGGCGAACAGCGCCACACCTTCCAGCGCGAACTGGTACAGCTGCGACGGGTGACGCGCCAGTTGCGCCGGATCAGTCGGGAAGACCATCGCCCACGGCACGTCGGTCGCCTTGCCCCACAACTCGGCGTTGATGAAGTTACCGATACGCCCGGCACCCAGGCCGATCGGCACCATCGGCGCGACGAAGTCCATCAGCTGGAAGAACGACTTGTCGTTCTTTTTACCGAACCACAGCGCCGCCAGCATTACACCGATAAACCCGCCATGGAACGACATGCCGCCCTTCCACACTTCGAAGATCAGGGTCGGGTTGGCCAGATAGGCGTTCAGATCGTAAAACAGCACATAACCCAAACGTCCACCAACGATGACACCCATCGACATCCAGAAGACCATGTCGGAGAGTTTCTCCTTGGTCCAGGTCGGGTCGAAGCGGTTCAGCCGGCGTGATGCCAGCCACCACGCGCCGCCGATGCCGATCAGGTACATCAGGCCGTACCAGTGGATTTTCAGCGGACCGATGGCCAGGGCCACCGGGTCGATCTGCGGGTAAGGCAGCATTGCGACTCCTCGTTAGAGTTGAAACCTTCAAATTCCCGGGCAACGCTGTCACGCCAGGATTAAGCCAGGATTGCGCTACGCGTCAGAGCAAGAAGCTCAAGCCGACGCAAAACAGCAAAGCGGCAAACAGTCTTTTCAGCAAGCGCGGCGACAGCCTGTGGGCCAGTCGCGCACCGAGGCGGGCGAATACCATGCTGGTCAGGGCAATCCCCAGCAGCGCCGGCAAATAAACAAAACCGAGACTATGGGCCGGCAGCAGTGGATCGTGCCACCCCAGAATCATGAAACTTAATGCACTGGCCAAGGCGATTGGCAGGCCACAGGCCGACGAAGTGGCCACCGCTTGCTGCATCGGCACGCTGCGCCAGGTCAGGAACGGCACGGTCAACGAGCCGCCGCCAATCCCGAAAATCGCCGAAGCCCAGCCAATCACACTGCCAGCCACGGTCAGACCGACTTTGCCCGGCACCGTTCGGCTGGCCTTGGGTTTGAAGTCCAAAGCGAGTTGAACGGCGATGATCAGCGCAAATACACCAATGATCTTCTGCAAATTCGGCCCGGAAATCGCTTCGGCAGTCAGCGCGCCGAAACCGGCACCGATCAGAATGCCAAGGGTCATCCAGGCAAAAATCGGCCAACGCACGGCGCCGCGGCGATGGTGCTCGCGAACCGCATTGACCGACGTAAAGATGATCGTCGCCAGCGAGGTGCCGACTGCCAGATGCGTCAGGATCGACGCATCAAATCCCTGCAAGGTGAAACTGAACACCAGCACCGGGACAATGATGATCCCGCCGCCTACCCCGAACAGCCCGGCCAGCACGCCCGCACAGGCGCCCAGCGCCAGATAGAGCAGAAATTCCATGGCCGCATCCCCAAGCATCCCGAATCAGGAGCGGCATGGTAACGGAAGCATGGCCTCGGGCTCCACTGTGGATGGCGATGGATCGATGAGCGATGTCTGCGTAGAGTGAGCAAAAAACACACAAGGACCACCTTATGTGCCTGATTGTTTTTGCCTGGCGACCGGGTCATGCCCAGCCACTGATCGTGGCGGCCAACCGCGACGAATTCTATGCCCGGCCCAGCCTGCCCCTGGCGCAATGGCCGCAAGCCCCGCACGTGTATGCCGGTCGCGACCTTGAGGCTGGCGGTACGTGGCTCGGGGTCAGCGCCAATGGGCGCTTCGCCGCGCTGACCAACATCCGTGATCCCCTTCAGCCGCCGGCGCGCAAGTCGCGAGGCGAACTGGTGGCGCAGTTTCTCAGCGGGGACATGTCGATTGACGACTATTTAAAGGACGTTGTCGGACGTTCGCCTGAATATGCCGGGTTTAATCTGTTGATTGGCAATGCCAACGAGCTATGGCACTTCAATGCCCGGGAGACGGAGGCGGTCATGCTCCAGCCGGGCATTTATGGGTTATCGAACGCGGGGCTTGATACGCCGTGGCCGAAAGTGCTCAAGGCGAAGGCAGCATTGAGCGAAGTATTGGGCGATCCGCAGCCGCAGGCGCTGTTAGCCTTGCTGAGCGACCCGCAGACGGCACCGCTTGCCGAACTGCCGGACACTGGCGTGGGGCAGGCCACCGAGACGTTGTTGTCGAGCGTGTTTATCAAGAGCCCGACTTACGGGACACGGGCGAGCACGGCGTTGATTGTTCAGGCGGATGGGGGAAGGCATATGGTCGAAAGGAGTTTCGGGCCGTATGGGGGGCATTTGGGGGAAGTGGAAGTCAGGGTTTGAAGCTCGGGCGATTAATTGTGGCGAGGGAGCTTGCTCCCGCTGGAGTGCGAAGCGCTCCCCATCCGGCCAATGCGTTCTTTCAGAAAGATCGCATCGACCGGATTACGACTGCTTCGCAGCCGAACGGGAGCAAGCTCCCTCGCCACAGGCCCTCAGCGTTTAGAGGGTTTTGACCGAAGCCGGATTGATCATCCGCGCCAACCCAAGGTTCTTCAGCGCCAACTGCAGCGAGCTGTGGATAACTTGCGGGTTGTCGATGGTCATCAGCTCAGCCAGCAATTCCTTGGCCTTGCTCAGGTTGATCTGACGCAGCATCCACTTCACTTTCGGCAAGTTGGTAGCGTTCATCGACAGGCTGTCGAAGCCCATCGCCATCAACAACACTGCCGCCGCCGGGTCACCGGCCATTTCGCCGCAGATACTTACGGGCTTGCCTTCGGCATGAGCATCACGCACCACGTTCTGCAAGGCTTGCAACACTGCCGGGTGCAGGTAGTCGTAGAGATCGGCCACCCGCGGGTTGTTGCGGTCCACGGCCAGCAGGTACTGAGTCAGGTCGTTGGAGCCGACCGACAGGAAGTCCACTTGTCGCGCCAGTTCCCTGGTCTGATACACCGCCGCCGGAATCTCGATCATCACGCCAACCGGCGGCATCGGCACGTCGGTGCCTTCGTCGCGGACTTCGCCCCAGGCCCGATGAATCAGGTGCAGGGCTTCTTCCAGTTCATGGATGCCGGAAATCATCGGCAGCAGAATGCGCAGGTTGTTCAGGCCTTCGCTGGCCTTGAGCATGGCGCGGGTCTGCACCAGGAAGATTTCCGGATGGTCGAGGGTCACACGAATGCCGCGCCAGCCGAGGAACGGGTTGTCTTCCTTGATCGGGAAGTACGACAGCGCCTTGTCGCCGCCGATGTCCAGGCTGCGCATGGTCACCGGTTGCGGATGGAACGCGGCGAGCTGCTCGCGATAGATTGCCAGCTGCTCCTTTTCGCTCGGGAAGCGCTGGTTGATCATGAACGGCACTTCGGTGCGGTATAGACCCACGCCTTCGGCACCGCGCTTCTGCGCCCGCGCCACGTCCGCCAGCAGACCGGTGTTGACCCACAGCGGCATGCGGTGACCGTCGACCGTTACACACGGCAAGTCTCGCAATGCATCCAGCCCGAGGGCCAGCTGTTTCTCTTCCTCGACCACCTCGGCGAACTGCTTGCGCAGCACGTCACTGGGGTTGGTATAGACCTCACCGTGGTAGCCGTCGACGATCATCTGGATGCCGTCGACCTTGGAGTACGGCAAGTCGACCAGGCCCATCACCGTCGGAATACCCATGGCGCGCGCCAGGATCGCCACGTGGGAGTTGCCGGAGCCGAGTACCGACACCAGACCCACCAGCTTGCCTTCCGGCACCTCGCCGAGCATCGCCGGCGTCAGTTCTTCGCTGACCAGAATGGTGTTGTCGGGGTAGACCAGGGTCTGCTGCCGCTCTTCCTGCAGATAAGCCAGCAAGCGCCGCCCGAGATCCTTGACGTCCGAGGCGCGCTCACGCAAGTAGGCGTCGTCCATCAATTCGAATCGGTTGACGTGTTCGGTGACCACCTGACGCAACGCGCCCTGAGCCCACTGACCGGTCTTGATCACCGTGGTGATTTCGCTGCCGAGCGAGGCATCGTCGAGCATCATCAGGTAAACGTCGAACAGCGCCCGCTCTTCAGGCCGCAGTTGGGTCGCCAGCTTGGCGGACAAGGCCCGCATGTCGGCGCGCACACCTTCGATGGCGGTCTTGAACAGGCCAAGTTCCGCGTTGATGTCGGTGATGGTCTTGTCCGGCACCACATCCAGATCGGCCGGCGGCAGCATGACAACCGCGGTTCCGACCGCCGCGCCCGGCGAACCCGGTACACCGACGAACTTTGCTTCCTGGATACCTTTGCCCTGCCGACCCAGGCCACGGATCGAACCGGTGGCCTCGGCGTGGGCGATAACGCCGGCAAGTTGCGCGCTCATGGTCACGAGGAAGGCTTCTTCACCTTCATCGAACTGGCGGCGTTCTTTTTGCTGAATGACCAACACGCCGACAACGCGACGGTGGTGAATGATCGGCGCCCCGAGGAACGAGGCGTAGCGCTCTTCACCGGTCTCGGCGAAGTAACGGTAGCGCGGGTGATCCGCGGCGTTTTCGAGGTTCAGGGGTTCTTCACGCGTGCCGACCAGGCCGACCAGACCTTCGTTGGGTGCCATGCTGACTTTGCCGATCGAGCGCTTGTTCAAGCCCTCGGTGGCCATCAGCACGAAGCGATTGGTCTCGGGGTCAAGCAAGTAGACCGAGCAGACCTGGCTGCCCATGGCCTCTTTGACGCGCAACACAATAATCCCCAACGCCGCCTTGAGATCCTTGGCGGAGTTAACTTCCTGGACGATCTTGCGCAGCGTATTGAGCATGGCTCGGGGTCGAACTCCGTCGTCAGTCGCGCGCTAAAAGGCGCGGGGCAAGCTCTTTGAGAGCGCGGCGATAAACCTCGCGCTTGAATGTCACCACCTGGCCCAACGGATACCAATAACTGACCCAACGCCAGCCATCGAATTCCGGTTTACCGGTCAAATCCATCCGCACCCGCTGCTCGTTGGAGATCAGGCGCAGGAGAAACCATTTCTGCTTCTGGCCGATGCACAGCGGTTGGCTATGCGTCCTGACCAGACGTTGCGGCAAACGATAGCGCAACCAGCCCCGGGTGCAGGCGAGTATTTCAACATCTTCGCGCTCCAGGCCCACTTCTTCGTTCAACTCGCGGTACAAGGCGTCTTCCGGCGTCTCCTGGGGGTTGATCCCTCCCTGTGGAAACTGCCAGGCATCTTGATTGATACGGCGAGCCCATAGCACCTGGCCGGCATCATTCGTCAGAATGATCCCGACATTGGGGCGGAAACCATCGGGGTCGATCACGGCAACAACCTCGCAAACGCATGTCGTCGCATTGTTCCACAAAGGTTGTGAAAGCAGCAACGAGCCGACCTACCTTATGTGCACTCTTGTGAAAAGTCCGTATTCTGGACACCTTTCTACAGACTTTTCAGCGAGTAACTGTAATGCGGCTGGCTTTATTCGACTTGGACAACACGCTTCTGGGCGGTGACAGTGACCACGCCTGGGGCGACTATCTGTGCGAACGCGGTTTCCTCGACGCCGTCGCCTACAAGGCACGCAACGACGAGTTCTATCAGGATTACCTGGCCGGCAAGCTGGATAACGACGCGTACCTGAACTTCTGCCTGGAAGTTCTCGGCCGCACCGAGATGGCCACGCTGGATCAATGGCACCTGGACTACATGCGCGACTGCATCGAACCGATCGTGCTGCCCAAAGGCATCGAACTGCTGGCCAAGCACCGTGAGGCCGGCGACAAACTGGTGATCATCACCGCCACCAACCGCTTTGTGACCGGGCCGATTGCAGCACGTTTAGGCGTTGAAACCCTGATCGCCACCGAATGCGAAATGATCGACGGCCGTTACAGTGGGCGCAGCACCGACGTTCCGTGCTTCCGTGAAGGCAAGGTGACCCGGTTGAATCGTTGGCTGCAAGAGACTGGCCACAATCTGGAAGACAGCTATTTCTACAGCGATTCGATGAATGACTTGTCGCTGCTGGAACAGGTGGCGAATCCGATTGCTGTTGATCCGGATCCTAATTTGCGGGCCGAGGCCGAGAAGCGTGGCTGGCCGGTGATTAGCCTGCGCGACTGAAACCGCTTTCGCGAGCAAGCCCGCTCCCACATTTGATCTGCGTCGTACACAAAATCTGTGTTCGCTGAAGATCTAGTGTGGGAGCGGGCTTGCTCGCGAAGGGGTCGACTCGATCGGAAACCTTAAACCGGCTTGGCGCCCATCAGCCCCGCAATCGCGATAAAACAAACAACGCTGAACAATGCGAGGGCGAAGGTAAACTTGCCATTGCCTCCCGGAACAGTGCGCAGCCGATTCAGCCGCACCACCAGCCAGAACCAGCCCAACGCCGCCACGGTGTAGAGCACACTGGAAGCCAGCAGCCAGGTCTGCCCCAACGGCCAGCCCACCAGATGCACCATCCACCAACCGGTGAACGGCATGCTCAACAGTGCCAGCCCCATCAATAGCCAGATGAACACCAGCGGTCGTTGCAAAGTACGAGCGTGAGCGCTCGCGTCGCCGTTACGGCGGGCGCGCCAGACCCAGATCGACAACCCCAGTGCGCTGATCAACAGCAATACCGTCGCCACGCCATGAGCGATTTTGAGGGCGGTTAACGTTTCCATTGTTCGATTTCCTTATGGCCTGCCGATCAGCGTAGCCGCTCAGCCGAGAAACAGCTGATAGGCCGGGTTGTCGCTTTCGTCCCAGTACGGGTAGCCGATTTCTTCCAGCGCGGCCGGTACCAGATGACGCTCGTCGTGCGGCACTTGCAGGCCCGCGACTACACGGCCATCGGCCGCGCCGTGGTTGCGGTAGTGGAACATCGAAATGTTCCAGCGCCCGCCGAGCTTGTTGAGGAAGTTGAACAACGCACCCGGACGCTCCGGAAACTCAAAGCGCAGCACCACTTCATCGACCACATGGACAGCACGCCCGCCAACCATATGGCGAATGTGCAACTTGGCCAGTTCGTTGTCGGTCAGGTCGAGCACCGGGAAACCCTGCTCGGAGAGACTGGCGAGCAGCGCACTGCGCGGGTCGTTTTCCGGATGCGTCTGCACGCCGACAAAGATGTGCGCTTCGCTGCCGGTGTTGTAGCGGTAGTTGAATTCGGTGATCTGGCGCTTGCCGATGGCTTCGCAGAACGCCTTGAAACTGCCCGGTTTCTCGGGGATGGTCACGGCGATGATGGCTTCGCGACCCTCGCCCAGTTCAGCGCGTTCGGCCACGTGGCGCAAGCGGTCGAAGTTGACGTTGGCGCCGGAATCGATGGCCACGAAGGTGTGGCCGGTGACACCGCGCTGCTCGACATACTTCTTGATCCCGGCCACGCCCAAGGCGCCGGCAGGCTCAGTGATCGAGCGGGTATCGTCGTAGATATCCTTGATTGCCGCACAGATCTCGTCGGTGCTGACAGTGATCACTTCGTCTACGTAGTCTTTGCAGATGTCGAAAGTGTGCTGGCCGATCTGAGCCACGGCAACGCCATCGGCGAAGAGCCCCACGGTCGGCAGCACCACGCGCTCGCCGGCCGCCATGGCGGCTTGCAGGCAGTTGGAGTCATCCGGTTCGACGCCGATGATTTTGATGTCCGGGCGCAGGTATTTCACGTACGCCGCAATCCCGGCGATCAGCCCGCCGCCGCCCACCGGAACGAAGATCGCATCCAGACGCCCCGGGTGCTGGCGCAGAATCTCCATGGCCACCGTGCCCTGCCCGGCAATGGTGTGGGGATCATCGTAAGGGTGAATGTAGACGTAGCCTTTTTCGTCGACCAGTTTCAGCGAGTAGGCCAGGGCTTCCGGGAACGAATCCCCGTGCAGCACCACTTTACCGCCACGCGAGCGCACACCTTCGACCTTGATTTCCGGGGTGGTCTTGGGCATCACGATGGTCGCTTTCACGCCCAGAACCTTGGCCGCCAGGGCCAGGCCTTGCGCATGGTTGCCCGCCGACGCGGTGACCACGCCGCGAGCGCGCTCATCATCGCTCAGTTGCGTCAGCTTGTTATAGGCGCCGCGAATCTTGAACGAAAACACCGGCTGCAAGTCTTCACGCTTGAGCCAGATATCGTTGCCCAGCCGCTCGGAGAGCTGGCGGGCAGTCTGCAATGGGGTTTCTACGGCAACGTCATAAACGCGCGAGGTGAGGATCTTTTTGACGTACTGTTCGAGCATCGGAAAGCATCACTGAGCGGGTTGGGCAGGGCCAAGGAGTCTAACCCGGCTTTTGGGCGGACGACCACACTAAACAGGTGGTTTTAAGGTCAGACGCAATACCTGTGGCGAGGGGGCTTGCCCCCGTTCGGCTGCGAAGCAGTCGTAAAACCTATGAATCCGGTGCGGCTGGAAGAATGCAGAGGAGCGCTTCGCACTCCAACGGGGGCAAGCCCCCTCGCCACAAAAGCCAACGCGCGCCGCCTGCCAATCGGGCAATGACCTTCCCCATCGCGAGGCCTATAATGCCGGCCTTTCGTCCCCTCTTCGGCACTTCGGAGCCCGCATGACCCAGGATCAACTCAAACAGGCAGTGGCTCAGGCCGCCGTCGACTTCATCCTTCCGAAACTCGACGACAAGAGCATCGTCGGGGTCGGCACCGGCTCCACCGCCAATTGCTTCATCGATGCCCTGGCCAAGCACAAAGGCGCGTTCGATGGCGCGGTCGCCAGCTCCGAAGCCACCGCCGCCCGCCTCAAAGGCCACGGCATTCCGGTGTATGAGCTCAATACCGTCAGCGACCTGGAGTTCTACGTCGATGGCGCCGATGAAAGCGACGCGCACCTGAACCTGATCAAGGGCGGCGGCGCGGCCCTGACCCGCGAGAAGATCGTGGCGGCCGTGGCCAAGACCTTCATCTGCATCGCCGACGCCAGCAAACTGGTGCCGGTGCTTGGCGCCTTCCCGCTGCCGGTGGAAGTGATCCCGATGGCCCGCAGCCACGTGGCCCGCCAACTGGTGAAGCTCGGCGGCGACCCGGTCTACCGTGAAGGCGTGCTGACCGACAACGGCAACATCATCCTCGACGTGTTCAACATGCAGATCACCAACCCGGTGGAGCTGGAAACACAGATCAACGCCATCGTCGGCGTGGTCACCAACGGCTTGTTCGCAGCCCGCCCGGCCGATTTGCTGCTGTTGGGGACGAGCGAAGGCGTGAAAACCCTGCGCGCCGAGTAAGCGAAATCGCCCGGATTTATGGGCAAATGAAATACCTGTGGGAGCGGGCTTGCCCGCGATGAGGCCGTAACATTCAACATTGATGTTGACTGAAAGGCCGCCATCGCGGGCAAGCCCGCTCCCACAGTGTTTTGCGGTGTTGGTTAGTTTTGCGGTGGTTTTTTGAAGACGTAGAACAGATTTGGCTCGCTGACAAGGTACAGGGTGCCGTCGTCGTCCATGGCGATGCCTTCCGCTTGCGGTACAGTTTTCTGCAATCCCTGACGCCCCTTGCTCAGTGACAGGGTGGTCAGCGGTCGCCCGTCAACGTCCAGCTCCAGAATCAGTCGCGATTCATCGGACAGCGCCAGCAGATGGCCGCTACGCTCATCGTATTGCAGGCTCGACAGGTCTCGCACGAACATCCCGGCATCGCGCTTGGGGTTGTTCACCACATGCACCGCGTAGGACTTCTCCGGGTTGTAGTGCGGGAAGCCCTGCACTTCGTAGATCAGCATCGGATCGCGCTCCTTGGCAACGAACAAGCGCTTGCCCACCGAGTCATAGGCCAACCCTTCGAAACCCTTATTGCCACGCATATGCACGCCGAGGGTGATCTGTTCAGCGTCGGCGGCATCAAGGAACGTCGTGTCCGCCTCCAGATGAATCTTGATCAACCGTTGCTGGCGCTCGTCGGTGATCACGTAAGTGTCAGCGCTGATGAACTCCACTGCCTCCGGGTCGCCAAACCCGATCAGTGCCACACGCCGCAGGATTTTGCCTTCCAGGGACAATTCGATCAGTTCGGCATTTTTGTTGGTAACCGTGAACAGGCTTTTGCGCACGGGATCGAAGGTCAGCGCCGAAACATCGTCATCCAGACCGTCAATGACTTGCGCCTCGATCGTTACCTGATATTGATCCAGGCCAATCGACTGGGCATTCATCGGCTGCCATAACGTCTGCACATTGAACCAGGTGCGCTCGAACAGGCGCAGGTATTGGCCGACGGCAACCAGCATGATCAGCGCAATGACCGACAGGATCAGTATCAGGGGTTTGGGACGGGCAAGTCGGCGCATTCAGGCGGGCTCGGAAACAAGACGGGCGGATGAAATACCACGGCAGTATGAATTCAAGCTTAATGGCCAATGGCCTTTGACGACAATTGCCGAACTCCTACGGTTGTTTTTCGAAGCGATAGAACAGGTTCGGCTCACTCACAATGTACAGCGTGCCCGCTTCGTCCATCGTCACGCCTTCGGCACGAGGAATGGTTTTTTTCAGACCATTGAAACCACCCAGCAGAGTCATGAAACTGACCTGCTCGCCGTTTTCGTCCAATTCCAGCAACAAGTGAGAGTCGGCGGACAGCACCAAGGTATGCCCGGTGCGCGGATCGATGGCCAAGGCCGACAGGTTGCGGATATCCAGTTCGTCGCTGGACAGCTTTTGCTTGTCGCCCTTGAGGATTTGGCTGCCATCGCTTTTCCAGCTGAACAGCGCCGGCGGACGCTCTTCGCCCAGCAGCAGTTGCTGGTTACGCGCATCCCAAACGATCGCCTCGAAGGCCTTATTCTGGTTTTTCGACGGGCCCAGGTCGTATTTCGGGAAACTGGCGATATTCAGTTCCCGGGTATCGGCATCGACCTTGACGATGGAAAGCAGGTGTTTGCGCTCATCGGTAATTGCCAGCAAACCGTTGCCCATGACCGCTACCGCTTCCGGGTTGCCCCAACCCACCAGCGGCATCTTGCGCAACACATCGCCCTGCAACGTCAGCTCGACCAGGAACGGGTTCTTGCCCATCACCGCAAACAGGGTTTTGGTCTGCGGGTCATAAGAAACATCTGACGCTTCGTCCTTCTCCATGCCCGGCAGCAACTTGGCGTCGATCACCGCCCGGTAATCCGGCAGCCAGATACTCTCTTTTCGCTCGGCCGGGCTTTCGAAACGCTCCATCACCCAGAGCACGCCGCGATCATCCCAGTGCATCGCAAACACGAGGCCATACACAGCAGCCGCTACCAGCAAAAGCCAGGAATACCAACGCATGACAAAGCGCGAGCGGCGGGCAGTTTTCAGCTTGGACAGCGGTTGGGTGGCCATGCAGGGATGTGTTCCAGAAATTCAGGCTATGGGTAATAGCACATTGGGACTGGCTCAGACGCCAGAAGCCCCGGAATTATCCGGACAGTATGTGAAAAAAACGGGAAATGGCGGGATTGCCCTGCGTGGGCGATCACGAAAACCAATGTGGGAGCGAGCCTGCTCGCGATGGCGGTGTAACAGCCAACATAGATGTTGGATGTTATGGACTCATCGCGAGCAGGCTCGCTCCCACAGGTTTTGCGGTGTTTGTGTGCTAGCGCACGCTGCTGGTGAAGCGGCTGGCGCCTGGCAGTTCGAGCACCAGTTCGTCACCGACATTCAGCGGGCCAACACCCACCGGCGTACCGGTGAGGATCACGTCACCGGCCTGCAGCGAGAAGCAACCGGCCATGTACTGGATCATCGGCACGATCGGATTCAGCATGTCCTTGCTGTTGCCATCCTGGCGCACTTCACCATTGATGGTCAGGCGGATACCGATGTCGGTCAGGTCGGCGAAGGTGCTGCCAGCCACGAACGGCGCAATCACTGCCGCGCCGTCGAAGGACTTGGCGATTTCCCACGGCAGGCCCTTGGCTTTCAGTTCGGCCTGTTTGTCGCGCAGGGTCAGGTCCAGAGCAGGGGCGATGCCGGAGATGGCATCCAGTACTTCTTCACGGCTCGGCTTGGTCGACAGTGGCTTGCCGATCAACACGGCGATTTCCGCTTCGTAATGCACCGAGCCACGTTCGGTCGGAATACTGAAACCGCCTTCCAGCGGCACCACGCAACTGCCCGGTTTGATAAACAGCAGTGGCTCAGTAGGCACCGGGTTGTCCAGTTCCTTGGCGTGTTCGGCGTAGTTACGGCCGATGCACACCACTTTCCCCAACGGGAAATGAATACGCGTACCGTCGACATACTGGTGCTGATAGCTCATTACCGACTCCTGTTTCGTAGTTCTTAAATTCCAAGTCAAACAGCGAAAATCTTGCCAGGGTTCATGATGCCGTTAGGGTCGAACACCGCTTTGACGGCTTTCATGTACTCGATCTCAACCGGCGAGCGACTGTAGGCCAAGTAATCACGCTTGGTCATGCCCACGCCATGTTCGGCGGAAATCGAACCGTTGTACTTCTCCACGGTTTCGAACACCCATTTGTTGACGGTCGCGCATTTGGCGAAGAACTCGTCCTTGCTCAGGTTGTCCGGCTTGAGGATGTTCAAATGCAGGTTGCCGTCGCCGATGTGGCCGAACCAGACGATTTCGAAATCCGGGTAATGTTCGCCGACGATCGCGTCGATTTCTTTCAGGAACGCCGGGACTTTCGACACAGTGACCGAAATGTCGTTCTTGTACGGCGTCCAGTGGGAGATGGTTTCGGAGATGTACTCGCGCAACTTCCAAAGGTTCTGCAACTGGGTTTCGCTCTGGCTCATCACGCCGTCCAGTACCCAGCCCTGCTCGACGCAGTGCTCGAAGGTTTCCAGGGCATGATTGGCCACTTCTTCGGTGGTCGCTTCGAATTCCAGCAGCGCGTAGAACGGGCAATCGGATTCGAACGGCGCCGGTACGTCACCGCGGGCCATAACCTTGGCCAAGGCTTTATCGGAGAAGAATTCGAAGGCAGTCAGGTCAAGCTTGCTCTGGAACGCGTGCAATACCGGCATGATCGAATCGAAATCGGCAGTGCCGAGGACCATCGCGGTGAGGTTTTTCGGCGCACGGTCCAGACGCATGGTGGCCTCGACCACAAAACCCAGGGTGCCTTCGGCGCCGATGAACAGCTGACGCAGGTCGTAGCCGGTGGCGTTCTTGATCAGATCTTTATTCAGCTCCAGCAGATCGCCCTTGCCGGTGACGACTTTCATGCCGGCCACCCAGTTGCGGGTCATGCCGTAGCGAATCACCTTGATCCCGCCGGCATTGGTGCCGATGTTGCCGCCAATCTGGCTGGAACCTGCCGAAGCGAAATCCACCGGGTAGTACAGACCGTGCTCTTCGGCCTTGTTCTGCAATTGCTCGGTGACCACGCCCGGCTGACAAACGGCCGTGCGATCAGTCAGGTTCACGTCGAGGATCTGGTTCATGTAGTCGAAGGACACGACCACTTCGCCATTGGCTGCCACGGCCGCAGCCGAAAGCCCGGTACGACCGCCAGACGGCACCAGCGCAACCTTGTGTTCATTGGCCCAACGGACAATGGCCTGGACCTGCTCGGTCGTCTTGGGAAACACAATGGCCGTCGGGGCCGGGGCGAAATGCTTGGTCCAATCCTTACCGTAAGCATTCAGGGAGTCGGCGTCGGTCAGGACCTTGCCAGGCTCAACCAGGGTCTTCAGCTCATCAATCAGCGCAGGATCGGTCATCGACAGAACTCTCGAACAATTCATGGTCATCCTGAGAACGCTTCACGTCGCAGGAATGAGTGTTTAGCGGGGTGCATATGCTAGCATATCGACCCCGCAGCATAGTGCCCAACGGCTGTCCTGCGGCGACGGCTTTCTTGCCGTCCGGGTCAGCATCTGTTGACCATTTCCTGCCATTTTTCTCCGGGATACAGGTTTACGCAGATGAGCAAGACTTCTCTCGATAAGAGCAAGATCAAGTTCCTTCTTCTCGAAGGCGTCCACCAATCGGCTGTCGACGTCCTCAAGGCGGCGGGCTACACCAGCATCGAGTACCTCACAGGTTCTCTGCCGGAAGCCCAGCTCAAGGAAAAGATCGCTGATGCTCACTTCATCGGCATTCGCTCCCGCACTCAGCTGACCGAAGAGATCTTCGATCACGCGAAGAAACTGGTGGCTGTCGGCTGTTTCTGCATCGGCACCAACCAGGTCGACCTCAACGCGGCTCGCGAACGCGGCATCGCGGTATTCAACGCGCCGTACTCCAACACTCGCTCCGTAGCCGAGCTGGTATTGGCCGAGGCGATCCTGTTGCTGCGCGGCATTCCTGAGAAGAACGCTTCCTGCCACCGCGGCGGCTGGATCAAGAGCGCAGCCAACTCCTTCGAGATCCGTGGCAAGAAGCTGGGCATCGTCGGTTACGGCTCGATCGGCACCCAACTGTCGGTTCTGGCTGAAGGCCTGGGGATGCAGGTGTACTTCTACGACACCGTGACCAAGCTGCCACTGGGTAACGCTACCCAGGTCGGCAACCTGCACGAGCTGCTGGGCATGTCCGACATCGTCACCCTGCACGTTCCGGAAACCGCAGCCACCCAGTGGATGATCGGCGAGAAGGAAATCCGCGCCATCAAGAAGGGCGGCATTCTGATCAACGCTGCTCGCGGCACTGTTGTTGAACTGGACGCCCTGGCGGACGCGATCAAGGACAAGCACCTGATCGGCGCGGCCATCGACGTATTCCCGGTGGAGCCGCGCTCCAACGAAGAAGAGTTCGAAAGCCCGCTGCGCGGCCTGGACAACGTGATCCTGACCCCGCACATCGGTGGTTCCACCGCTGAAGCGCAGGCCAACATTGGTCTGGAAGTGGCGGAAAAACTGGTCAAGTACAGCGACAACGGTACGTCGGTATCGTCCGTGAACTTCCCGGAAGTGGCTCTGCCGGCTCACCCTGGCAAGCACCGTCTGCTGCACATCCACGAGAACATTCCGGGTGTGATGAGCGAGATCAACAAGGTCTTCGCCGAAAACGGCATCAACATTTCCGGTCAGTTCCTGCAGACCAACGAGAAAGTCGGCTACGTCGTGATCGACGTCGATGCCGAATACTCGGAAATGGCGCAAGAGAAGCTGCAGCACATCAACGGCACCATTCGTTGCCGCGTGTTGTTCTGATAGTGACTTGAGTGACAAAAAAGGAGACCTTCGGGTCTCCTTTTTCATGGGCGCGACTGATGTTACTTAACGTTGACGGTGATTTTCTCCGACACGATAGGCGGATCGAACGGCATGTGGCCGCTATCGCCCAACTCCAGCTGCAAGGTGTGTTTGCCCGGCGTCAGCTTTACTTCAGCCTGGGTCTGCGCCTTGCCAAAGTGCAAATGGTTGGCATCATTCGGAATCGGGGCGCCAGCGGCTGGCAGCTTATCGACATCGATCAGCAAATGGTGATGGCCGGTGTTTTTGGTGATATCGCCCGCCGGGGCCAGCGCAATGTTCTCGACAGCGAACTTGACGACGACAGTTTGCGGAACCGTGGCTCCGTCCGCAGGAGAAACGATGGACGCTTGTGCACCTTTGGGAGCAGGTGTGGCAGCCATTGCCAGCATCGAAGCACTCAATAACAGGCCAGCCCACGCTGCACGTGACATAAAGCTTTTCATTCTCTTCTCCACTTTTTCCGTAAAATTCGCTCGACCGTGACAACTTCACGGCCATTCGTTGTCGAAGGCACACGACAACCATAGCAAAGCGAGCCTGAACAGCGCGTCGCGATAAATGAATTCAAAGGAGTGACCATGCGCTTTTTGCCTGGCCTGATCTGCCTGCTACCCTTTTTGAGCCCTTTGGCTCATGCCGAACTGATGGACGATGTAAACGACCGCGGCGAATTGCGCATTGCCCTTGAGGCTAATACACCGCCCTTCAATTTCAAGGATGACGACAAACTGACCGGCTTCGAGGTCGAGTTGGGTCAACTGCTGGCCGGCGAGCTGGATGTACGGGCCGACTTCGTCGTCACCGACTCCGGCGATCTGTTGACCGGCGTCGAAAGCGGCAAGTACGACGTCGCCATCAATCACATAGCACAGACCCCGGACCTTAAGGATCGTTTCGACTTCACCGAACCTTACATTCACACCAATGCGCAATTGATCGCGCAGAAAGAAGAGCAGCCGCGTTCAATCCTGTTGGTGCAGTCGCTGACGGAAGAAAAGCCGAAAGCCGCCCCGGCTGTGAGCCTGGCCATTCCGTTTCAGAAGGGTAACCCGGCGTTTCACGCCAGCCTGGAAAACGCCTTGCAGCGAATCAAGGCTGATGGCCGGCTGGAGGCGCTGGAACAGAAATGGTTCGGGGCGGATGCGAGTGTGGCGCCGAAACCCTGAAATCGCGGAGAAACCTGTGGGAGCGAGCCTGCTCGCGATGGGGTCATAACAGTCAACATTGATGTTGAATGTAAGACCGCTATCGCGAGCAGGCTCGCTCCCACAGTGGATTTGGGTTTGTCGTTAGTCGAGGGTTGCCAGTGCCTGCGCCGCTTCGGCCAACTCCAGCTCACTGAACACCTGCACGCCATGACGCTTGAGCAACGCCGCGGTGACACCCTCACCGCTGACCTTCACGCCACTGAACGTCCCGTCATAGGTCAACAGATTCCCGCAAGACGGGCTGTTGGCCTTGAGCACGGCAATGCGGATGCCGTGCTGTTGCACCAGCTCCAGAGCCTGATAAGCCCCCGAAAGAAACTCGGCACTGACGTCCTCGCCCTCGGTGGTGATGACCGACGCAAGGCCATCAAGCACTTCACCGCCCTGCCCGCCCGGAATCTCCGCCGCGGCCCTTGGCGTCGGCAAACCTCCGGCGACTTCCGGGCACAACGGCACCACTCGGCCTTCGGCAATCCACTGCTCCAGCAGATTGAATGGCCCACTGGCGCCGCCGTCGTAACGGACGCGGTGACCGAGCAAACAGCGGCTTACCAGAATCTTTTGCATGATCAGAACGGCTCGTTGCCACGACGGCGGAACCAGCCCGTCAACGACAGGCGATCTCGGGTTGCGGGCAGGACTTCGTGGGGGACTTCGCCCGACAGGAAGACCACCAGGCATCCGCCGGTGGGCACCACATCGTGTTCGACGCCTTCGTTCAGGTACATGCGCAACTGACCGCCATGCTCGGGCAGCCAGCCGTCATTGAGGTAGATCACAGCCGAGACCATGCGCCGGTCGTCATCGCGGAAACGGTCGACATGCTTGAGGTAAAAAGCACCCGGCGGGTACAGGGCGAAATGGCTTTCGAAATCTTCCAGGCCCAGAAACAAACTGCGATTCATCGCCTCACGCAGGCTGTTCATCAACCCCAGATAACTGTCGCAGGCCTCGACCTGACCGGGTTCGAGCCACTGGATATGGTCGCCACGAATGCCCTCGCGGATCTCCGAAAACGGCCCGCGCCCGACGGCGGCCGGGGCGAGCTCACCCTCGGCGGCACGTTTGCGGCACTCGGCCGCCAGCGCCCGGGTCAGATCCAGAGGCAGGAAAATATTCTGCTGCGACCAGCCGCGCTCAGCCAGGTCGTCGACGATACGTAACAGCAGCGGATGATCAGAGGATATTTGCATGGCGCGCATAGTATTCCTGTGCCCGCAAATCCGACAGAGCCGCGCAGCGGAGTATTGGTCGGATAAGGCACGCAACCTGATACGAATTCTCGACAAGTGCGAATGCCGCACGGAGAATAGTCGCCTGCTGACAGGAGTCCCTATGCGCCGTTTGCTTTTCTCACTGCTGATGTTCTGTGTTTTGCCCGCCTGGGCGGACGGCCACGACCAGTTGTACAAGGTCGCCGGTTGGCCAGAACAACGCGCGCATTTCAACGATGCTCTCTCCGCCGCTCAGCAGCGTTACCAGAACAGCCTGCCGCCGGCGGTGTTTCAGGCCCTGGTCAACAACAGTAATCAGCGTTTCGCCCCCAAGGCCATGGACCAGCGTGCCGAAACGCAGCTGCGCAAAAAGCTAGCCGATCCGAAACCTGCATTGACCTTCTTTCAATCGCCCTTGGGCAAGAAAATCGTCGCCGCCGAACTGCTGGCGACCCGTCGCGATCAATTGGCGAAAAACGCCAAGGGCTTGCCGAAAATGCAGGCCAGCGATACCCGTCAGCTGATCATTGGTCACCTGGCCCAAGCCCTGCCTGCCCGCGAGGCCGGCGCTGAAGTCAGCCTGGCAATAGCGGGCGTGGCGGCCGACAGCCTGAGCTCGATGATCCCCGGCCTGCTCGGTGGCGGTCAGGCACAAGGCATGCTGAACGGCCAGCGCCAGCGCCTGATGGAGCAGATCGGCGCCGACCTGAACAATACGCTGCTGTATGTCTATCGCGACCTGTCGGATGACGAGCTGGAAGAGTTCGCCACGTTTGCCGAGTCCAGTGAAGGCAAGGCTTACTATCAAGCGGCCTTGGCGGCGATTCGGGCGGGGTTGGCGGTGGGGCAGAGTACGTCGAGCCTTACTCAGTAATCTGCAGCGTCTGGACGATCGCTTTCGCGAGCAAGCCCGCTCCCACACTTGATCTCTGGCGTACATGAATTCTGTATCCGCTGGAGATCTAATGTGGGAGCGGGCTTGCTCGCGAAGAGGCCCGAACGACCGCTAGAGATTCCGCCCCTTCATCCGCTTGCTCAAAAACCCGAAATACTCCTGCCGCAATCCCGCTGACTCATTCGCCAGATGATGCCGCGCCTCAGGCAGCATCAGCACCTGCGGTCGATCGAACTTACCTCGCAATACATCAAGGTTGTGCTTCCAATCCACGGTCATGTCCGCCTGCCCCTGCACGATCAGCGGCCGCCGTGGGCTGCTTGGTGCCGCTTCGATGCGCTTGATCCACCGCCCCAGCGCACCGACCCAGGCCGTCGGCAGACGCAACGGCTGCAGCGGATCGGCTTGCAGGAATGCGAGGAAGTCAGGGTCGTTGGAGTTCTCGCTGAAACGCCGGGCGATGCCTTTTACGAACGGTTTGAGCAGGTAATAGCTGAGCTGCGACCAGCCCCAGGCTCGCGGCCGAACCAGGGGTGACAGCAGAATCACCTGCCCCTGGGCCGGACTGCTCGCGCCCTGATTGAGCACATGATCGATCACGATCGCCCCACCGGTGCTTTGCCCGCACAGGTGCCAAGGCTGCGGAAGGCCCAGCGATTGCGCCTCGGCCAACAGCCCTTGCAGCGCGCTCTGATACTCGGCGAAGTCCTTGATGCTCGCCCGTTCGCCACTGGACAAGCCATGCCCCGGCAGGTCACAGGCGATCACCGCAAAACCCTGTTCCAGCGCCCACTCGATCACATGCCGATAGAGCCCGGTGTGATCGTAGAAGCCATGAAACAAAAACAGCGTCGCCTTCGCCTGCTCGGGCCACCAGAGCTGGCTGACCACTTCATAGCCATCGACCTCGAAACGCCCCAGGCCACTGCGCAGGTTTCGCCGGGGGAAATCCAGCCCATAAAAATGCTGATAGGCCATGGCCTCGGTCGACAGCGGCTGCCACTCGGCCAATGGCCGCAGGCTGGCACGCAAATGATCGGGGTCGAAAGTGGCAGACATGGGCTATTCCAGAGCGCGAAACGGACTTTATGGGCCTGCGATATTCATCTGTCGCGGCAAGCATGGCAAGCTAGCCGACCTTCGAGGATTGAAACCCATGCGTCCGGCCTACCGCACCACACTGCTTGCCAGCCTGCTCGCCCTTGTGTGTGCCGGCGTGCTGTGGGCCGCCTACGACTGGTTTCAGGGTCGCTACTTGCGCGCCTTCAGCTCGCACACTGCGGTGTTCTCCGGCGACCCATTGCGCCTGCCGGACGAACTTGCCGGGCCCGGCGCCATTCGCCTGGTGCATTTCTGGGACCCGGCCTGCCCGTGCAATGTCGGCAACCAACAACACCTGACCGAACTGGTCGAGCAGTATGTACCGCAGGGCGTCGAGTTCTATGCGGTCCAAAAGCCCGGCAGCCACGGTCAATTGCCCGGCACATTGAGCCGCCTTAAAACCATTACTGTCCTGCCTGGTTCCGAACAGATCCCTGCCAGCCCGGCGGTGGCGATCTGGGACCGCAGTGGCAAGCTGGCGTATTTCGGTCCGTACAGCGAAGGTCTGACCTGCAATTCGAGCAACAGTTTTATCGAGCCCATTCTGCAAGCGCTGAATGAAGGCCGGGCGGTGAACGCCACCCACACACTGGCGGTGGGTTGCTACTGCCCGTGGCCTGCCGAGGTGAAGTAAGGCATTCCTGACTTTTCCAGGACCGCGATGCCCGGCACAGGAGGTCTGTGCTACACGTTTGCAGCCCCACAGGCGGCAATCCCGAAAGAACAAGGAGTCACCATGAAACGCGTCCTGACCGTACTTGCCTTGCTGATTGTCGTACTCGCCGCCGGGGGCGGCTGGTATGTGTACAGCAAGCAACCGACGCGCCAGGGCCAGGTGCAATTGCAGCACCTGCAAGGTTCGGTGACCGTGCGCTACGACGTGCGCGGTGTGCCGCATATCCGTGCCGAAAACGAAACCGACCTCTACCGCGCCCTCGGCTATGTGCACGCCCAGGACCGGCTGTTCCAGATGGAAGCCATGCGGCGCCTGGCCCGTGGAGAGCTGGCCGAAGTCCTCGGCCCGAAACTGGTCGACACCGACAAACTGTTTCGCAGCCTGCGTATCCGCGAGCGGGCTGAAAGTTATGTTGCCGCGCTGGATCGTCAGTCGCCGGCATGGAAGGCTCTGCAAGCCTATCTGGACGGCATCAATCAATATCAGGACAGCCACGCGGCGCCCGCCGAGTTCGACGTGCTGGGGATTCCCAAGCGCCCTTTCACTGCCGAAGACAGCATCAGCATCGCCGGTTACATGGCCTACAGCTTTGCCGCGGCGTTTCGCACCGAACCCTTGCTGACTTACGTGCGTGACCAACTGGGCGCCGAGTATCTGAATATCTTTGATCTCGACTGGCAGCCCAAGGGCGTGCTGGCCAAAAGGCGCGCCAACCCTGCACCGGCCCTCACCGCCAATGACTGGAAGGATCTGAACGCCCTCGCCCGTTTGAGTGAGCAGGCATTGGCCGACAATGGCCTGCCGCAATTCGAAGGCAGCAATGCCTGGGTGATTTCCGGCAGCCGCAGCAAAAGTGGTAAACCACTGCTGGCCGGTGACCCGCACATTCGCTTCTCGGCGCCGTCGGTGTGGTACGAAGCGCACCTGTCGGCGCCGGGTTTCGAGCTTTACGGTTACCATCAGGCGCTGGTGCCGTTTGCGTTTCTGGGCCACAACCTGGACTTCGGCTGGAGCCTGACGATGTTCCAGAACGACGATCTGGACCTGATCGCCGAGAAGGTCAACCCGGACCATCCGAACCAGGTCTGGTATCGCGGCCAGTGGGTCGACATGGTCAACACCGAACAACAGATCGCGGTCAAAGGCCAGTCACCGGTCACCCTGACCCTGCGCCAGTCGCCCCACGGCCCGATCATCAACGATGCGCTCGGCACCGCCGCCGGCAAAACGCCGGTCGCCATGTGGTGGGCCTTCCTCGAGACGCCGAATCCGATCCTCGACGGCTTCTACCAGCTCAACCGCGCCGACACCCTGGCCAAGGCCCGCGCCGCCTCGGCCAAGGTTCAGGCACCGGGGCTGAACATCGTCTACGCCAACGCCAAGGGCGACATCGGCTGGTGGGCCTCGGCGCTGCTGCCCAAGCGCCCGGTCGGGGTGAAGCCCGGTTTCATCCTCGACGGCAGCACTCCTCAGGCGGACAAGGAAGGTTTTTACCCGTTCAGCGCCAACCCACAGGAAGAGAACCCGGCGCGGGGCTATATCGTCTCGGCCAACTTCCAACCGGTGTCGCCGACCGGCATGGAGATTCCCGGTTATTACAACCTCGCCGATCGCGGTCAGCAGCTCAATCGCCAGCTCAGCGACAAGAATGTGAAGTGGGACAACGAGTCCAACCAGAAGCTGCAACTGGGCACCACCACCGAATACGGTCCGCGTTTACTCGCGCCGTTGCTACCGGTACTGCGTGAAGGGGTGAGCGATCCCGCCGAGCTCAAACTGGTGGAACAACTGGCGCAGTGGAGCGGCGATTACCCGCTGGACTCCATCAGCGCCACGCTGTTCAACCAGTTTCTGTTCAACCTTGCCGACGCGGCGATGCGCGATGAACTGGGCAATGACTTCTTCGAAACGCTGCTGCCGACCCGGGTGATCGATGCCGCACTACCGCGTTTGGCGGCCTCCGCCGACTCACCGTGGTGGGACAATCGCAACACCCCCGGCAAGGAAACCCGCGCCGATACGGTCAAGGTGGCCTGGCAAGCGAGCATGGCTCACCTCAAAACCACCCTGGGCGACGACTCCACACAATGGCAGTGGGGCAAGGCGCACACCTTGACTCACGGCCATCCGCTGGGGACGCAAAAACCGCTGGAGCGGATCTTCAACGTCGGGCCGTTCGCGGCGCCCGGCACCCACGAAGTGCCGAACAACCTCTCGGCCAAGATCGGCCCGGCGCCGTGGCCTGTGACTTACGGCCCGTCGACGCGGCGGCTGATCGACTTCGCCGACCCGGCCCACAGCCTGACCATCAACCCGGTAGGCCAGAGCGGCGTGCCATTCGACAGCCACTATGCCGATCAGGCCGAGGCGTATATCGAAGGGGTTTACTACCAGGCGCATTTCAATGATGAAGAAGTGACGGCCAATACCCGTAGTACCTTGAAACTGTTGCCGGCCAGGGCTGCTCATTAGTTTTGTGGTGTGACGGCGGGCCTCATCGCGAGCAGGGCTCGCTTCCACAAGGGATCTTCAGTGAACATAAATTTTGTGTCTGCCACAGATCCTGTGGGAGCGAGCCTGCTCGCGATGCAGGCAACTCGGTGCAACTAAGATACCGAGGTGATGCTATCGCGAGCAGGCTCGCTCCCACATTGGATCTGTGGTTGGCCACACAGACGTGGTCAACCCGGCATCAGGCTCAAGCCGCTTCCGGCGCCTGTGCCCGGCGCACGTCCGGTTGTTTCCAGGAGTCGGCGGCGCCTTCTTCGATGGCCTGCTGGATCGCCCGCTTGCGAATCTCTTCGGCACGACGGCTGAAGTACCAGACCAGGAACGTCACCAGCGACACCGCCAGCAAAATCAGGCTGGCCACGGCATTGATCTCAGGCTTCACGCCCAGGCGCACCGCGGAGAACACTTCCATCGGCAGGGTCGTGGAACCCGGACCGGACACGAAGCTCGCCAGCACCAGGTCATCCAGCGACAGGGCAAACGACATCATGCCCCCCGCCGCCAGCGATGGCGCGATCATCGGGATGGTGATCAGGAAGAACACCTTCCATGGCCGCGCGCCCAGGTCCATGGCCGCCTCTTCGATGGACAGGTCCAGCTCACGCAAGCGCGCCGACACCACCACCGCCACATACGCCGCACAGAACGTGGTGTGGGCGATCCAGATGGTGACGATGCCGCGCTCCTGCGGCCAACCGATCATCTGCGCCATGGCCACGAACAGCAGCAACAGCGACAGACCGGTGATCACTTCCGGCATCACCAACGGCGCGGTGACCAGACCACCGAACAGCGTGCGGCCCTTGAAGTGGGTGATACGGGTCAGCACGAACGCCGCCAGCGTCCCCAGTGCCACTGCTGCAATCGCGGTGTAGCAGGCGATTTCCAGCGAGCGCACCACCGAGCCCATCAGTTGGGTGTTGTCCATCAACCCCACGTACCACTTGATCGACCAACCGCCCCACACCGTCACCAGTTTGGAGGCGTTGAACGAGTAGATCACCAGGATCAGCATCGGCGCGTAGATGAACAGCAAACCCGCTACCAGCATGAAACTTGAGAAACGGAAGCGCTTCATTCCTTGCCCTCCATTTCTTTGGCCTGACTACGGTTGAACAGGATGATCGGCACAATCAGGATCGCCAGCATCACCACAGCCAGGGCAGAAGCCACCGGCCAGTCACGGTTGTTGAAGAACTCTTGCCAGAGCACTTTACCGATCATCAGGGTTTCCGGACCGCCGAGCAGTTCCGGAATCACGAACTCACCCACCACCGGGATGAACACCAGCATGCAGCCGGCGATGATGCCGTTTTTCGACAGCGGCACGGTGATCTTCCAGAAACTGTTGAAGGTGCTCGAACCGAGGTCCGACGCGGCTTCCAGCAGGCTGGTGTCGTGTTTGACCAGGTTGGCGTAGAGCGGCAGGATCATGAACGGCAGATAGGAGTAAACGACCCCGATGTAAACCGCGAGGTTGGTGTTGAGGATCTGCAGCGGCTCGTCGATCCAGCCCATGCTCATCAAAAAGCCGTTAAGCAGGCCGTTGTTGCTGAGGATGCCCATCCACGCATACACGCGGATCAGGATCGCGGTCCAGGTCGGCATCATGATCAGCAACACCAGCACCGTCTGCAGTTCTTTGCGGGCACTGGCAATGGCGTAGGCCATCGGGTAGCCGATCAACAGGCAGAGGACGGTGCTGATCAGCGCCATCTTCAGCGAACCGAGGTAAGCGGCGATGTACAACTCGTCATCGCCCAGCATCGCGTAGTTGCTCAGGTTAAGCAGCACCTGGAGCTTCTGGTCGATGAAGCTGTAGATCTCGGTGTACGGCGGAATGGCCACGTCGGCTTCGGCGAAGCTGATCTTCAAGACGATGAAGAACGGCAACATGAAGAACATGAACAGCCAAATGAACGGAACCCCGATGACCAGCTGACGGCCACCGGGAATTATTCGATTGAGGCGGCGTTTGAATTTGCGCAGGTTCATGAGCGAAGTACCACGCCACTATCGTCTTCCCAATACACGTAGACCTGGTCACCCCAGGTCGGCCGCTGGCCACGGCGCTCGGCGTTGGCGACGAACGACTGGACGATCTTGCCGCTCGGCAGCTCGACGTAGAACACCGAGTGGCCACCGAGGTAGGCGATGTCATGCACTTTGCCGCTGGACCAGTTGTATTCACAGGTCGGCATGGTCGGCGTCACCAGCAGTTTTTCTGGACGGATCGCGTAGGTCACGGATTTGTCCTGCACCGAAGTGCTGATGCCGTGGCCCACATAAATCTGCCGGTCCAGGTCCTTGCAGGTGATGATCGCGTGGCCTTCGGCGTCGTCGATCACTTCACCGTCAAAGATGTTGACGTTGCCGATGAACTCGCAGACCAGGCGGCTGGTCGGGGTTTCGTAGATGTCGATCGGGCTGCCGATCTGGGCGATCCAGCCCAAGTGCATGATCGCGATACGCTCGGCCATGGTCATGGCCTCTTCCTGGTCGTGGGTCACCATCACGCAGGTCACGCCGACCCGCTCGATGATCTCGACCAGTTCCAGCTGCATTTGCGAGCGCAGCTTCTTGTCCAGCGCACCCATCGGTTCGTCGAGCAGCAACAGCTTCGGTCGCTTGGCCAAAGAACGCGCCAGCGCCACACGCTGACGCTGGCCACCGGACAATTGATGCGGCTTGCGCTTGGCGTACTGGCTCATCTGCACCAGCTTGAGCATGTCGGCCACGCGCGCATCGACTTCAGCGGCGGGAAGCTTGTCCTGCTTGAGGCCGAAGGCGATGTTCTGCGCCACGGTCATGTGCGGGAACAAGGCGTAGGACTGGAACATCATGTTGATCGGCCGCTCGTACGGCGGCATGTCCGTGATGTCTACGCCATCGAGGTAAATGCGCCCCTCCGTGGGCCGTTCGAAACCTGCCAGCATCCGCAGCAAGGTGGATTTGCCCGAACCCGAGCCGCCGAGCAGGGCGAAGATTTCGCCTTTCTTGATTTCCAGGGACACGTCGTCCACGGCAATCGTCTCGTCGAACTTTTTTGTGACCCGGTCGATTTTGACCAGCACCTGTTTAGGTGTCTGGTCGCCCTCGAGGGCTTTCTTATAGGCGCCGGAGGCAACTGCCATTTACGAAACTCCCAACAGAATTTGCAGTTCGCTCAACGTGGCGAACCTGGATAGTTTGAAGCTATTTGCCCGACTTGACCTTGGTCCAGCTGCGTGTCATCAAACGTTGAATGTTCGGTGGCAACTCGATGGAGACGTATGTCTTGTCGAGGACCGCTTGCGGTGGATAGACCGATGCGTCGGTGCGTATGGATTGTTCCATCAGTTTGTCCGACCCGGGGTTCGGGTTGGCGTAGCCTACGGAATTGCTGACCTGGGCAATCACTTCGGGTTTCAGCAAATAGTTGATGAAGGCATGGGCTTCCTTGGCGTTGGCGGCATCCTTGGGGATCGCCAGCATGTCGAACCAGAGCGCGCCGCCCTCTTTCGGAATCGAGTAGGCGATGTTCATGCCTTTGCCGGCTTCAGCCGCGCGGGCCTTGGCCTGGAACATATCGCCGGAGAAACCGATCGCCACGCAGATGTCACCGTTGGCCAGGTCCGCGATGTATTTGGACGAATGGAAGTACGTCACGTAAGGGCGCACCGCCAGTAACTTGGCTTCGGCCTTTTTATAGTCTTCAGGGTTGGTGCTGTTGGCGTTCAGGCCCATGTAGTTGAGGACCGTGGGCATCATTTCATCGGCGGAGTCGAGGAACGCCACGCCACAGCTGTGCAGCTTCTTGATGTTCTGCGGCTCGAACACCACATCCCACGAATCGATCTTGTCGAGGCCCAGCACTGCCTTGACCTTGTCGACGTTGTAACCGATGCCGTTGGTGCCCCACAGATACGGTACGGCGTACTGATTGCCCGGATCGTTCTGTTCCAGGCGCTTGAGCAGTACCGGGTCGAGGTTGGAATAGTTAGTCAGCTTCGATTTATCGAGCTTCTGGAAAGCCCCGGCCTTGATCTGCTTGCCAAGGAAGTGGTTGGACGGCACGACTACGTCATAACCGGTACGCCCGGCCAGCAACTTGCCTTCCAGGGTTTCGTTGGAATCGAATACGTCATATACCGGCTTGATGCCGGTTTCTTTCTGGAAGTCGGCCAGGGTGGTCTCACCGATGTAGTCAGACCAATTATAAATATGCACTGTGCCAGCGGCCTGAACACTGACAGCGAGTGTCAGCCCGGCGCCGACCAGCAGGGCATTGCGCAACAAAGAAAAAATAGGCAAGTGGAGGTCCTCTAAAATTAGTTGGGCCCAAGTTGCCCCGCGTTACATGACAGCCATGGCTGCCTGGCAACAAAACCGGCGCGCAACTTACCCTCGAAAAACCGTTCCAGCAAACTTTATGAAGATCCTGTAGCAGCTGCCGAAGGCTGCGTTCAACTGCGAAGCAGTTGTGCCGTCGAAAAGCGGAGGTCCTTTCGGACCTCAACGCAGCCTGCGGCAGCTGCTACAGGGTTTATTACTTATTTACCGGATTTGATCTTGGTCCAGCTGCGAGTCAGGATCCGCTGGGTCGCGGCCGGCAAGTCGGCAATCGCGTACAGCTTGGCCAACACTTCCGCTGGCGGGTAGATGCCTGGATCGCTGGTGATTTCTTTATCAACCAGTGCGGTAGACGCCGCGTTACCGTTCGGGAAACGTACGGCGTTGGTGATTTCAGCCATGATTTCCGGCTTCTGCAGGAAGGTCATGAACTTGTAGGCGCCTTCGACGTTTTCGGCATCTTTAGGGATGGCGACCATGTCGTAGAAGCTGCCAGCACCTTCTTTCGGAATGTTGTAGCTGACTTTCACCTTGTCACCGGCTTCAGCGGCGCGAGCCTTGGCCTGGTAGATGTCACCCGAGTAACCCACGGCGACGCAGATGTTGCCGTTGGCCAGGTCGGAGATGTACTTGGACGAGTGGAAGTAGCCCACCGAAGGACGGATTTTCAGGAACAGCGCTTCGGCTTCAGCCAGTTGTTTCTTGTCCTGGCTGTCGGTTGGATAGCCCAGGTAATGCAACGCCACCGGAATCATCTCGGTTGGCGAATCGAGGAAGCTGATACCGCACGACTTCAACTTGGCAGCGTTTTCAGGTTTGAACAGCAAGTCCCAGGAGTTGGTCGGCGCATCGGCACCCAGTGCAGCCTTGACCTTCTCGGCGTTGAAACCGATACCGATCGAACCCCACATGTAAGGAAACGCGTGTTCGTTACCCGGGTCGCTTACCGATACTGCTTTAAGCAGGTCCGTGTTCAGGTTTTTCCAGTTAGGCAGCTTGGACTTGTCCAGCTTCTGGTAAACGCCGGCCTTGATCTGCTTGGCCAGGAAGTTGTTCGACGGCACGACGATGTCATAGCCGGACTTGCCTGCCAGCAACTTGGCTTCAAGGGTTTCGTTACTGTCGAACACGTCGTAGACGACTTTGATACCCGACTCGGCCTCGAACTTCTTGACGGTATCCGGCGCGATGTAATCGGACCAGTTGTACACGTGCAGCACTTTGTCGTCGGCCTGAACGGCGCCCGCCATCACGCCCATCAGGGACATGGCGAGGAGGGTCTTGCCAGCTATCTTCATACCTAATGCCTTCATGGGTAATGCTCCAATTTTTCTTTTTAACCACGTGCTCAGCGGCCTGTTACTGGGCATCCGAACAACCGGTAGTCTGGCAAGATCCAAGGCAGGCTTTCAAGGAAAGACCCATCCTTTGTTTGCACTGAGCGAAGTGCAATCTTCGCACCTCGCTCAGAGCCTAGCACTTAGCCCTGCAACGCACTCAGGGTCAGGTCCAGACACTTGCGTGCCTTGGTCACCAACTCGTCGATTTCAGCCGGTGTAATCACCAGTGGCGGAGCAATGATCATAGTGTCGCCGACGGCGCGCATGATCAGGCCGTTTTCGAAGCAGAACGTGCGGCAGATCATGCCAACACCCTTGCCTTCGTAACGTTTGCGGGTGGCTTTGTCCTGAACCAGTTCGATGGCCCCCAACAGACCGACCCCACGCACTTCCCCCACCAACGGGTGATCGCTCAGTTCCCGTAGACGCTTTTGCAAATAAGGTGCCGTTTCTGTGCGCACGCGCTCGACAATTTTCTCGTCGCGCAGGATACGAATGTTTTCCAGCGCCACCGCAGCGGCCACCGGGTGCCCGGAATACGTGAAACCGTGGTTGAAATCGCCACCTTCGTTGAGCACCTCGACCACATCGTCGCGCACGATCAGGCCACCCATCGGGATGTAGCCGGAGGTCAGGCCTTTGGCGATGGTCATCATGTGAGGTTTGAGGTCGTAGAAATCGCTGCCGAACCACTCACCGGTACGGCCGAAACCGCAGATCACTTCGTCGGCCACGAACAGAATGTCGTACTTGGCGAGGATTTCCTTGATGCGCGGCCAGTAGCTGTCTGGCGGAATGATCACGCCGCCGGCGCCCTGGATCGGCTCGGCAATAAAGGCACCGACGTTGTCGACACCGACTTCCAGGATTTTCTCTTCCAGCTGATTGGCCGCCCAGATACCGAACTCGTTCGGCGTCATGTCGCCGCCTTCGCCGAACCAATACGGCTGGGCAATGTGGACGATGCCCGGGATCGGCAAGTCGCCCTGTTCGTGCATGTACGTCATGCCACCCAGGCTCGCGCCGGCCACGGTGGAACCGTGATAGCCGTTCTTGCGACTGATGATGACTTTCTTCTTCGGCTGGCCCTTGATCGCCCAGTAGTGGCGAACCATCCGCAGCATGGTGTCGTTGCCTTCGGACCCGGACCCGGTGAAGAACACGTGATTCATGCCTTCAGGCGCGACGTCGGCAATCACCTTGGCCAGCTCCAGCACCGGCGGGTGAGCCGTCTGGAAGAACAGGTTGTAATAAGGCAGTTCGCGCATCTGTTTGCTGGCGGCATCGGCCAGTTCATCGCGACCGTAACCGATCGCGACACACCACAGGCCAGCCATGCCGTCGAGGATCTTGTTGCCTTCGCTGTCCCAGAGGTAAACGCCCTTGGCATGGGTGATGATCCGCGGGCCTTTCTCTTTCAGCTGCTTGAAGTCGCTGAACGGGGCCAGGTGGTGATCGCTGCTCAGGGCTTGCCATTCACGGGTTTGCGGGTTGTTGCTGGTCATGCGAATTCTCCTAAGATTCGAGTGGAGGGCGCCGCCAGGAACAGCGGCGCCCGGCGCATCAGACGGCGAAGAGCAGGAATTCCCGCTCCCACGAACTGATCACGCGCTTGAAGTTTTCATGCTCGGCCCGCTTGACCGCGATGTAGCCCGTGATGAATTTCTTGCCCAGGTACTTTTCGATGGTCTTGCTGTTTTCCATGCGATCCAGGGCATCTTCAATAGTCAGTGGCAGGCGCAGGTTGCGCCGCTCGTAACCACGACCCACGACCGGAGCACTCGGGTTATGCCCTTCGACCATGCCGATAAAGCCGCACAACAGGCTGGCGGCGATGGCCAGGTAAGGGTTGGCATCGGCACCCGGCAGACGGTTTTCCACCCGACGATTCTGCGGCCCGGCATCCGGAACCCGCAGGCCCACGGTGCGGTTCTCTTCGCCCCACTCCACGTTCACCGGCGCCGAGGTATCCGGCAGGAAGCGGCGGAACGAATTGACGTTGGGTGCGAACAACGGCAGCAGCTCAGGAATGAATTTCTGCAGCCCGCCGATGTGGTTGAGAAACAGCTGGCTCATGGTCCCGTCTTCATTGGAGAAAACGTTTTTGCCAGTCTCGATACTGATGATGCTCTGGTGCAAGTGCATGGCGCTGCCCGGTTCGCCGGTCATGGGCTTGGCCATGAAGGTCGCCGCCACGTTGTGCTTGAGCGCGGCCTCACGCATGGTGCGCTTGAACACCAGAATCTGGTCGGCCAGGGACAGGGCATCGCCATGACGGAAGTTGATTTCCATCTGCGCGGTGCCGTCCTCATGGATCAGCGTGTCGAGGTCCAGCTCTTGCAGTTCGCACCAGTCGTAGACGTCTTCGAACAACGGATCGAATTCGTTCGCGGCTTCAATCGAAAAGGACTGACGACCGGTTTCCGGACGACCAGAGCGGCCGATCGGCGGTTGCAGCGGGTAGTCCGGGTCATCACTGCGCTTGGTGAGATAGAACTCCATTTCCGGCGCCACGATCGGCTGCCAGCCGTGGTCGGCGTAGAGTTTCAGCACCTTTTTGAGCACGTTGCGCGGCGACAGCTCGATCGGATTGCCCTGCTTGTCGTAGGTATCGTGGATCACCTGGGCGGTGGGCTCGATGGCCCAGGGCACCAGAAACACCGCGTTCTGGTCGGGGCGGCAGATCATGTCGATGTCGGCCGGGTCGAGCAGTTCGTAATAGATGTCGTCTTCGACGTAGTCGCCGGTGACGGTCTGCAACAGAACGCTTTCGGGCAGGCGCATGCCTTTTTCGGCAATGAACTTGTTGGTCGGCGAAATCTTGCCCCGAGTGATGCCGGTCAGGTCGCCAATCATGCATTCGACTTCTGTGATCTTGTGGTCTTTCAACCAATCGGTGAGCTGGTCGAGGTTGTTACTCATAAATGCCTCTTAGGCTGAGTTTCCTGACTCTTATAAGTCAGGCGTTGTTTGACGCATCGGCGTCGCGTTGTAGAGCGTACTTGCGGCAGGCATCGCCAAATGCCTGGAAAATCGCAAGGTAGTCAGGATTCAAGCTTACCTGCCATTCGGGATGCCATTGCACACCTAAAGCAAAAGCCTTGCCTTCGGTAACAGAGACGGCTTCGATCAACCCGTCGGGCGCCACAGCTTCCACACGAAGGCCCGGCGCCAGACGCTCAATGCCCTGACCATGAATCGAATTGACTTGAATCTCGCTCGCCAGGCCCAGCCCGGCCAGTACACCACACGGCTGAACGTGCACCGGGTGACTTGGCGCGTACTGCCCTTCCAGCGGCAGGCTGTCGTCTTCACGGTGATCCATGAATGGACCGGCCTCGTGAACCTTCTGATGCAAACTGCCGCCGAACGCCACATTCATTTCCTGGAAGCCGCGGCAAATGCCGAGCACGGGAACACCGGCCTCGACAGCAGCGCGGATCAGCGGGAGAGTGGTGGCATCGCGTGCAGAATCATGAGCAGTACCTGGCGCACTGGCCGGGCCGTTATAGTGAAACGGTTCTATATTAGAAGGAGAGCCTGTAAAGAGAATGCCGTCCAGAGCGTCCAGAATTTCGGACGGCGCCAGCTGATCCGCCAGGGATGGAAGAATCAACGGCAGGCCCTTGGCAGCTGAAGCCACGGCGCGTACGTATTTGTCGCCACTGATGTGATAAGCATGCAGACCGATCTGCTTTGAGCAGGCGGTGACGCCGATTAACGGCAGGCGAGACATGAAGCACCCCGGTATTATTGCTGTTATGGGTTTAAATCGAGCTTAGCCTTGTTCATTTTTTTACACAACACCCCCGTAAAAAATACAACACGGCCCGCTCAAGCTCGCGGGCGCCAAGACGACTGAAGGCAAAAAAACGCCCCAAAGTGCCTCAAAAATGCCTCATGAGTGCTTTTTTAGGGCAAAAAAGGCCTTGCTTGACTTCGGCATGCCGTTCGGGTTGACTGGAATCCGAAGAGATCAATGATTGATATTTTTAACAACAAAGGTGTTGCATCATGTCGGTACCCCCGCGTGCCGTTCAGCTTAACGAAGCGAACGCGTTCCTTAAGGAACATCCTGAGGTTCTGTACGTTGACCTTCTGATTGCGGATATGAATGGTGTGGTGCGCGGCAAGCGCATTGAACGCACCAGCCTCCACAAGGTTTACGAGAAAGGCATCAACCTGCCGGCCTCTCTATTTGCTCTGGATATCAATGGCTCGACGGTGGAAAGCACCGGCCTGGGCCTGGACATCGGCGATGCTGACCGAATCTGCTATCCAATCCCCGACACCCTGTGCAATGAGCCCTGGCAGAAGCGCCCGACCGCGCAACTGCTGATGACCATGCACGAACTCGAAGGTGATCCTTTCTTCGCCGACCCGCGCGAAGTCCTGCGACAAGTCGTAGCCAAGTTTGACGAGATGGGCCTGACCATCTGCGCTGCGTTCGAACTGGAGTTCTACCTGATCGACCAGGAGAACGTGAACGGCCGCCCACAACCACCGCGCTCGCCGATCTCTGGCAAACGCCCGCATTCGACACAGGTCTACCTGATCGACGACCTCGACGAATACGTCGACTGCCTCCAGGACATTCTGGAAGGTGCGAAAGAGCAAGGCATCCCTGCCGACGCGATCGTCAAGGAAAGTGCCCCGGCACAGTTCGAAGTGAACCTGCATCACGTGGCCGACCCGATCAAGGCCTGCGACTATGCGGTCCTGCTCAAGCGCCTGATCAAAAACATCGCCTATGACCATGAGATGGACACCACCTTCATGGCCAAGCCTTACCCTGGCCAGGCGGGTAACGGTCTGCATGTCCACATCTCGATTCTTGATAAAGATGGCAAAAACATTTTTGCCAGCGAGGATCCCGAGCAGAACGCCGCACTGCGTCACGCGATCGGCGGTGTGCTCGAGACCCTGCCGGCGCAGATGGCTTTCCTCTGCCCGAACGTCAACTCCTACCGTCGTTTCGGCGCACAGTTCTACGTGCCGAATTCGCCGTGTTGGGGCCTGGACAACCGTACCGTGGCCATCCGCGTACCGACCGGTTCCTCCGATGCCGTGCGCATCGAACACCGTGTCGCCGGCGCCGACGCCAACCCGTATCTGTTGATGGCTTCTGTTTTGGCGGGCGTGCACCACGGCCTGACCAACAAAATCGAGCCGGGCGCACCCGTGGAAGGCAACTCCTACGAGCAGAACGAGCAAAGCCTGCCGAACAACCTGCGTGATGCATTGCGCGAGCTGGACGACAGCGAAGTCATGGCCAAGTACATCGATCCGAAATACATCGACATTTTTGTCGCCTGTAAAGAGAGCGAGCTGGAGGAGTTCGAACACTCCATCTCCGACCTCGAGTACAACTGGTACCTGCATACCGTGTAAGCGGATTGCCGATCTGAAAAAACGCCGTTGGCTCTCGCAGCCAGCGGCGTTTTTTTATGGCCGCCTTCGGCGGATCGCCAGCAGGCTAGCTCCCACAGTTGATCTCCAGTGAACATACATTCGGTGTACACCGGAAATCCCTGTGGGAGCTAGCCTGCTAGCGAAGGCGTCCGGGCAGACAACATCAAACCCTGCTCGTACAATGCCCGCTGCCCCCGCAGGAGACTTCAATGACGCGCACCGCCACCATTCGCAAACCCCGCGCCCGCAGTCAGGCTCGGATCGATTCGATACTCGATGCCGCCCGCACGCTGCTGGCCGCCGAGGGCGTGGCCAGCCTGTCGATCTACAGCGTCGCCGAACGCGCGGAGATCCCGCCCTCCTCCGTCTACCATTTTTTCGCCAGCGTCCCGGCCCTGCTTGAAGCCCTGACCGCCGACGTCCACGCCGCATTCCGCGCCTGCCTGCAAGCGCCCATCGATCACCATGCCCTCAACGGCTGGCGTGATCTGTCGCGCCTGGTGGAACAACGCATGCTCGCCATCTACGACGAAGACGCCGCCGCCCGCCAACTGATCCTCGCCCAGCACGGCCTGACCGAAGTCACCCAGGCCGACCGCCAGCACGACATCGAACTCGGCGACCTGATGCACAAGCTGTTCGACCACCACTTCGAATTGCCGACCCTGCCGAGTGATGTCGATGTGTTTGCACTGGCCATGGAGCTGGGGGACCGAGTGTATGCACGCTCGGTGCAACAGCATGGGCAGATCACGCCGCGAATGGCCGAGGAAGGGATGCGGGTGTTTGATGCTTATCTTGGGTTGTATTTGCCACCCTATCTGCCCAAGCGCGAAGTGCTTTGATCGTTCCCACGCTCTGCGTGGGAATGCAGCCCGGGACGCTCTGTGTCCCAAAAGCCGAACGCGGAGCGTCCGAAGAGGCATTCCCACGCAGAGCGTGGGAACGATCAGGGCTCACACCCTCCGGGGTTGTTGTTTACGCACGCGCTTACAACTTGGCGATCGACACCTCGGTGGATTTCACAAACGCGATTACTTCACTGCCGACCACCAGTTCCAGCTCTTTCACCGAACGGGTGGTAATCACCGAAGTGACGATGCCGGAGGCCGTCTGCACGTCGATTTCCGACAGCACGTCACCCAGCACGATTTCCTTGATCGAGCCTTTGAACTGGTTACGAACGTTGATGGCTTTGATAGTCATGATGTTGATTCCTGTCGTTGGATGAATCTTTAAGTTATTGCGCCCAACGCAATTGCGTAGGCAGTGGTGAAACAGGTTCCGGTTCCGGCGGTTGGCCAGGCAGGGACAGCACGCGGTTGAGCACTTCGGTTTCCAGCGCCGCCAGCCGATGAGAGCCACGGACCCGAGGGCGCGGCAGTTCCACATGCAGGTCGAGGCCGACTTCCCCCTCTTCAATCAGAATCACCCGATCGGCAATCGCCACCGCTTCGCTGACGTCGTGGGTCACCAGCAACACGGTGAAACCATGCTGTTGCCAGAGCCGTTCGATCAGTTGCTGCATTTCGATTCGGGTCAGGGCATCCAATGCGCCCAGCGGTTCGTCGAGCAACAGCAAGCGCGGTTGATGGATCAACGCGCGAGCCAGGGCCACACGCTGCTTTTGCCCGCCGGACAACGCTGCCGGCCATTCGTTGGCGCGATCCGCCAGGCCGACGGCTTCCAGCGCTTCCAACGCTTGCGGCCGCCAGTTGCCCTTGAGCCCGAGACCGACGTTGTCGATGATCTTTTTCCACGGCAGCAGACGCGCTTCCTGGAACATCAGTCGAGTGTCTTCCCGCGCATCACTCAGTGGCGCTGCGCCTGCAAGCAGCTCCCCCCCTGTGGGCTTGTCGAGACCGGCGAGCAAGCGCAGCAAAGTACTTTTGCCGCAGCCGCTACGCCCGACCACCGCCACAAACTGCCCGGCCGGAATGTGCAGGTCGATTTCACGCAGCACCTGCCGTGAACCGAAGGTTTTTTGCAGCTTGCGCACCACCAGCGGAATACCGCGCAGCAGGCGTGGAGGTTGTTGAGCCGTCATGCGGCACCTCCCTTGGTTACCTGATAAGCCGGATGCCAGCGCAGCCACACGCGTTCAAGCCCACGCGCCGCAAGGTCGGCCAACTTGCCGAGCACTGCGTACAAAAGAATCGCCAGCACCACCACGTCGGTCTGCAAAAACTCCCGGGCATTCATCGCCAGATAGCCAATGCCCGAGCTCGCGGAAATGGTTTCCGCCACGATCAATGTCAACCACATGAAGCCCAGCGCAAAACGCACACCGACCAGAATCGATGGCAGCGCACCCGGCAAAATCACTTGGCGAAACAGGCTGAAACCAGACAGGCCATAACTGCGCGCCATCTCCACCAACGCCGGATCGACGTTGCGAATGCCGTGATAGGTGTTGAGGTAAATCGGGAACAACGTGCCCAACGCCACCAGAAAAATCTTCGCCGACTCGTCGATGCCGAACCACAGGATCACCAGCGGAATCAACGCCAGATGCGGCACGTTGCGGATCATCTGCACCGAACTATCGAGCAGGCGCTCGCCCCATTTCGACAAGCCGGTGATGAAGCCCAAGGTCAGACCAATGCCGCCGCCAATGGCGAACCCGAGCGCCGCGCGCCAGCCGCTGATGGCCAGGTGAGTCCAGATTTCACCGCTGCTGACCAGGCTCACACCGGCTTCGATCACCGCGATCGGCGCCGGCAGAATCCGCGTCGACAACCAGCCCGCCGACACCGACAACTGCCACACCGCCAGCAACAAGACCGGCAGCGCCCAGGGCGCGAGGTTGTGGATGATTTTCTTCATGGCGGCGCCTCAGCTCTGGGACGCGGCTTTGGGAAGAATGTCGTTGGCTACCATCTCGCCGAACGGGCTGACGTAACCGGCGCTTTTCGGCAGCTCCGGACGTTCGATATCCAAGTGCGGGAACAGCAACTCAGCCACCCGATAGGACTCTTCCAGGTGTGGATAACCGGAGAAGATGAACGTATCGATGCCCAGGTCAGCGTATTCCTTCACCCGAGCGGCCACGGTCGGGCCATCGCCGACCAGCGCCGTACCGGCCCCGCCGCGCACCAGACCGACACCGGCCCACAAGTTGGGGCTGACTTCCAGATGGTCGCGACTGCCACCATGCAACGCGGCCATCCGTTGCTGACCGACCGAATCGAAACGCGCCAGAGACGCCTGGGCACGGGCAATGGTGTCATCGTCCAGATGCGAGATCAGTCGATCCGCCGCTTGCCACGCCTCGGCATTGGTTTCACGAACGATCACATGCAAGCGAATACCGAAGCGCACGGTGCGACCGAGCTTCGCGGCTTTGGCACGAACCTGCTCGATTTTTTCTGCCACGGCGGCCGGTGGCTCGCCCCAGGTCAGAACCATTTCGACCTGCTCTGCCGCGAGGTCTTGGGCGGCTTCCGACGAGCCGCCGAAATACAGCGGCGGGCGCGGTTGCTGGATCGGCGGATAGAGCAACTTGGCGCCCTTCACGCTGATGTGCTGACCGTCGTAATCAACGGTTTCACCTTCCAGCACCCGGCGCCAGATGCGAGTGAATTCCACCGAAGCCTGATAGCGCTCTTCGTGACTGAGGAACAAACCGTCGCCGGCCAGTTCTTCCGGATCGCCACCAGTGACCAGGTTGAACAGCGCACGACCGCCAGACAAGCGATCCAGTGTCGCGGCCTGACGCGCCGCCACCGTCGGGGAAATGATCCCGGGGCGCAGGGCGACAAGGAACTTCAAACGCTGGGTCACCGGGATCAGCGACGCGGCTACCAGCCACGAGTCTTCGCAGGAGCGACCGGTGGGAATCAGCACCCCGCCAAAGCCCAGACGATCCGCCGCTTGCGCGACCTGTTGCAGGTAACCGTGGTCGACGGCGCGAGCGCCTTCAGCGGTGCCAAGGTAATGGCCATCGCCATGGGTAGGCAGGAACCAGAAGATATTAAGGCTCATGGAGTGGTCTCCTCAGGAAATCGAATTACGGCGCTTTGGCCACGGTGGCAGGTGGCGTCCAGATCACGTCTTTGATGCTCAAGGGTTTGGGAATCAGCTTGAGCTGGAAGAAGCTGTCGGCGATTTTTTGCTGGGCAGCGACTACTTCCGGCGTAAGGAACAGCGCGCCGTAGCCCTGGCGTTTCACCGAGGTCAGGGTGATGTCCGTTGGCAGGCCGAGCAGCGGCGAAACTTGCTTGGTCACGTCCTCGGGTTTGGCCTTGGACCACTCGCCAACCGCGCGCACTTCCTCCACCAGAGCCTTGATCACTTGAGGATTTTTCTGCGCGTAAGGTTTGGTCGCCAGGTAGAACTGATGGTTGTCGACGAGGCCTTTGCCGTCGCGCAGAGGGCGTGCTTGCAGTTGCTGTTCGGCGGCGGCCTGGTACGGGTCCCAGATCACCCAGGCATCGACACTGCCACGCTCGAACGCGGCACGGGCATCGGCTGGCGGCAGAAACACGGTCTGAATGTCGGTGTATTTGAGGCCGGCGTCTTCAAGCGCACGCACCAGCAGGTAATGCACGTTGGAGCCTTTGTTGAGCACGACTTTCTTGCCCTTGAGGTCCTGCACCGATTTGATCGGCGAGTCCTTCGGCACCAGGATCGCTTCGCTGTGGGGCGCTGGCGGTTCATAGGCAACGTAGAGCAAATCGGCACCGGCCGCCTGAGCGAACACGGGCGGCGTTTCACCGGTGACCCCAAAGTCGATGGAGCCGACGTTCAGGCCTTCGAGCAGTTGCGGGCCACCGGGGAATTCAGTCCATTGCACGTCCACGCCTTGGGCGGCGAGGCGTTTTTCGAGTGTGCCTTTGGCTTTGAGCAGCACCAGGGTGCCGTATTTTTGATAGCCGATCCGGAGTGTCTCGGCCTGAGCTTGAGTAATGGCGCCGAAGGTTACAGCCGCAGCAAACAGAGCGACCAGACCACGACGCAAAATGACAGGGCGCATGGCGCTCTCCTTTTTGCAGTTGGGTTTTGGCTGCACCTGCTTGCCCGTTAGCGGGCCAGTAAGGTGGAGTACTTCAAATTCGGGTGTGGCTTGAGGACTGGCTTAAATGCTCCAGCGAGCACTCAACAAACGTTCGTTCAACAGGTTCGGATCGAGCGGCTTGGGCCGTCGAGCCATGGCGCTGAAAAACTGCTCCAGCGCTTCAAACAATCGTTGCGCAAGCTCCGGCGCCAACTGCGCCTGGGCGCTGCCTTCGCCGTAAGCGATCTGGCTGTCCACGGCGAAAATCCCCTGCAGCATTTCCTGGGCTTTCAATGCTGACAGCACCGGTTTGAGCGCGTAATCCACCGCCAGCATATGGGCGATGCTGCCGCCGGTAGCCATCGGTAAAACCACCTTGTGGCTCAAGGCGCGTTCGGGCAGCAGATCGAGCAAGGTTTTCAGCGCACCGGAGAACGACGCTTTGTAAACCGGCGTGGCGATCAGCAAGCCATCGGCGTTTTCAATCTGTTGCAACAGGTCGATCACTTTCGGGCTGTCGAAGCGGGCATGCAGCAAATCTTCGGCCGGGAAGTCCCGTACCTGATAACTCACCACTTCCACACCTTGCTCTTGCAACCAGCGTCGCGAACGCTCCAGCAAAACCCCGGAACGGGAGCGTGGGCTGGGACTGCCACCGAGTGAGACGACCAGCATTCAGACAATTCCTTGAGCGGTGTTGGCGATTCGCGGCTTGCGATTTCGCGTTGATGGAGTGACCTTAACAGCTGATTTATATATCTATAAATCATATTTATTCATTTAGTTATGCGTTATGGATCTATGTGAAACTGCTTTTTCCAGGCAAAAAAAAGGCCGTAGAAACGGCCCAAAATCCCCTGCTTTATGGATGACATGAAATTTTCACTGGCCGGTCTGCCGCCTTCGCGGGCAAGCCCGCTCCCACAGGGTTTTAGGTCTGCCACACATCTCTGATCCTTCCCAATCCACTGTGGGAGCGGGCTTGCCCGCGATAGCGATTTTAGCCACACCGCAAAATTCGGATGATTACCTGTTCGGCTGTGGCGTCAGGCGCAGGTACGGCTTCACCGCGCGATAACCCTTGGGAAAACGTCGTTTTATTTCATCTTCGTCCTTGAGCGACGGCACGATCACCACCTCATCACCGTCTTGCCAGTTGGCCGGGGTGGCCACTTTGTAGTTGTCGGTGAGCTGCAGCGAATCGATCACCCGCAAAATTTCATTGAAGTTACGGCCGGTACTCGCCGGGTAAGTAATCGTCAGCCGAATCTTCTTGTTCGGATCGATCACGAACAGAGAACGCACGGTCAGGGTGTCGTTGGCATTCGGATGGATAAGGTCATACAGGTCGGACACTTTGCGGTCCGCATCGGCGAGGATCGGGAAGTTGACGATGGCGTTCTGGGTTTCGTTGATGTCCTCGATCCACCTGTGATGCGAGTCCACCGGGTCGACCGACAGGGCAATGGCTTTGACGCCGCGCTGGGTGAATTCATCCTTGAGCCTGGCGGTGAAGCCCAGCTCGGTGGTGCACACCGGCGTGAAGTCCGCCGGATGGGAAAACAACACGCCCCAGCTATCGTCTAGCCATTCGTGGAAACGGATAGTGCCGGCGCTGGAATCCTGTTCGAAATCGGGGGCGATATCGCCAAGTCTGAGGCTCATGCTGCTGCTCCTTGTGAGTGCTTGTTGAGCCCAACTGTGCCTGCGTTCGATTTTAATTAAAAAGAATAAATATCGATTTATTTAGATCTATAAAGAATATTAAAAATCTGTTCACTGGACCTGAATAGTCATCGAGACGAACATCGGTCACAAGGTTCGAGAAGGCCTTGAGTTGTTGCAAAAAGGGGAATTTCAAGGAGGGTTTACGGGGGTGAGCCCTCCTTGAAAACGCAAAAGCCCCGCCCGGCGTGATGCCGGGCGGGGCTTTTTTTACGTCGGTTACGCGAGCTCTGTTACAACAGCGGGATCGAGTAGCTGACGATCAGACGGTTTTCGTCCTGGTCGCGCTGACCTGGGACGTCGTTGCGCCACATGGCGTTTTTCCAGGTGAAGCCCAGGTTTTTCAGCGGACCTTCTGGCACTACGTAAGCCAGGGTCAGGTCGCGTTCCCACTCGGAACGGCCGGAACCGTTCTCGCGACCATTGGTACCCACGGTATCAATGTTGTCGCCACGCAGGTAAACGATGCCGGCTGTAGCGCCTGGCAGGCCAACCTTGGCGAAGTCATACGAGTAGCGAGCTTGCCAGGTACGTTCGCCGGCACGGGCGAACTTGGCGATCTGGCTATCGGTAGTGATGTAAGCCGACGAGCCGTCACCCTGGTTCAGCCAAGGGAAGTCGCTGCTGCCATTGCTGACCTGATAACCGCCGCCGAAGGTGTGACCGGCAACGGAGTACAGGAACAGGCCGCTGTACAGGTTGTTGTCGACTTTACCGCGACCGGAACGGAAACCCTCATCGTTACCGGAGCTGAAATAAGCCGAGTCGTGACCGTTGGCACCGTCATCGGAGCTGTTGAAGTAACGCAAGTCAGACTTCAACACACCAGGACCGATCGACCAGTTGTGGACCAGGCCCAGGAAGTGTTGCTTGTAGAAGTCTTCCAGGTTGCCGTAGTAGTACTGGGCAGTCAGGTCTTTGGTGATTTTGTAGTCACCGCCACCATAGATGAACTTGTTGCTGTCACGGAAGCCAGTACCGCGCGTGTTCGCACCAGCGATCGACAACTCTTCGTTGTTGCTGGAGTTACGGCCCTTGACGTGCTCGATCTGACCACCGACCAGTGTCAGGTCTTTGATTTCGTTCGAGGTGATCTGGCCGCCCTGGAAGGTTTGCGGCAGCAGACGACCGTCGTTGGTCACGATCACCGGCAGTTTTGGCTGCAGGGTGCCCAACTTCAGTTCGGTCTGGGATATCTTGGCTTTCGCAGTCAGGCCCAGGCTGGAGAAGTTATCAACCGCTTCGCCGTTGGATTTGCTCGGGAACACAGTGCCGCCGTAAGAGGCAGGAGTTGCGCCGTTGGTGCCGCCGCCCGAATCCAGACGGATGCCCAGCAGGCCAATGGCATCAAGACCGAAGCCAACGGTGCCTTGTGTGTAGCCCGAGGTGAAACGCAGGTCGAAGCCTTGGCCCCACTCTTCGTTTTTGCTCTGAACATTGGAAGCAGTTCTAGCTGCCGAATCGCGGTTATCGGTGTTGATGTAGAAGTTACGCAGCCCCAATGTAGCCTTGCTGTCTTCAATGAAACCGGCGGCGCCTGCCTGCTGCGCCAAAACCCCTACGGCCACAGCCAGGGCCAAGGTGGACTTCTTCATTGTTTCGCTCCTCTCGTTCTAATTTTTGTGTTCTTTGGTCTCGGGTCTAACGCCCCAGATCCACAGATGCGCGATTAGCACTGGTCCGTGACTGACAAGTCAATCGTAACCATGTGTGTCTACGACCAAGGTCTAACCGCCGTGATTTGGTCCCTGCAGGGTAATGATTTCCTCATAAACCCAAAAAGAATTATTTCATCCTTTTTCATACCATTTAGGAATATAGCTCTCGAGCAATGATCCGAACCGAGACAAAAGGTATCGGCTCATAAGCTAATTCCTAAATGGTATTTATTCGCCTTTTTTTAGATCGATTAGCGTTTACGTATTCCCCATACGTCAATCACTTTCGAAAAGGCGACGCCATCATGGCCAAACGCGCACTATCTAGTCAATTTGTTACAGTTTGTATATCGCTGATATTTTCTTTTTCCGCCCAGGCGGCGACTCTCACGGTCGGTTATCAAACCGGTATCGACCCCAGCAAAGTCCCTCAGGCTGATGGTGTTTACGAGAAAACCATTGGCCAGAAAATCGATTGGCGACGTTTCAACAGTGGCCCGGAAGTGGTCACTGCCATTGCCTCCGGCGATGTGCAGATTGGCAACCTCGGTTCAAGCCCACTGGCGGCGGCCGCTTCGCGCAACCTGCCGATTGTCGCGTTCATTGTTTCGGCTCAGATCAACGCTGCCGAAGCCCTTGTGGTGCGCAACGGCAGCGGCATCGATAAACCGGAAGATCTGATCGGCAAGACCATCGCCACGCCCTTCGTTTCAACCTCCCATTACAGCCTGCTCGGCGCGCTGAAGCATTGGGGGCTGGATGCCTCGAAAGTCAAAGTGGTGAACCTGCAACCCGTCGAAATCGCCGCAGCCTGGAAGCGTGGCGACATTGATGGGGCGTTTGTCTGGTCGCCGGCACTGGGGGAAATCCGCAAGACCGGCAAGACCTTGACCGACGCGGCGCAGGTCGGCCAATGGGGCGCGCCGACCTTCGAGGTGTGGGTCGCTCGCAAGGATTACGCCGAGAAGCATCCTGAGGTCGTGGCCAAATTTGCCAAGGTCACTCTGGACTCCTTCGCCGACTATGCCGCCCATAAAGACAGCTGGACCGCCGATTCGGTGCCGGTGCAGAAAATCGCCAAATTGACCGGTGCCAATGCCGCCGATGTGCCGGAGCTGCTGGCCGGCTCCGCATTCCCGGATGCCAAGGCACAACAGACCACCGCGCTACTGGACGGAGGCACAGCCAAGGCGATTGGCGAGACGGCGAAGTTTTTGAAGGAGCAAGGGAAGGTCGAGACGGTGCTGCCGGATTATTCGCCGTATGTCAGCGCGAAATTCGTCACTGAGTAAAACGCAAAACCTGTGGCGAGGGAGCTTGCTCCCGCTGGAGGCCGGAGGACTCCCCAATCCAACAACGCGGTGAATCAGTCATAACGCGTTCGCTGGTTTTGGGGCCGCTTCGCTGCCCAGCGGGAGCAAGCTCCCTCGCCACAAATGCCAACACAGACAGTGGCAATCAGAGGGCTTTTTCGAAGATCTTCGAATTACGCTGATAGTTGTAAAGCGAAGCCCGCGCCGACGGCAGGCGTTCGACGCTGCTCGGCACGAAGCCCCGTTCACGGAACCAGTGGGCGGTCCGGGTCGTCAGTACGAACAAGGTTTTCAGCCCCTGGGCCCGGGCGCGGGTTTCGATGCGTTCCAGCAGTTCATCACCGCGACCGCCATGGCGGTACTCCGGGTTCACCGCCAGACACGCCAACTCCCCAGCATCCGAATCGGCAATCTGATACAGCGCCGCGCAGGCGATGATCATGCCTTCGCGTTCGACCACACTGAACTGCTCGATCTCACGCTCCAGCACCTCGCGGGAACGCCGTACCAGAATGCCCTGCTCTTCCAGCGGGCTGATCAAGTCCAGCAAACCGCCGACATCCTCGATGGCCGCCTCACGCACAACCTCGAATTGCTCCTGGGCCACCAGCGTACCGCCACCGTCACGGGTGAACAGTTCGGTCAGCAACGCGCCATCTTCGGCGTAGCTGACGATGTGACTGCGCGCCACCCCGCCCCGGCACGCTTCAGCGGCCGCATCCAGCAGCTCGGCTTGATAGTTGCTGCCCAAACGCTGCAAATGCGCCGGTACTTGTTGCGGGCGCAATTCGCGGACCAGCCGGCCATTTTCGTCGATCAAGCCCAAATCGGCGCCGAACAGCAGCAGCTTGTCCGCCCCCAGATCGATAGCTGCACGGGTGGCGACATCTTCACACGCGAGGTTGAAGATCTCACCGGTCGGCGAGTACCCCAATGGCGACAACAGCACGATGGAGCGTTCGTCCAGCAGGCGATTGATGCCCTTGCGGTCGACACGGCGCACTTCGCCGGTGTGGTGATAGTCGACACCTTCAAGTACGCCGATCGGCCGTGCAGTGACCAGATTGCCGCTGGCCACCCGCAGGCGCGAACCCTGCATTGGCGATGAGGCCATGTCCATGGACAGCCGCGCTTCGATGGCGATGCGCAGTTGACCGACCGCATCAATCACGCACTCAAGCGTCGCCGCATCGGTGATGCGCATGCCATGGTGGTAATGCGGGGTCAGGCCGCGAGCAGCGAGGCGTGTTTCAATTTGCGGACGCGAACCGTGAACCAGCACCAGACGCACGCCCAGGCTGTGCAGCAGCACCAGGTCGTGGACGATGTTGCCGAAGTTCGGGTGCTCCACGCCGTCGCCGGGCAGCATGACGACGAAAGTGCAATCGCGGTGGGCGTTGATGTAAGGCGAAGCGTGACGAAGCCAATTGACGTATTCGGGCATGAACCTGGGCCTGTAATAAATAGCAGCCGAAAAAAGGGTAAAGCAGTAAACGCACAGCGGGCTGATGGTTATCGTCGGAACAGGCTTGGCGACACGCGCGCTCTCCTCATGAATACGGGTTGGGACACTGGCAATTTATACGTTTAGTCAGCCAAAACACAGAACCTGTGGGAGCGGGCTTGCTCGCGAAGGCGGCGTATCAGACACATTAATATCAACTGACACTCCCTATTCGCGAGCAAGCCCGCTCCCACATGGGTTGCGCTCAACTGACCGGCATCGCCGTTTTGGCCGGTGTCAGGCAGTAATGTTCAATCAGTTGACGTAATAGATGCACGGTAGGCTGCAAACGTGACATTTCGAGGTATTCCCCCGGTTGGTGTGCGCAGGCGATGTCGCCCGGTCCCAATACCAGTGTTTCACAACCAAGACGCTGAAGATAAGGCGCTTCCGTGCCGAACGCCACTGCTTCGGCGCGATGGCCGGTGAGCTTTTCGGCAACCCTCACCAATTCCGAGTCCTCGGCCTGCTCGAAGGATGGCACTTCGGGGAACAGCGGCGCGTAATCGATCTTCACCTTGTGCCGTTCGGCAATCGGATTGAGCTTCTGCAGAATCGCCGCGCGCAGCGCTTTGGGGTCCATGCCCGGCAACGGACGCAAGTCGAACTCCAGCGAGCACTGGCCGCAGATTCGGTTGGGATTGTCGCCCCCATGGATGCAGCCGAAGTTAAGGGTCGGCTGCGGCACGCTGAACTGCGGGTTATGGAATTCGCGCTGCCACGCCAGGCGCAGGCCGCGCAATTCGCCCATGGCGTCGTGCATGGCTTCGAGGGCGCTGTGGCCCAGACGCGGGTCCGAGGAATGGCCGCTCTGACCGAGGATGTCGATGCGCTCCATCATCACGCCTTTGTGCATCCGGATCGGCTTCAGCCCGGTCGGCTCGCCGATCACCGCGGCCCGGCCCAGCGGACGTCCGGCTTCGGCCAGAGCGCGAGCGCCAGACATCGAGCTTTCTTCATCGCAAGTGGCGAGGATCAGCAAGGGTTGCTTGAACGGTTGGTCGAGCAAGGGTTTGACGGCTTCGATGACCAAGGCGAAAAAACCCTTCATGTCGCAACTGCCCAAGCCGACCCAACGACCGTCCACTTCCGTCAGTTTCAACGGGTCGGTCTGCCACAACGCCTCGTCGTAGGGCACTGTATCGCTGTGACCAGCCAGCACCAGGCCGCCGGGGCCGGAGCCAAAACTGGCCAGCAGATTGAATTTGCCGGGGCTGACCTGCTGGATATCGCAGGCAAAACCCAAGTCCCCAAGCCATGTCGCCAACAAGTCGATGACCGGCCGATTGGTTTGATCCAGGCTGGGTTGGGTACAGCTGACGGACGGCGCGGCGATCAGCGCAGCGAACTGATCTTTCATGGACGGCAAAGGCATCGCTGACTCCCAACTCCCGAATTGAAGTCCATCATAGAACCATCCGACGACAGGAATAAACCGCCGCGACGCGTCACCAAGCGTCAACAGACCCTATCTCGAATGAGTCCTGTACACTGCACGACCTTGGCAGCCACACATTCCCCCGGCTGCGCTCCCGATCCTGGATTTTCCGGCCATGCAGAAAGAAACCGAAATCAAACTCCGCGTCAGCCGCGAAACCCTCGCCGCCCTGCGCGAGCACCCGCTACTCAAGAAACGCAACAAAAGTGGCTGGGAACGCCGTGAGTTGATGAATCAGTACTTCGACACGCCTGAGCGCGACCTGGCCCGCGCCAAGGTTGCCCTGCGCCTGCGCCGCGATGGCGAAGAAGTGATTCAGACCCTCAAGACCCGTGGCCAGAGCGTCGCCGGTCTGTCCGAGCGCCACGAGTACGACTGGAATTTGCCCAAAGCCAAGCTCGACGTTAAGAAACTCGACGGTGAATGCTGGCCCGAAGAGCTGGCCGAGCTGGACAAGAAAACCCTGAAAGCCATCTTCACCACCGATTTCGTTCGCGAACGCGCGGAAATCGCTTGGGGTCGTGGCAAAACCAAAGTGGTCATCGAAGCCGCGCTGGACCTGGGCCACGTGGTGGTCGGCAAGCAGAAAGAAGAAATCTGCGAGCTGGAACTGGAGTTGCGCGAAGGCGAACCGGCCGCGCTGCTGGAGCTGGCCGCCGAACTGGCTGCAACACTGGCGCTGATGCCGTGTGACATCAGCAAGGCCGAACGCGGTTATCGCCTGTTCGACGCCAACAGCTACTCGCTGAGCTTGCCGGCACCGCAGATCACCGCCGAAATGCCGCTGGACGATGCGTTCGCCGCCCTGAGCTGGCATTTGCTGAGCAGCAGCCAGCGTCTGGCCGAGCAGTATCGCTTCAATGGCCACTGGCGCCTGTTGCAGGACTGGGTCGAGAACCTCGCTGAAATGCGCGCGCTGATCAGCAGCCTCGGTCAGGCCGCACCGCGTCAGTCGACTCACGATCTGCGGGTCGCGCTGGATGCCCTGCTGGAAGACTGGCGCCCGCTGGTACAAGCCGGCCTGGACGACGAAGACGTGCGCAAAGCCGCACCAGAGCAGTTCCTCGAAGAGCTGGAAGACCCACGTTGGGGCCTGTTCTCCCTGAACACTTCGCGCTGGCTGCTGGCCCGCACCTGGGCCGCCGATCGCAACGTCCGCGGTAATCGCCAGGGCGCTGCACAACTGGGCAGCTGGCTGCCGCGCATGCTGGGCGAAGAAGCCAACTCGCTGCAATTGCAGCGTTATCAGCAACAGCCGGAAGACCTGGCCGAGCAACTGCCGCGTATCGAGCGCATCCAGGCCTGGCTGCACCATGCCCGCAGCGTACTGGAGATCCCGGAAATGGATCGCCTGTACGGTGAGCTGAACAAACTGACGCAACTGGCCAACGAACCGATCACCGATGAATCGCTGGATGCGCGTAAGCACCAGGCGATTGCGGTGTATCAGAATCGCGCCTGGAAGACTTTGCTGCGTCTGTAAGACCCTGTGGCGAGGGGGCTTGCCCCCGTTGGAGGCCGAAGGACTCCCAAAACCAGCCAACGCGGTGCATCAGGCATAACGGGTTGGCTGGGTTTACGACTGCTTCGCAGCCGAACGGGGGCAAGCCCCCTCGCCACAAAAGCCTTCGAACATCCTCAGCGCAACACCGGCAAACTCGTCGTGGATTTGATTTCCGACAAAGCCACGATCGAGTTGACCTCCTGAATCCCCGGCACCATCGACAGCTTCTCGAAGAAGAAGCGCTCATAAGCCTCGATGTCCGCCGTGACGATCCGCAGCAAGAAATCCACCGCCCCCATCAGCACATAACATTCCAGCACTTCGGGAAAACCGCGAATCGCCTCGGTGAACTCGGTGAAGTTCGAACGTCCGTGGGCGTTGAGTTTGATCTCGGCGAATATCTGCGTGTTAAGGCCGATTTTCTTGCGGTCAAGCAATGTCACCTGACCACGAATGATCCCTTCTTCCTTCATCCGCTGAATCCGCCGCCAGCACGGCGACTGCGAGAGCCCCACCTGTTCGGCGATCTGCGCGCTGGAGAGCGAAGCGTCCTCTTGCAGCAACGCGAGAATCTTGCGGTCGTAGCCATCCAGCTCGCTGTGCATAGAAAAACCCATAGTAGGTAATAAATCGAATTGCTCTATTCGATAAATGGTCAATAAGCCCAATCATAGATAAGAAATGCCCAGCACCGAATGTAAAAATTCCTCCAGTGATTTTGGAGCCCGACCATGCCGCATTTAGAAGCCGTGAACACCCCGCCCGCCCGCGCCGATGTCTGGAACGTCAGCAACGCCCACTGCCGCGTTCACTATCAATTACTGGCCGAGGCCGAGCCGGATCTGCTGTGTCGGGCGCTCAATCTTTTCGCCTTGCAGTTTCTGACGCCGCAGCAGGTCAACGTGCAGCGCATGGACGATCTACTGACGGTCGATATCGTCATGGACGGCCTGAGCTGGCACCGTGCTCAAGTGATCGCGGAAAAATTACGTAACCTGATCAGCGTCTGCTCGGTGAACCTGCAAGCGGCTGATTCTGCGTGGGAAGAGCCGGCTCAGGCGGCAGGCTGAAAAGAAACGACATGCCTTGGTCGGGTAGTGGCCCAACGGTCTGCGGGTGCGCGACTATCCTTTGCGAACGGTTGTTCAAAAGGAGCCCGCATGTCCGTTCAACTCGCCACTCAGGACCGCTGGCTGGACCTCAATGATTTGCTGCGTGAATTGGTCGCCCAAGGCTTTATCAGCCAGGATTCGGCCGAGCACGCGCTCAACGCCCGCCGCCGTCACGCCATAAATGGTCAGCAGCACCCGCTGGAATTCATCGCCAGCCAACACCTGGACGACCTCAGCCGTCCCGGCAAACACCTCGATCTGGAAAGCCTGACACTCTGGCTGTCTCAGCAGGCTGGTCAGCCTTACTTGCGCATCGACCCGCTGAAAATCAACGTCGCGGCCATCACGCCGCTGATGTCCTATGCCTTCGCCCAACGCCACAAGATTCTGGCGGTATCCATCGACCGCGACGCCGTCACCGTGGCCAGCGCCCAGCCCTTCGTCAGCAGCTGGGAAGCCGACCTGACCCACGTGCTGAAGGTGCCGATCAAGCGCGTAGTGGCCAACCCGGTGGACATCCAGCGCTTCAGCGTGGAGTTTTTCCGCCTGGCTAAATCGGTCACCGGCGCCACCAACGCTGATCAACAAATAAGCACCCTGGGCAACTTCGAACAGTTGCTCAACCTCGGCGCCAGCGACCAGGAGCCGGACGCCAACGATGCGCACATCGTCAACATCGTCGATTGGCTGTTCCAGTACGCGTTCCAGCAACGGGCCAGCGATATCCACATCGAACCCCGGCGCGAGCAAGGCACGGTGCGCTTTCGCATCGACGGCGTGCTGCACAACGTCTATCAATTCCCGCCGCAGGTGACCATGGCCATCGTCAGCCGCCTGAAAAGCCTGGGGCGGATGAACGTCGCAGAAAAACGCAAACCACAGGACGGCCGGGTCAAAACCAAAACCCCGGATGGTGGCGAAGTCGAGCTGCGGCTGTCGACATTGCCGACGGCGTTCGGCGAGAAGATGGTCATGCGGATCTTTGACCCGGAAGTGCTGCTCAAGGACTTCGATCAGCTGGGTTTTTCCGCCGATGACCTGCGTCGCTGGCAAGACATGACCCGCCAGCCCAATGGCATCATTCTGGTGACCGGGCCGACGGGTTCAGGCAAGACCACCACGCTGTACACCACCCTGAAGAAACTGGCGACGCCGGAGGTCAACCTCTGCACCATTGAAGACCCGATCGAAATGGTCGAGCCAGCGTTCAATCAGATGCAGGTCCAGCACAACATTGACCTGACCTTTGCCGCCGGCGTGCGCGCACTCATGCGGCAGGACCCGGACATCATCATGATTGGCGAGATCCGCGACCTCGAAACCGCCGAGATGGCGATTCAGGCAGCACTCACTGGCCACTTGGTGCTGTCGACGTTGCACACCAACGACGCCCCGAGCGCCATCAGCCGCCTGCTGGAGCTCGGCGTGCCGCATTACCTGATCAAGGCCACGGTGCTCGGGGTCATGGCCCAGCGTCTGGTCCGGACCCTCTGCCCGCATTGCAAGGCGCCATTAACTTTGGGCGAGGACGACTGGCAAACCCTGACCCGGCCTTGGCAAGCGCCACTGCCAGGTAATGCACAACGCGCCATCGGTTGCCTGGAATGCCGCGAAACCGGCTATCGCGGCCGCGCCGGGGTGTACGAAATCATGCAACTGACTGACGGCATCAAAGCGCTGATCAACCCTGATACCGATTTGCTCGCGGTCCGCCGTCAGGCCTTCAAGGAAGGCATGCGCAGTTTGCGCTTGTCGGGGGCGCAGAAAGTGGCGGCGGGTTTGACCACGATCGAAGAGGTGTTGCGAGTGACGCCGCAGAGTGAGCAGAAGTAGGCCATTTCAACCGCTATACACTCCTTGTTTGTAGCAGCTGCGAAGCCTGCATTCCTCGTAGGCGAGCCGACTAACGTCACGGAACTCGATTGGGTTATTGGCAATCAAAGCCCGCAGTTAAAACCCAGTGGAGTCACCTTTTATGCGTCTCAAACTTGCTGTCGCTACTTTCGCCGTGTTGTCCCTTCAAGTCGGTTCGGCGATGGCTGATGACAGCTTTTTGCGTAACGTCCTTACGTCCGGTGCCACCACCGGTACCTCCTACCTGACCTCCAGGGATCACAAGCTGGTCGTCGCCGCCCAGGACGACGCCGGCAGCTTTGTCGCCAGTGACGGCGCCATTCGCGGCCCGTACCTGGAAGCCGCCATACAGAAAGTCCGTGCCGACAACCCTGGCCTGCAAGCCACGGACATGGAACTGGCGAACGCCATCCTGGCGAAGAATGCCATCGCCTCGAAGTAAGGTTCGTTGCTGAACAAGATGCCGCTCTCATGAGCGGCATTTTTTTGCCTGAAATGCGATCCATTGTGGGAGCGGGGGGGTTTTGGGGGGGGGGGGGGGGGGGGGCCCCCCCCCCCCCCCCCCCCCCCCCCCCCCCCCGCTCCCACATTAGATCTTCATCTCTCGTGAATTCAGCGGTATTCATCCACCGGCACACACGCGCAAAACAGGTTGCGGTCACCGTAGACATTGTCCACGCGGTTCACCACCGGCCAGTACTTATGGGCCTTGGTGTGAGCATCCGGCGTCACCGCCCGCTCGATGCTGTACGGCCGCTCCCAAACCCCGGTGATGTCGGCCAAGGTATGCGGCGAGCGTTTCAGCGGGTTGTCCTCTGCCGGCCAGTTGCCGTTCTGCACCTCGGTGATTTCCGCGCGGATACTCAGCATCGCGCCGATAAAACGGTCCAGCTCCGCCTTCGATTCACTCTCGGTCGGTTCGACCATCAACGTCCCCGGCACCGGGAATGACATGGTCGGCGCATGGAAGCCGTAGTCCATCAGGCGTTTGGCAACGTCCTCTTCACTGATCCCGGTCTGTGCCTTGAGCGGTCGCAAGTCGAGAATGCATTCGTGGGCCACTCGCTCGTTGCGCCCGGTGTAGAGCACTGGAAATGCGCCGGCCAAATGCTGCGCCAGGTAATTCGCGGCGAGAATCGCCACCTCGCTCGCATCCGCCAGTTGCGGCCCCATCATGGCGATGTACATCCAGCTGATGGGCAGAATGCTTGCACTGCCCCAAGGTGCCGCGCTCACTGCGCCGTTTTCCGGCAGCGGGCCATCGATTGGCACTACCGGGTGATTGGCAACAAACGGTGCCAGGTGCGCCCGAACGCCAATCGGGCCCATCCCCGGCCCGCCACCGCCGTGGGGAATACAGAAGGTTTTGTGCAGGTTCATGTGCGACACGTCGGCACCGATGTCTGCCGGCCGTGCCAATCCAACCTGCGCGTTGAGGTTGGCACCATCCATGTACACCTGACCGCCATGGCTGTGGATAACTTCACAGATCTCGCTGATGCCTTCCTCGTAAACCCCGTGGGTCGAAGGATAAGTCGCCATCAGGCAGGCGAGTTTATCCCCCGCCGCCGTGGCCTTTTCCTTCAGATCATCCAGATCGACATTACCCGCCTCATCGCACTCGACGATCACCACCCGCATACCGGCCATTTGCGCCGAAGCCGGGTTGGTGCCGTGGGCCGATGACGGGATCAGGCAGATATCCCGCGCGCCCTGATGGCGGCTCTCGTGATATTTGCGAATCGCCAGTAACCCGGCGTACTCGCCCTGAGCGCCCGAGTTGGGTTGCATGCAGATCGCATCGAAACCGGTGATCGCGCAGAGCCAGCGCTCCAGCTCCTCGATCATCAAGGAATAACCCACCACTTGCTCTTTCGGCACAAACGGATGCAGGTTGGCGAACTGCGGCCAGGTGATGGGGATCATCTCGCTGGTAGCGTTGAGCTTCATGGTGCAAGAGCCCAGCGGAATCATCGATTGATTGAGCGCCAGGTCTTTGTTTTCCAGCTGTTTGAGGTAACGCAGCATTTCGGTTTCGCTGTGATGAGCGTTGAACACCGGATGACGCAGATAAGGTGTACTGCGCTGCAACCCGGCAGGAATGCCGGATACCAGCGTTTCAGCGTCCAGGTCGTCGACATTGAGCCCATGATCGGCACCGAGAAACACATCGAACAGCTTCGCCACGGTGGTTTCGTCACAGGTTTCGTCGAGGCTCAGTCCCAGCTGCCCACGGCCGAGAATGCGCAAATTGATCTGCGCCGCCTGGGCACTTTCGATGATCGCCGTCTGAGTGCCCCCCACCTCCAGGGTCAGGGTGTCGAAGAAATTCTGGTTGAGACGGGTGATCCCGTGACGCTCCAGGCCGGCGGCGAGGATGCAGGTCAGCCGATGGACGCGCTGGGCAATCCGTTTTAGCCCTTCCGGTCCATGGTAGACCGCGTAGAAACTGGCGATATTGGCCAGCAGCACCTGAGCGGTGCAGATGTTGGAGTTGGCCTTCTCCCGGCGGATATGTTGCTCGCGGGTTTGCAGGGCCATGCGCAGGGCGACGTTGCCGCGCGCATCTTTCGACACGCCGATGATCCGCCCGGGAATCGCCCGTTTGTACTCGTCGCGACTGGCAAAAAACGCCGCGTGGGGACCGCCGTAGCCCATGGGCACGCCGAAGCGCTGGGACGAACCGAACACCACGTCGGCGCCTAGCTCCCCCGGCGGGGTCAGCAACAGCAGGCTTAGCAGATCGGTCGCCACACAGGCCAAGGCATGCTGGGCATGCAGATGATCGATCAATGGGCGCAGATCGCGCACTTCACCGTGGGTGTCGGGATATTGCAGCAATGCGCCGAACACCTGGTGTTTTTTCAAGTTATCCACAGCATCGATGATCAACTCGAAACCAAACCCTTCGGCCCGGGTCCGCACGACGGAGATGGTCTGCGGGTGGCAATTCTCATCGACGAAAAACAGGTTACTTCTGGATTTGGCCACGCGCTTGGCCAGCGCCATGGCCTCGGCTGCCGCCGTGGCTTCATCCAGCAGCGAGGCGTTGGCCAGTTCCAGGCCGGTCAGGTCGATGGTCAGCTGCTGGAAATTCAGCAACGCTTCGAGCCGGCCTTGAGCGATCTCCGGTTGATAGGGGGTATAGGCGGTGTACCAACCGGGATTTTCCAGCACGTTGCGCAGGATGACGGCCGGCGTGAGGGTGCCGTGGTATCCCATGCCGATCAGGCTGGTCCAGACCTGGTTCTGCTCGGCGTAGCCCCGCAACTTGGCCAGCGCGGCTTCTTCGTCGAGGGCCGGCGGCAAGTCCAGCGGCCGGTTGAGGCGGATTCCCGGCGGCACCGTCTGCTCGATCAGTTCGACCCGGCTACCAAGACCGAGGCTGTCGAGCATCGCCTGCTGCTCGGCGGCATCGGGGCCCAGATGGCGGCGCAGGAAGGTATAGGGGTCGCGTAACTGGCTCAAGGACGGCAACTGGGACATGACGGGCTCTCTCTTGACTGGCGCTCGGCGTCGATGCAATGCGGTCAAACCAGCATAGCAGTCGCTGCCGACAGCGAGCCTGTGGGGAGCTTGACACTTACCCTGTGGGAGCGGGCTTGCTCGCGAAAGCGGTGGGTCAGTCGCCATATACGCTGAATGATTAATAGCTTTCGCGAGCAAGTCGAATCGTCGCACCGCCGCTCCCACATTTAGTCCTCAGCGCATCAAGTTGGCAGATACAAAAAAGCCCCGGATAATCGGGGCTTTGAGGTAACGCTGAAAGCTTATTCGCCGATGGCCGCCTTGTAGGCACCTGCATCGAGCAGCAGCTTGTCCAGCTCGGAGGTATCGCTTGGCTCGAGTTTGAAGAACCAGCTGTCATAAGGCGCGCTGTTGACCAGTTCCGGGTTGTTGGCCAAGTCTTCGTTGACGGCAATGACGGTGCCGGAAACTGGCGAGTAGATATCGGAGGCCGCCTTGACCGACTCGACGACACCCGCAGCCTCACCGGCAGCGAACACTTTGCCGATTTCCGGCAGCTCAACGAACACTACGTCACCCAAGGCTTCCTGAGCATGGTCTGAAATACCCACTTTCACGCCGCCATCATGGTCTAGACGGGCCCATTCGTGACTTTCGGCAAAACGCAGGTCGACAGGGATTTCGCTCATGTTCTGTGTCCTCAAGAAAAATGTCAGCGGTCATTGCCCGCCAAAAAAAGTTAGATCAAGGTTTTGCCGTGGCGTACGAAGGTCGGTTTGACCACTCGAACCGGGTACCACTTGCCACGGATTTCCACTTCGGCGCGGTCAGCGGTGGCCACCGGTACGCGCGCCAGTGCAATCGACTTGCTAAGCGTAGGAGAGAAACTACCACTGGTGATCTCCCCTTCGCCAACATCGGCGATACGAACCACCTGATGCGCCCGCAAAACCCCACGCTCTTCCAGGACCAGACCCACCAGTTTGTGCTGTACGCCATTGGCCTGTTCGGCTTCCAGGGCAGTGCGGCCAATGAACTGGCGCGTGGCCGGTTCCCAGGCAATGCTCCAGGCCATGTTGGAGGCCAATGGCGAAACTTCTTGATGAATGTCCTGACCGTAGAGGTTCATGCCGGCTTCGACACGCAAGGTATCGCGCGCGCCGAGGCCGATCGGGGAAATACCCGCGCCCACCAGATCGTTGAAAAAGCCCGGTGCCTGGTCGGCGGGCAGCACGATTTCCAGACCATCCTCACCGGTGTAACCGGTGCGCGCGATGAACCAGTCACCGTCAGTCTGACCTTCGAAATATTTGAGCTGCTGAATCAGCGTGCCACGGGACTGAGTCACCAGTTCGGCAATCTTGTGCCGGGCGTGAGGCCCTTGAATGGCCAGCATCGCCAGCTCGGAGCGCTCGTTGAGCCGCACATCGAAGTCGCCGAGATGAGCTTGCATCCAGGCCAGGTCCTGATTACGGGTGGAGGCGTTGACCACCAGGCGATAACCGTCCTCGAGACGATAGACGATCATGTCGTCGACGATGCCGCCGTGCTCGTTGAGCATGGCGCTGTACAAGGCACGGCCGGGGCTGTGCAGACGCTCGACGTCATTGGCCAGTAAATACTGAAGCCAGGCCTTGGCCTGGGGGCCGTCAACATCGATCACGGTCATGTGGGATACATCGAAAACCCCGCAATCGCGGCGCACCTGATGGTGTTCCTCAACCTGCGAGCCGTAATGCAGAGGCATATCCCAACCGCCAAAATCGACCATCTTCGCGCCGAGGGCGAGATGAAGGTCGTACAGAGGCGTACGCTGTCCCATGGGTTTCTCCTTCCGGGCGTGGCGAAGGTGCGGGCAGGCGCTGCACGGGATGATATGCCTTGAAATAAAAGGCTTTCAGCCGATTTCAGCAACCCGATCCGAGGACGGACCGCACCGAATGCCGCGCATTGTAGCCGCAAGGTGTAGGACTGACACCTACGCGTTTCGATGCGCCGAACGTCGGATCAATCCGATGACCGGTAACAACCCGACCAACACCAGGGTCAGTGCCGGCAACGAGGCCCTCGCCCACTCGCCTTCGCTGGTCATTTCAAAGATCCGAACCGCCAGCGTGTCCCAGCCAAACGGGCGCATCAGCAGGGTTGCGGGCATTTCCTTGAGCACGTCGACGAACACCAGCAACGCTGCGCTCAATGTGCCCGGCAGCAGCAACGGCAGATACACTTTGAAAAACAGTCGTGGCCCACTGACGCCAAGGCTACGTGCTGCTTCGGGCAAAGATGGCCGTATTCGCGCCAGGCTGCTTTCCAGCGGTCCATAGGCCACCGCGATAAAACGCACCAGATAGGCCAGCAACAACGCCGACAGACTGCCCAGCAGCAACGGTTTGCCCGCGCCGCCAAGCCATCCCGACAGCGGGATCACCAGTTCGCGATCCAGGTAACTGAACGCCAGCATGATCGACACCGCCAGCACCGAGCCCGGCAAGGCGTAGCCAAGGTTAGCCAGACTGATGCCGGAGCGGATCGCCCGGGTCGGCGCCAATCGACGGGCAAAGGCCAGCACCAGAGCGACACTGACGGTGATCAATGCTGCCATGCCGCCCAGGTACAGGGTATGGATAATCAATCCGGCATAACGCTCATCCAGATCGAAGCGCCCACGTTGCCAAAACCACACCACCAGTTGCAGCACGGGAATGACGAAGGCGCAGGCAAATACCAGACCACACCAGCTCATGGCCGCCAGCGCCTTGACCCCGCGCAGGTGATACAACGCCTTGACCCGCGGTCGTTCGTTGCTCGCCCGATTGGCCCCGCGGGCACGGCGCTCGCCATACAGCACGACCATCACCACCAACAGCAACAGGCTGGCCAGTTGCGCAGCCGTGGAAAGACTGAAAAAGCCGTACCAGGTTTTGTAGATAGCGGTGGTGAACGTATCGAAGTTGAACACCGACACGGCACCGAAATCCGCCAGGGTTTCCATTAGCGCCAACGCCACGCCCGCGCCAATGGCCGGACGTGCCATCGGCAATGCAACCCGCCAGAACGCCTGCCACGGGGATTGCCCAAGGACTCGCGCTGCTTCCATCAAGCCTTTGCCCTGAGCCAGGAATGCGCTACGTGCCAAGAGGTAAACGTACGGATAAAAAACCAGCACCAGTACCAGAATCACACCGCCGGTGGAGCGCACTCGCGGCAGCCTCAAACCGCTGCCAAACCATTCGCGCAGCAAGGTTTGCACGGGGCCGGCGAAATCCAGCAGGCCAACGAAGACAAATGCCAGCACATAAGCAGGAATCGCAAAGGGCAACATCAGCGCCCAGTCCAGCCAACGCCGCCCGGGAAACTCGCAGAGGCTGGTGAGCCAGGCCAGGCTGACGCCCAGCAGCGTTACGCCAAAACCGACGCCGAGTACCAGCGTCAGGGTATTGCCCAGCAACCGCGGCATCTGGGTGTCCCACAGGTGGGACCAGATCTGCTGATCGATGATTTGCCAGGAAAAAAGCAGAACGCTCAGGGGCAGCAAGACCAGCGCAGCAATGGCGAAGACCAGGGGATACCAGCGGCGTTGGGCGGGGTGGGCCAAGGAAAGCTCTCGTTTAAATGATTGTGCCCACGCTCTGCGTGGGCACACATCTTGTGACGCTCTGCGTCACGCCTCGACGCGGAGCGTCGGTGGATGCATTCCCACGCAGAGCGTGGGAACGATCAGGCCGGCAGGGGCACCGCCGACTTCATTCTGTGGCGCAGTATATCGACAGACTCAGTTCCAGCCAGCCCGATCCATCATCCGGATCGCTTCAGCCTGACGCTTGCCAGCGATTTCCACCGGCAAGGTGTCGGCCACAAACTTGCCCCAGCTCGCTACTTCAGCTGAAGGCTGAACGGCAGGGTTGGCCGGGAATTCCTGATTCACGTCAGCGAAAATCTTCTGCGCTTCAGGCGTGGTCATCCACTCCACCAGCGCCTTGGCGGCTTCTGGGTGTGGCGCGTGTTTGGTCAGGCCAATGCCCGACAGGTTGACGTGCACGCCACGGTCGCCCTGATTCGGCCAGAACAGCTTCACTGGCAGGTCTGGCTTCTGTTTGTGCAGACGGCCGTAGTAGTAAGTGTTGACGATACCTACGTCGCACTGGCCGGCGTTGATCGCCTCCAGCACGGCAATGTCGTCGGAGAACACGTCGGTGGACAGGTTATTGACCCAGCCCTTGAGGATTTTCTCGGTTTTCTCAGCGCCATGGACTTCGATCATGGTGGCGGTCAGGGACTGGTTGTAGACCTTCTTCGCCGTGCGCAGGCACAGGCGGCCTTCCCACTGCTTGTCGGCCAGCGCCTCGTAGGTGGTCAGCTCACCGGGTTTCACCCGGTCGGTGGAGTAGGCGATGGTCCGTGCCCGCAGGCTGAGGCCGGTCCAGGCATGGGAGGAAGCGCGGTATTGCAGTGGGATGTTGGCGTCGATCACCTTGGAAGTGAACGGCTGGAGGATGCCCATCTGCTCGGCCTGCCAGAGGTTGCCGGCGTCGACGGTCAGCAGCAGATCGGCAGTGGCGTTTTCGCCCTCGGCCTTGATCCGCTGCATCAGCGGCGCCTCCTTGTCGGTGATGAACTTCACCTGCACGCCGGTTTTCTGGGTGTAGACATCGAAGACTGGCTTGATCAACTCATCGATACGCGAGGAGTAAACCACCACCTCGTCGGCGGCCTGGGCGGCGGTGCTGCCAATCAGGGTCAGGGCCAGTGCGGTCAGTAGACGCTTGGGTGCCAACATGGAAGCGGTCTCTCGAATGGGGAAGTGAGAGCGAATGATAAGGACTCACATTTCGCATCTCAATCGGACAGTGAGTGGAGGCGTTACCGGATGTTGCACAATCGAATGAATGGCAATGTGGCGAGGGGGCTTGCCCCCGTTCGAGCGCGCAGCGGTCGCAAATCGGATTGCAGATTTTGTCTGAGAAAATGCCGGGACTGCTTCGCAGTCCAACGGGGGCAAGCCCCCTCGCCACAGAACCGTGCCCGCTTCAGGCCTTGGCCAACGCCGGCAGATCCCCAATCAACCCAAGCGCCTCACGCACGAACAACGCCTTGGCCTCGGGCATCTGATCGACCATCTTCAACCCGGTATTACGCAACCAGCGCACCGGCAACGGATCGGCCTGGAACAATCGCTCGAACCCTTCCATCGCCGCCATCAATGCCAGGTTGTGAGGCATGCGCCGACGCTCATAGCGACTGAGCACTTTCACGTCCGCCAACCGCTCGCCGCGCGTGGCCGCTTGTAGCAGCACTTCGGCCAGCACCGCGGCATCGAGGAAACCGAGGTTCACGCCCTGCCCGGCCAGCGGATGAATGGTGTGGGCCGCGTCGCCGATCAGCGCCAGGCCTTCAGCTACGTAACGCTTGGCATGACGCTGACGCAGCGGCACGCACAGACGCGGGTCGGCGCTGAGCACCGTGCCGAGGCAGCCCTCGAAGGCCCGCTCCAGCTCCTTGCAAAAGCCTTCGTCATCCAGCGCCATCAAGCGCTCGGCTTCGCTCGGCGTGGTCGACCAGACAATCGAGCACCAATCCTGTTGACCGTCCCGCTCCAGCGGCAGAAACGCCAGCGGACCGTTGTCAGTGAATCGTTGCCACGCAGTCATTCGATGGGGTTTTGAGCTGCGCACGCTGGTAACGATCGCGTGGTGCATGTAATCCCATTCGCGAGTCGCAACACCGGTCAGGCGCCGAACGGCCGAGTTGGCGCCATCCGCCGCGATCACCAAAGGTGCCCGCAAGGTGCGGCCATCGGCCAGGGTCAGCAGCCAGTCGTCACCGGAGCGACGCATCTGCTCCAGACGCGCATTGGCCAGCATCCCCAGATCGCAGTCGTGCAGTCGGTCGAGCAAGGCGTCCTGAACCACGCGGTTCTCGACGATATGCCCGAGCACTTCGGCATGCACGCTGGTCGCCGAGAAATGGATCTGCCCGGTGCCGCTGCCATCCCAGACATGCATGTCCGTATAGGGGCTGCTGCGCCGGCTGACGATGCCATCCCAAACGCCCAGACGTTCGAGTATTCGCTGGCTGGCCGCCGACAAAGCGCTCACCCGCGGTTCGAACGGAGCCTGCCCATCGAAGGGTTTGACGCTCAGGGGACTACCGTCCAGCAGCAGGACTTCGAGCCCACTGTTTTGTAACGCCAGCGCCAGGGCACTGCCGACCATTCCGGCCCCGACAATCAGCAGATCTGCGCGCATTTCCATGCTTTAAGCCTGTCTCGCTTGCGGCTTGAGCCGCTCATAAAGTTTTTTCCGACGCGCGTCACCCAAGTGCTCGCGCCGTCGTGAATATCGACTTGCAGGTACACCCTGCCCGGCTTTCGCTTAGTCATCGGGACGCGTACCCAGGCCCATGGCCTGCCGGGCGAACCAGCGTTTGGCCGGCGGCAGCAGATCGAGGCCAAGCAGCCCAATGTTGCGACCCAGGGAAACCAGCGGCTGAGTGCTGCCGAACAAGCGGGTGACCTGATCGGAGAAGCCCACGGTCAGGTTCTGATCCATGCGCTGACGCTCGCGGTAGGCCTGCAAGGTGGCGAAATCGCCGGGCGATGTCTCGCTGCCCAACAAACTGTCGGCCAGCGCCTGGGCGTCACGCAACGATAGGTTGAACCCTTGCCCGGCAATCGGATGCAGGCTGTGGGCGGCGTTGCCGAGGATCGCCAGATGCGGGCGGACTTGTTCCTCGGCTTCGATCAGCGACAGCGGATACAAATGCCGTGCGCCGACCTGTTTCAGCGTGCCGAGACGATAACCGAAGATGCCCTGTAGCTCAGTGAGAAAGCTGCGGTCATCAAGGGCTGCCAGTCGTTGCGCGTCCATGCCCAGACGGGTCCAGACCAAAGCGCAGCGATTGTCCGGCAATGGCAGCAAAGCCATCGGACCATCGTCGGTGAAACGCTCGAAGGCCATGCCGTTGTGCGCTTCGCTGGGGGTGATGTTGGCGATCAGCGCGCTCTGGTTATACGGGCGTTTCTTGATGCCGATTCCCAGTTGCTCACGCAAGCCGGAACGGCCGCCATCGGCGAGCACCGCAAGGTCGCATTCCACCAGGGTTTCATCGTTGAGCGTCAGGCGATAGCCGTCGGTCAGCGGTTCCATGCCGGTGACCTCCGCCGGGCAACGCCAACTGATCACGTCCTTGTCCAGACTGTGCCAGAGGCATTGGCCGAGCCAGGCGTTTTCCACCACATAACCCAACGCCGGAACGCCCTCTTCCATCGCCGACAGCCGCGCGGTGGAGAAACGTCCACGGTCGGAGACATGAATCTGCTTGATCGGCTCGGCGCGGCGGGAGATTTCCTGCCACACGCCCAACCGTTGATAAATCTGCCGGGCACCATAGGACAGCGCCGAAGAGCGGGCGTCATAACTCGGTTGATAGCTGTCGCCGGGGGCAAACGGTTCGATCAGCACGATCTTCCAGCCGCGGGCCTTGGCCCCGGCCTGCAACGCCAACGCCAGACTGGCGCCGACCAGGCCACCGCCGATGATTGCCAGATTGACTCGACTCATGCCGCTTGTGTCCGTGCTGCGGCCATCAATGCCTCGATGTCGGCGACCGTTTTCGGCACGCCGTTCGTCAGGATTTCACAACCGGTTTTAGTGACCACCACGTCGTCCTCGATGCGCACGCCAATGCCGCGCCATTTCTTCGCCACGTTCTGGTTGTCCGGCGCAATGTAAATGCCCGGTTCGACCGTCAGCGCCATGCCGACTTCCAGCACGCGCCATTCGCCGCCGACCTTGTACTCGCCAACGTCGTGAACATCCATGCCCAGCCAGTGGCCGGCGCGGTGCATGTAAAACGCTTTATAGGCTTCGCTGGCGATCAACTCGTCGACGTCGCCCTGCAACAGGCCCAACTTCACCAGACCGGCGGTAATCACCCGGACCGTGGCTTCGTGTGCCTGATTCCAGTGCTTGTTCGGTGCGATTTCGGCAAACGCGGCTTCCTGAGAAGCCAGCACCAACTCGTAAATCGCCTTCTGCTCCGGTGAATACTTGCCATTGACCGGCCAGGTGCGGGTGATGTCGCTGGCGTAGCAGTCGATCTCGCAACCGGCGTCGATCAGCACCAGATCGCCGTCCTTGAGAACTGCGTCATTCTGCTGGTAATGCAGGATGCAGCTGTTGCGCCCGGCGGCGACGATCGAACCGTAAGCCGGCATCTTCGCCCCGCCCTTGCGAAACTCGTAATCGAGCTCGGCTTCGAGGCTGAACTCATGCAAACCGGCACGGCTGGCCTGCATCGCACGAATATGGGCCTGGGCGGAAATCCGTGCGGCTTCGCGCATTACCTTCACTTCTGCCGCCGATTTATACAGGCGCATGTCGTGAAGCAGATGATCCAGGGCAACGTATTCGTTCGGCGGCTGGGCGCCGAGGTGCGCTTTAGAGCGGATCACGTTGATCCAGTCCATCAGGTGCCGATCGAATTCCGGATTGCTGCCCATGGCCGAGTACACCCGGTCACGGCCTTCGATCAGGCCCGGCAGGATGTCGTCGATGTCGGTGATGGGGAATGCGTCGTCGGCGCCGAAGTCGCGGATCGCGCCTTCCTGGCCGGCGCGCAGTCCGTCCCACAATTCCCGTTCGGCATTACGTTCCCGGCAAAACAGCACGTATTCGCCGTGCTCACGGCCGGGCATCAAGACGATGACGGCTTGAGGCTCGGGGAAACCGCTGAGGTACTGGAAATCGCTGTCCTGACGGTAGACGTGCTCGACATCGCGGTTGCGGATGGCCACCGCGGCGGCGGGCAGGATGGCGATGCTGTTGGGTTCCATCTGCGCCATCAGGGCCTTGCGGCGACGGCTGTATTCCGATTTCGGGATATGAATCATGGGCAGACGGCTTTCCCTGGCACGCGATTAATGCAACGACGGTTTGGCAGACGCTTCGTCGGTTTTCTTGGTTTCGGTGAACAGCAGCAACGGAGCGACGCGCAGGTACTCCATCACTTCCATGTAGTCGCTTTCGCCGTCGTCGGACTCTTCCAGCGCGTCCTGTACCTGGGCAATGGCGGCGAGATCCTGCAGCACTTCGGTGGCTTCAGTGCTCAAGGCATATTCGCGGCGGGTCAGACCGAAGCCGGTAAGAAAGCCCTGGCACCACTGGCCCAGTGCAGCCGCGCGCTCGGTGAGCGGCGCGTCGTCGGTCGGCAGCAGCAGAACAACGGTCATGTCGTCGCTGGTAAGCTCGCCCTTGACCATCTCTTGCAGGCCGATCAAGGCGTTGCGAACGTTGTCTTGTGGCTCGCCTTCGAGCAGCTCGGCGGCGTCGGCCAACCAGCTGTCGGCTTCGAAGCCGGCACCGGCGCAACTGCGGCCGAGCAACAGGCCGTGCAGTTCGGCAGGCGAGACGGGATGGCCGCTGGTGCTCAGCAGGGTGGCAAAGGCTTGGTACGGAGAATTCTGAATGGGCATGGGCAGCTAGGCGCCAGACGGCGCTATGTCTAGAATGAAGGCCTTGTATCCTACATCGACAGACTCGCCAAGACTATTAAAGGCTGTCCGCCAGCTATCACGCATCAGACACAACCAGTGGACACAATGGAAGACACCGACCTGCAAGCGCTGATGGCCAGACTCGAGCTGCTAATTACTCGAGTCGAGCAACTAAAGAGTCAGAATGGACTCCTATTAGCTCAGGAAAAGAGCTGGCGCGAGGAACGCGCGCATCTCATTGAAAAAAATGAAATCGCCCGGCGTAAGGTCGAATCGATGATTTCGCGCCTCAAGGCCCTGGAGCAAGACTCATGAGTTCAAGCAATAGCGTTACCGTGCAGATCCTCGACAAAGAATATTCGATCATTTGCCCCCAGGAAGAGCGCAGCAACCTGGTGAGCGCTGCTCGTTATCTGGACGGCAAGATGCGCGAAATCCGCAGCAGCGGCAAAGTCATCGGCGCCGACCGCATCGCCGTGATGGCCGCGCTGAACATCACTCACGATCTTCTGCACAAGGAAGAACGCCCGGATGTGCAGGCCAGCGGCTCGACCCGTGAGCAGGTTCGCGACCTGCTGGACCGCGTCGATCTGGTGCTGTCGACCGATCCGGATGTCACCAAGGGCTGAAACGCGAAACCGCTTGGGGTATACTCGCATCACTCCCTGGGGTGCTTGCCAGTTGACGACGTCCCTGAGCCGATTCGCACTACCCTGGAGGTTGCACGTTGGGCTGGTGTGCATGTCCGCTAGACGGAAAGCCTTAAAGCCTACTGCATCTTCCACCTTGAACTTTCGGGTTCAAGGGCTAAGTCGACAGCGGTTCATCCGGGGAGCCTGATTCCAGTCCGATGCCGGTTTAAATACCGGCATCGGCTTTTTTACGGGTACGCTTTGGTACTCGCACTTCTGAAGCCTGAACCCATGACCGAACCTGCGCTGCTGCCCCGCCCGCAACTTCGACGCATGCTGCGCAAGGCCCGCCGCGCACTGACACCCAGTCAGCAGCGCGAGGCCGCTCGCGGGCTGTATAAGCAATTGATCCAGCACCCGCTGTTCCGCCGCGCAAAACACATCTCCCTGTACCTGCCCACCGACGGTGAAATCGATCCGCGCTTGCTGATGCGTGCCGCGCAACGTCGGGGCAAGGCGACGTATCTGCCGGTGCTCAGTGCCTGGCCGCGAACCAAAATGGTGTTCCAGCGGATACGCCCCGGCGAAAAGCTCAAACCCAACCGTTTTCGCATCCCCGAACCACGACACAACATTGCCCGACAACGCAAGGTCTGGGCGCTGGATCTGGTGTTGTTGCCGCTAGTGGGGTTTGACGATGTCGGCGGACGCCTGGGAATGGGCGGTGGTTTCTACGATCGAAGCCTGGCGTACCTGGCGCGCCGCAAAAACTGGCGCAAGCCGACGCTGCTGGGCCTGGCCCATGAATGTCAGAAGGTTCAACGATTGGCTCAGGCGAGCTGGGATGTGCCGCTGCAGGGAACGGTCACGGACAAGGCATGGTATTTCGCGGACTAGACGCCACTGATTTCAGCGGCGTCGAAAGACAGGTTCAGCGCTTGAAGGCCGACGGCTGTTGCTGCGCGATCTCGACCGGAGCATCGGGCTTGTTGTTCCACAGGCTTTGGGCATAGCCGGTGGTCACGACACCAAGGCCGAACAAAATAACCAAAATCCATAGTAAATCCGGTTTGCGTTTCATCGATTGCCCCCCAAAGGCACATCAACACGATGACAGCAGCGGTTTCCGTTGTAGGTGTAGGCCGTGCAGCAGCGTCAAGCTTAGAAGGCCGGCATTTTGCGACAACGTGAACCGACACGCAAACGCTGGCGTCAACCGACTGTCGGTTTGTCATAAAATTGCCCGACCGCTTGCCCACTCACCTCGCAAGGAGCAAAACCATGGCCTATTGGCTGATGAAATCCGAGCCTGACGAACTCTCGATCAAAGACCTGGAGAAGCTTGGCCGAGCGCGCTGGGACGGGGTTCGCAACTACCAGGCGCGTAACTTCCTGCGGGCCATGGCGGTGGGCGACGAGTTTTTCTTCTATCACTCCAGTTGCCCGGAGCCGGGGATTGCCGGGGTCGGCAAGATTGTCGAGGCCGCGTATCCGGACCCGACGGCGCTGGAGCCGGAGAGTCATTACTTCGATCCGAAGGCCACTGCCGAGAAAAACGCCTGGAGCGCGATTGATGTTGTTCACGTCGAGACGTTTTCCAGGGTGCTGAAGCTCGATTATCTGAAGCAGCAAACGGCGTTGGCCGAGATGCCATTGGTGCAGAAGGGTTCACGGCTGTCGGTGATGCCAGTGACAGCCGAGCAGTGGGCGACGGTGATTGCACTCAAACCGTAAAATCTCCAGCGCTACTTCGAATGTCATCGCGGGCAAGCCCGCTCCCACAGGGATCTGGGGTGGATGCAAAGGCTGCATTCACTGGGAATCATTGTGGGAGCGGGCTTGCCCGCGATGAGGCCCGCCCGGACAGCAAAAGACTTATTGAATGATCAGGTTGTTGAACAACAAATCCTCAACCACCGGCTTGCCGGTCTCGTCGTTCATTACTTGCTGGGTCTGCTTCAAGGCTTCCTGACGCAGCTTTTCCTTGGCTTCGACGTTGTTCATGGCTTCAGTAGTCTGTTGGGCAAACAACGCCACCAGCTTATTACGGATCAATGGCTCATTGGCCTTTACCGCTTTGGTCGCCTCGTCACCGGTCACCCGCAACGCCACATCGGCCTTGTAGACCTTGAGCTTCGGCGTACCGTCCAGCCCATAGTTGCCCACGAATGGCGGGCTCAGGGTGATGTAGTTGACCTTCGGGGCTTCACCTTCTTTGGCTTCTTCGGCCAGCGCTGCCACAGGCAGAGACAGGGCCAGCATCAACATGATCCACGCTTTCACAATTCGCTCCTTATCCGGTTTGCGGCCAAGCATAACGACCCGCCGCTCAAGCACAAGCTTATGGCTGACTATCAGGGTCGGGCATGCTCGTTGACCCAATGACTCACACACCTACACTTATCGGCCATCACTCCCAAAGGAATAGCCCTGATGAAAGCCGTGCTGTGCAAAGCCTTCGGCCCTGCCGAATCGCTGGTGCTGGAAGACGTCGCCAGTCCTGTCGCGAAGAAGAATGAAATCCTGCTGGAAGTGCATGCGGCTGGGGTGAATTTCCCGGACACGTTGATCATCGAGGGCAAATATCAGTTCAAGCCGCCCTTCCCGTTTTCTCCGGGTGGCGAAGCGGCCGGCGTGGTCAGCGCAGTGGGCGAAAAGGTCAGCCACCTCAAGGTCGGTGACCGGGTCATGGCCCTGACTGGCTGGGGCAGCTTTGCCGAGCAGGTCGCAGTGCCGGGCTACAACGTGCTACCGATCCCGCCCTCGATGGACTTCAACACCGCCGCCGCATTCAGCATGACCTACGGCACTTCGATGCACGCCCTCAAGCAACGGGGCCACCTGCAACCTGGCGAAACCTTGCTGGTGCTCGGCGCTTCCGGCGGCGTCGGCCTTGCCGCGGTGGAAATCGGCAAAGCCATGGGGGCTCGCGTTATAGCCGCCGCCAGCAGCGCAGAAAAACTCGCGGTGGCCAAGGCTGCCGGCGCCGATGAGTTGATCAACTACAGCGAAACCAGCCTCAAGGACGAGATCAAACGCCTGACCGACGGCCAGGGCGCCGACGTGATCTACGATCCAGTGGGCGGCGACCTGTTCGACCAGGCGATCCGCGCCATTGCCTGGAACGGCCGTCTACTGGTGGTCGGTTTTGCCAGTGGACGAATCCCGGAGCTGCCAGTGAACCTGGCACTGCTCAAAGGCGCCGCGGTAGTCGGCGTGTTCTGGGGCTCCTTTGCCCAGCGCCAACCACAGGACAACGCGGCAAACTTCCAGCAGTTGTTTGGCTGGTTTGCCGAGGGCAAGTTGAAGCCGCTAGTGTCTCAGGTGTATCCCCTGAGCAACGCGGCCCAGGCGATCAATGATCTTGGCCAGCGCAAGGCGGTCGGGAAAGTGGTCGTGCAGGTTCGCTGATTATTTTCTAGCCAGGTCGCAGTCTTGCGACCTGGCTCCGTCATCCCCACACCGACCCTCATTTATACTTGAGCGACATGTTCATAAAGGAACATGCGATCTCCAACATTTCCGCTGTTTTGCCGATGCGAACCGGTGCTATTTTCGGTAACGAAACTGTAACATTCGCATCCGCAGTCAAAACAAGAAATCTGGAGCTCTTGAATGTTTGCTTTCTTTCGTCCTGCCGCACATCAGGCTCCATTGCCTGAAGAAAAAATAGACAGCACCTACCGACGCCTTCGCTGGCAGATCTTCGCCGGGATTTTCATTGGGTATGCGGGTTACTACCTGCTGCGCAAGAACTTCACCCTGGCATTTCCGGATCTGATCGCCCAAGGCTATACAAAAGGCCAACTGGGTGTGGCCATGTCGGCGATTGCGATCGCCTACGGCCTTTCCAAGTTTCTGATGGGCATCGTGTCCGACCGCTCCAACCCTCGTTACTTCCTGCCTTTTGGCCTGATAGTGTCCGCCGGGGTGATGTTCGTTTTCGGTTTCGCACCGTGGGCAACGTCCAGCGTGACCATGATGTTCATCCTGTTGTTCATCAACGGCTGGGCGCAAGGCATGGGCTGGCCACCGAGCGGGCGCACCATGGTGCACTGGTGGTCGCAGAAAGAACGCGGCGGCGTGGTTTCGGTATGGAACACCGCGCATAACGTCGGCGGCGGCTTGATCGGCCCGCTGGCGATACTCGGCATGGGCTGGTTCAACGACTGGCACAGCAAGTTCTACGTACCGGCAGCGGTGGCGTTGCTGGTCGCTGTATTTGCCTTCATTGTCATGCGCGATACCCCGCAATCGACGGGCTTGCCGCCCATCGAGAAGTACAAGAACGACTACCCGGAAGGCTACGACGCCAGCCACGAAGAAGAATTCAGCGCCAAGGACATCTTCGTCAAATACGTGCTGCGCAACAAAATGCTCTGGTTCATCGCGCTGGCCAACGTCTTCGTCTACTTGTTGCGCTACGGCATTCTGGATTGGGCGCCGACTTACCTTAAAGAGGTCAAGCACTTCGACTTCGACAAGACGTCCTGGGCTTACTTCCTGTACGAGTGGGCAGGCATTCCCGGCACGCTGCTGTGCGGCTGGATGTCGGACAAGATCTTCCGGGGCAACCGTGGCCTGACGGGCATGGTGTTCATGGCACTGGTGACCGTTGCGACGATCGTTTACTGGCTGAATCCGCCGGGCAATCCGATGGTCGACATGATCTCGCTGTTCGCCATCGGCTTCCTGATCTATGGCCCGGTGATGCTGGTCGGCCTGCAGGCGCTGGAGCTGGTTCCGAAGAAAGCTGCAGGAACGGCCGCGGGCTTTACCGGTTTGTTTGGTTACCTGGGTGGTTCAGTCGCGGCCAGTGCCCTGATGGGCTACACGGTGGACTACTTCGGCTGGGATGGCGGCTTCATCCTGCTGGTCGCCGCCTGCCTGCTGGCGATGGCGTTCCTGGCACCCACCCTGGGCCACAAGAACGTCGCCAGTCAGAGCCGCGAAGCAATCGCCTGATCGGCCTTTGATTTGCAGCGCTTGAGCCGCGCCTCCAGATTCCGGTCTGGCATGGCGTGGCTACGCAGGGCGTGCGCGGTCTGCTCGACATATTCGCGCGTGGTGCCGTAACGCCCGCAAGCGCTTTCGAATACCTGGCTCAGCACATGATCCGGCAAGTTGCCGGCATAGCTGGGCAGGTGCCGCTCCAAAACGAATCCCAATGCCTGAACCTGGCTTCCGTCTTCGAGACGGCAGTTAAGCCAATGTGGGCGATAGGACGGGAATGGCATTTCACGCTGCCAGAGCGCATAAAGCGAAGCTTCGAGTTGCTCTTCGGGCAAGCGATAGGCAAACCCGCTGCATGAGCCGCCGCGATCCAGGCCAAACACCAGCCCGGGCACTTCCGGCGTACCGCGATGTTCGTGGGACCACAGGTATAAACCGCGATGGTAGCCATGCACCCGACCGCGCACTCGCTCAACCGCCGCACATTCAGGGCGCCAGATCAGCGAACCATAAGCGAATAGCCAGACCGGCCCACCCTTGTGGCGCGCCATGGTCGACTGCATCGAGCTGAGCAATTGTTCGTGCGTAAGCTGCGGCCCCAGATCGAGCCGCGGAGGGTAAGCCAGATTCAAAAAAGCAGATTCAATGGCGCTCATGGCGAATAGCGTTCAGCTCCCCGCGGGTGAAGAATTACTTAATAGAACGCACCGCTGTAACAATAAGGCACATATGTTTTAAGGCAATTTAAGTGCCATGGCGGCGCTCTAAAACTTATTGCCTGAATGAGATATAACCTACCGGCATTTATAAAAATTTATAAATACCGATCGGCTATATGGGGAGTTATAACGATTTAAGATCGAGGATCAAGATCGGGGGGCGTAAGCGAACACATCCGCGCGCATTTGATGGGCATCCATCCCCGCTTCGACCAGGACATCCAGCGTGCCATAGACCATGGCCGGAGAGCCGCTGGCATAGACATGCAGGGCTTTCAGGTCAGGGAAATCTTCACACACTGCCTCATGCAACATGCCGCAGCGCCCTCCCCAGCCACACTGATCGCTGACGACTTTATGCAGGAACAGATTGGACAGTTTTTCCCATTCATCCCAATGTTCGATGTCATAAAAGTCTTCAGGACGACGCACGCCCCAATACAGATGCACCGGATACTTGAATCCCGTAGCCCGGCAATGTTCGATCAGGCTGTGGATCTGGCCCATGCCGGTACCGGCAGCAATCAGTACCAGTGGACCGTCTGGCAATTCCGCCAGATGGGTATCGCCGAACGGCATTTCGATGCGTACCATCGCGTTGCGCTGAAGCTGTTCGATCAGGCTCAGCGCACTGCTTTCGCGCGCCAGTACATGAATTTCCAGGTCGCGCCCGGAATGCGGTGCAGAGGCCAGGGAGAAGGCGGATTTCTCGCCGTTCTCTCGCTCGATCATCAGGTACTGACCGGCGTGATAGCGCGGCGGCTTGCCCGCCGGCGCACGCAGACGCACGCGCCAGGTATCGCCGCCGACATCCCTGCATTCAATGACCTGACACGACACGCTGCGCACCGGCAATTCTCCCAGCGCGAGCACGCCATCCCACAGCACGATGCAGTCTTCCAGCGGCTCTGCAATGCAAGTGTAGAACTCGCCATGGTCACGCACATCGCCGGCTTGTTCGACCCGCCCTTCCACCAGCAACGCGCCGCACACATGGCAATTGCCGTTACGACAGCTTTGCGGGCATTCATAGCCCAGGCGCCGCGCGCCATCGAGAATCCGCTCGCCGGGCAGAATCTCTAGCACTGCTCCGGAGGGCTGCAAGGTTACACGCATCAATCTATTCCTAACTGATTCCAGATGGCATCGATCCGTTGGGTAACGGCTTCATCCTTGACGATGACCCGGCCCCACTCGCGGGTGGTTTCGCCTGGCCATTTATGCGTGGCATCGAGTCCCATCTTCGAGCCCAGGCCGGAAACCGGCGAGGCGAAGTCGAGGTAGTCGATCGGCGTGTTGTCGATCATCACCGTGTCGCGCTTGGGGTCCATGCGCGTGGTGATGGCCCAGATCACGTCGTTCCAGTCCCGTGCGTTGATATCGTCGTCAGTGACGATAACGAACTTGGTGTACATGAACTGTCGCAAAAACGACCAGACACCGAGCATTACCCGCTTGGCATGGCCGGGATACGACTTCTTCATGGTCACGATGGCCATGCGGTACGAACAGCCTTCGGGCGGCAGGTAGAAGTCGGTGATCTCCGGAAACTGCTTTTGCAGGATCGGCACGAACACTTCGTTCAGCGCCACACCGAGGATTGCCGGCTCATCCGGCGGACGGCCGGTATAGGTGCTGTGGTAAATCGGTTTGATCCGGTGAGTGATGCGCTCGACGGTGAACACCGGGAAGCTGTCGACTTCGTTGTAGTAGCCGGTGTGGTCGCCATACGGACCTTCATCGGCCATTTCGCCCGGATGGATCACGCCCTCGAGGATGATCTCGGCGGTGGCCGGCACTTGCAGGTCGTTGCCGCGGCACTTCACCAGTTCGGTGCGGTTGCCGCGCAACAGACCAGCGAAAGCATATTCGGAGAGACTGTCCGGCACCGGCGTCACAGCGCCAAGAATGGTTGCCGGGTCAGCGCCCAGGGCCACAGAGACCGGGAATGGCTGACCAGGGTGTTTTTCGCACCACTCACGGTAATCCAGCGCGCCGCCACGGTGGCTCAACCAGCGCATGATCACCTTGTTGCGGCCGATCACTTGCTGACGATAGATGCCGAGGTTCTGGCGGTCCTTGTTCGGACCTTTGGTGACGGTCAGCCCCCAAGTAATCAGCGGACCGACGTCGCCCGGCCAGCAGGTCTGTACCGGCAACATCGCCAGATCGACATCGTCGCCCTCGATGACCACTTCCTGGCACACCGCGTCTTTGACGACTTTCGGCGCCATGGCAATGATCTTGCGGAAGATCGGCAGCTTGGACCAGGCGTCCTTCAGACCTTTCGGCGGCTCGGGCTCCTTGAGGAACGCCAGCAGCTTGCCGATTTCGCGCAACTCACTGACCGCTTCTGCGCCCATGCCCAGCGCCACGCGCTCGGGGGTGCCGAACAGGTTGCCGAGTACTGGAATGTCATAACCGGTAGGGTTTTCGAAAAGCAGCGCCGGGCCCTTGGCGCGCAACGTGCGATCGCAGACCTCGGTCATTTCGAGCACTGGGGACACTGGAACCTGGATGCGCTTGAGTTCGCCGCGCTTTTCCAGGCCGCTGATAAAGTCGCGCAAGTCGCGATACTGCATGCGTGAGCCTCGTGTTGGCCGTGGCGTTCGGGGCAGGCAGTTTAGCGCCGAACCCCTCTATTCAGAACCACGAACTGCCGTTGATCAAAAATCAGATAGCAAAAAGCCGGGTTTCCCCGGCTTTTGCTGACTTTCTGCGACTTACTTGCGTTTCATCGACAGGAAGAACTCGTCGTTTGTCTTGGTCTGTTTCAGCTTGTCGACCAGGAACTCGATGGCAGAGACTTCGTCCATCGGGTGCAGCAGCTTGCGCAGGATCCACATACGCTGCAGTTCGTCGTCGGCCGTCAGCAACTCTTCGCGGCGAGTACCGGAACGGTTGATGTTGATGGCCGGGAACACACGCTTTTCGGCGATCTTGCGATCCAGAGGCAGTTCCATGTTGCCGGTGCCTTTGAATTCCTCGTAGATCACTTCGTCCATCTTCGAGCCGGTTTCAACCAGCGCGGTAGCGATGATGGTCAGCGAGCCGCCTTCTTCGATGTTCCGTGCAGCGCCGAAGAAACGTTTCGGTTTCTCCAGGGCGTGGGCATCGACACCACCGGTCAGCACCTTGCCGGAGCTCGGGATCACGGTGTTGTAGGCACGCGCCAGACGGGTGATGGAGTCGAGCAGGATCACCACGTCCTTCTTGTGTTCGACCAGGCGCTTGGCCTTCTCGATCACCATTTCGGCAACCTGCACGTGGCGGGTTGGCGGCTCGTCGAACGTCGAGGCAACCACTTCGCCGCGCACGGTGCGCTGCATTTCGGTCACTTCTTCCGGACGTTCGTCGATCAGCAACACGATCAGATGAACTTCAGGATTGTTCCGTGCGATGTTCGCCGCGATGTTTTGCAGCATGATCGTTTTACCGGCTTTCGGCGGTGCAACGATCAGGCCGCGCTGGCCTTTGCCGATCGGGGCGCACAGGTCGATGACACGACCGGTCAAGTCTTCGGTGGAACCGTTGCCGGCTTCCATCTTCATGCGCACGGTCGGGAACAGCGGGGTCAGGTTCTCGAAGAGAATCTTGTTTTTCGCGTTCTCGGGACGATCGTAGTTGATCGTGTCGACCTTGAGCAGTGCGAAATAACGCTCGCCTTCCTTTGGAGGGCGGATCTTGCCAACGATGGTGTCACCGGTGCGCAAGTTGAAGCGGCGGATCTGGCTCGGCGAGACGTAGATATCGTCTGGGCCGGCGAGATAGGAAGCGTCAGCGGAGCGCAGGAAGCCGAAGCCGTCCTGGAGAATCTCCAGCACGCCATCACCGGAGATTTCCTCGCCGCTTTTAGCGTGCTTTTTGAGCAGGGAGAAAATCACGTCCTGCTTGCGCGAACGGGCCATATTTTCTATGCCCATCTGTTCGGCCAATTCGAGCAGTTCGGTAATCGGCTTTTGCTTGAGTTCAGTCAGATTCATATAGGAATGACGTAATCATTTATGGAGGGGGGAAATTAAGCTTTTGGCTTAATGAGGCCGCGCCGCAGAGAAGGCGACAGGATCGCGTACTTATTCGAAAAGGAGTGCGTCGGCGACGGCTAGCAGGGGGCAGTGGAGAAACCAGTGCGGGGCCGAATGTACCACCTGAGTTTCGGAGCGTCTAGCCCTCAATAACGAAAAGGCCCCGCATTATGCGGGGCCTTTTCATGACGCTTTATAACAACGCTTAGATGTTGGCGTCGAGGAAAGCAGCCAGTTGCGACTTCGACAGCGCACCGACCTTGGTGGCTTCGACGTTGCCGTTCTTGAACAGCATCAGCGTCGGGATACCACGTACGCCGTGCTTGGCCGGGGTTTCCTGGTTTTCGTCGATGTTCAGTTTGGCGACGGTCAGCTTGCCAGCGTAAGTGCCAGCGATCTCGTCCAGAACCGGGGCGATCATTTTGCAAGGGCCGCACCACTCAGCCCAGTAGTCAACAAGCACAGGGCCAGCAGCCTTCAGTACTTCTTCTTCGAAGTTAGCGTCGGTGACGTGCTTGATAAGATCGCTGCTCATGGATGTCTCCGGGTTGTAAGCAATAAAAAACGTGGCCCATCATAGCCGCCCTTCCCGTGTTCAGGAAGCCGCAGATGATTGAGTCTCGCTATGGTGGCCCATGAGTTTGGGTATAGCTCAAGTCATGAGGTGGCGGGAGCGACGAAAGCAATTCCGGTACGCAGGGCGGCGTTGCGCACATGCTCCTGCATGGCCTTCTGCGCGGCGCCAGAGGCCCGACGAGCCAGCGCACGGAGGATTTTACGGTGTTCCTGCCAGGTTTCCATCGCCCGTTCGGCCCGGATGAACGGTAGCTTCTGGCTCTCCAGGAAGATATCGGCGCTGGCGGTCAGAATGCTCAGCATCGCCTGATTGCCGCTGGCCAGGAGGATGCGCCGGTGAAACTCGAAGTCCAGTCGTGCCGCCGCCTCGAAGTCGGCGGCACGCAGTTCGTTGCGCATGGCGGCGACATTGTCCTCCAGGGCATCAAGATCGTCGGTGCTCAGGGTCACGGCCGCCAGCCCGGCGGCAAAACCTTCCAGGGCGTAGCGCAACTGGAAGATGTCCAGCGGCGATGCCTGGGCCGCGAACGGCCAGCCCGGCGCCGCATCGCCCCGGGGCAGATCAACTGGTGATTGCACAAACACGCCCTTGCCCGGCTGGATACTGATCACGCCCAGCGCACTCAGGGACGATAACGCCTCACGCAACGACGCCCGGCTGACCCCCAATTGCACCGCCAGGTCCCGTTGCGAGGGCAAGGCATCCCCCGCCCCGAAACCTTGCTCGGTGATCAGTTTGCGGATGGCTTGCAGCGCCACTTCGGGTACGGCGCGGGAGATCGAGTTCATGGTTTTTTCAGACGAGCCAGGCCAATGAGCGGCTAGTTGTAAAGCTATTCGCGGCGTCCGGCAAGTCGTGCCCCATGGGGGTTCGGGAATTTTCACGGGTGCGCCATCAGGGTGCGAAACGCACCCCAACTGTTCAGACCAGTAAGACCGAACGACACCAGCAAAACCGTGGCCTGTGGCCCCCAAAACCGAATCTTGGCATGGCCTGTGCTCTGTCGATCCGCAGAAATCACTTCCCGCCGATCCGGAGATTTGCCATGACCATGCGTTACAGTGCCCTCCTCGCCGCTCTGTTTGCCAGCCTGATGCTGAGCCAGGCACCCGCCCACGCCGACGGTCTGGAGGACGTGGTCAAACGCGGCACCCTCAAAGTCGCGGTGCCCCAGGACTTCCCACCATTCGGTTCGGTCGGTCCGGACATGAAACCTCGCGGCCTGGACATCGACACCGCCCAACTGCTGGCCGACCAGCTCAAGGTCAAACTCGAACTGACCCCGGTCAACAGCACCAACCGCATTCCGTTCCTGACCACCGGCAAAGTCGACCTGGTGATTTCCAGCCTCGGCAAGAACCCTGAGCGCGAGAAAGTCATCGACTTCTCCCGTGCCTACGCGCCGTTCTACCTCGCCGTATTCGGCCCGCCAGACGCCGCCATCAAGGGCCTGGACGATCTCAAGGGCAAAACCATCAGCGTCACCCGTGGCGCCATCGAAGACATCGAGCTGACCAAAGTCGCTCCCGAAGGCGCGACCATCAAACGCTTCGAAGACAACAACTCGACCATCGCCGCTTACCTCGCAGGGCAAGTCGACCTGATCGCCAGCGGTAACGTGGTGATGGTGGCAATCAGCGAGAAAAACCCGAAACGCGTGCCGGCGCTGAAAGTGAAGCTCAAGGACTCGCCGGTTTACGTTGGCGTGAACAAGAACGAGCCGGCGCTGCTGGGCAAGGTCAACGACATCCTCACCACGGCCAAGGCTGACGGTGCGCTGGAAAAGAACTCGAAAACCTGGCTGAAAGAGCCGCTGCCGGCCGATCTCTGATCGTTCGCGGAGACGACTTATGGCTTATCAGTTCGATTTCTTGCCGGTGGTGGAAAACACCGATCTGCTGCTGCGCGGTGCGCTGTTCACCCTTGAGTTGACGGCCATTGGCGCGGTGCTTGGGGTCGGCCTGGGTATCGTCGGGGCACTGGTGCGGGCGTGGAACATCCGCCCGTTCGCCGGCATTTTCGGGGTTTACGTCGAGTTGATCCGCAACACGCCATTCCTGGTGCAGTTGTTTTTCATCTTCTTCGGTTTGCCGTCGCTGGGCCTGCAGATTTCCGAATGGCAGGCGGCGGTGCTGGCGATGGTGATCAACCTTGGTGCCTATTCGACCGAGATCATCCGCGCCGGCATTCAAGCGATCCCCCGCGGGCAGCTGGAAGCCGCGGCCGCCTTGGCGATGACCCGCTTCGAAGCCTTCCGCCACGTGGTTCTGCTGCCGGCGCTGGGCAAGGTCTGGCCGGCCCTGAGCAGCCAGATCATCATCGTCATGCTCGGCTCGGCTGTCTGTTCGCAGATCGCCACCGAAGAGCTGAGCTTCGCCGCCAACTTCATTCAATCGCGTAACTTCCGCGCCTTTGAAACCTATGCCCTGACCACACTGATCTATCTGTGCATGGCGCTGCTGATCCGCCAATTGCTGAACTGGATCGGCCGGCGCTACATAGCAAGGAGCAGCAGCCAATGAGCGATTTCACCCTCTGGGACATCCTGCGCAACCTGCTCACGGGCCTGCAATGGACCCTGGCATTGTCGCTGGTGGCGTTTATCGGCGGCGGGCTGATCGGCTTGCTGATCATGGTGATGCGGATTTCAAAAAAATCCCTGCCCAGCCACTTCGCCCGCACCTACATCGAACTGTTCCAGGGCACGCCGCTATTGATGCAGCTGTTTCTGGTGTTCTTCGGTGTGGCGTTGGCCGGTGTGGAGATTTCGCCGTGGATGGCCGCGGCGATGGCCTTGACGCTGTTCACCAGCGCTTACCTGGCGGAGATCTGGCGCGGTTGTGTCGATTCGATCCCCAATGGCCAGTGGGAAGCCTCGTCGAGCCTGGCGCTCAATCCGCTGGAGCAACTGCGTTACGTGATCCTGCCGCAAGCCCTGCGTATCGCCGTGGCGCCAACCGTGGGCTTCTCGGTGCAAGTGGTCAAAGGCACCGCCGTCACTTCGATCATCGGCTTCACCGAACTGACCAAGACCGGCGGCATGCTCGCCAACGCGACCTTCGAGCCCTTCATGGTCTACGGCCTGGTGGCGCTCGGTTACTTCCTGCTCTGCTACCCCTTGTCCCTCAGTGCGCGCTACCTGGAAAGGAGACTGCATGCCTCTGCTTAGAATTTCCGCCCTGCATAAATATTACGGCGACCACCATGTGCTCAAAGGCATCGACCTGAGTGTCGACGAAGGCCAGGTGGTGGCAATCATTGGCCGCAGCGGCTCGGGCAAATCCACCTTGCTGCGCACCCTCAATGGTCTGGAATCGATCAATGATGGCGTGATCGAAGTCGACGGCGAATACCTCGACGCCGCCCGCGCCGACCTGCGCAGCCTGCGGCAGAAAGTCGGGATGGTGTTCCAGCAGTTCAATCTGTTCCCACACCTCACTGTGGGCGAAAACGTCATGCTCGCGCCGCAAGTGGTGCAGAAAGTGCCGAAAGCCAAAGCCGCCGAACTGGCGCGGCAGATGCTGGAACGGGTCGGGCTGGGGGAAAAATTCGATGCCTTCCCCGACCGACTGTCTGGCGGCCAGCAACAGCGGGTGGCGATTGCCCGGGCGCTGGCGATGTCGCCGAAGGTGCTGTTGTGCGATGAAATCACCTCGGCGCTGGACCCGGAACTGGTCAACGAAGTGCTGAGCGTGGTCCGGCAACTGGCCAAGGAGGGCATGACGCTGATCATGGTCACCCATGAAATGCGCTTTGCCCGCGAGGTTGGGGACAAATTGGTGTTCATGCACCATGGCAAGGTGCATGAGGTGGGGGATCCGAAGGTATTGTTTGCCAACCCGCAGACGGCGGAGCTGGCGAATTTCATTGGCACTGTTGAAGCGACAGCCTGAAAGAGTCTCAGTGTCTTTAATGCCCTCATCGCTATGTAGAAACGGATACATCCTTTACAATCGAGACCGGGGACATCCTTTACGTTTTTGTGGGTTTGAAAGGCGGTTTTCACCGCTTTTCAAACGAC